>JBGTOF010000001.1:0-18825 GCA_041742695.1 Elainellales cyanobacterium | reverse complement strand
TCTTTTTTGAAGAACCCTCTCTCTGTATGGGTTCTGAAAAAAAGACCTGCGCTAATCCATCCTCATCACCGTTCGCGTGTCGAAGCTAATGTACAAGCATAATCTTACGAAACTCTCCACTTCTCAAGCCGTATAGGCCATTTAATTGGTGGTCAATTAAGCAGTATGTGAGATTAAACCCATGCGCTACAGCATCATGCTCCAGCTCGTATCAATGGTCACCGTTGTCATGGTGGCGGCATCTGCTATGTTTGCCTTGTTGCAAAGTCGCCCTGACGATGATGCACCTGATGAAGCAGCAGAACAACAGGTGAGCCGCCGAATTGAGTCTGTTCTGAAGCCATTCTGAGACTGTAGGTCTTATCAAACTTACTAATAAACTTACTTAATGAAATTGCTGGGGCGAGTCGTGCAATCGCCCCAGCAAACACTGCAAGTTCTACGCAAGTTCTCCCAACTGCGTGACCGCTAACGACTAACCCGCGAGTGACTTAGCCTTGGCCATAATTCCTGCTGGGTCGAGCCCCTGATGCGGGAACTGCTCCCACAGTCCCCCACTTCCCTCTTGGTGAGTGCCCAAATAACCAAACTTCGGCGTATAGCCCCGTTCTAGCAGCCAAGAGCCAAATCGGCTACCCAACCCTGTTTTTCGGTTAAAGCACTCTACCGTCAGCACAAAAGGAGCCTTACCTACTAGCGCCATCGTCTCTTCATCGACCACGTTTAGCGTGGGCTTGTTGATCAGACCTACATCCAGCCCCTCTTGCTTCAGCCGCTCCACTGCATCTAGCGACCGATACAAGGCGTCGCCAAAGCTGACAATATAGCCTGCTGTCCCTTCACGTACCACCTCATCCTTACCAGGTGTAAAGCGATAGCCTTCGCCATACAGTTCCTGACCCGCGCTGTCGAGCAAAATCGGCGTTTTTGACCGAGTAGAAAAGATGAACCGCAGTCCCGGATCATGGAAGATTGCCGCCACTACAGCTCGCATCTGGTTTGCATCAGCGGGGAAGTAGAGCTTGGTGTCATAGGCGTCATCCAACCCGTTATCCGCAAAGAAATTGTTGATGCCAAAGTGACAGGTGTTATCGGCCATATCATCAATGCCCGAGTGAGAGAAGTGACAGAGCAGGTTGGAGAAGTTCAGCCGCGCCATCGTAATCTCAGAAATACACATTTCCAAAAAGGCTGCAAACGTGGCGAAAATTCCCTGTTTGCCTTCTTGCATGCCAAAGCCCGCAGCCGCAGACAAGTTGCCCCGCTCCATAATTCCAGAAGGGATAAACACCTCTGGATAAGCATCATGGATTTTCTTCAGCCCGCAGGAGCCTTCTAGGTCGCTGTCAATCACGAGCACCTTGGCCTTGCGATCGGCTTCGCTCATTTGGCTCAGAGCGCTGTTGACTGCATCGCCAAACACGTTGCGGTTAGAGTCCCAGGTCTCACTAATGCCGAGGAACGTATCGGGATTGCTGGGCTTTTTGATTGCTTTCAAGTAGTCCACGGCGGCAGTGTGCCCCTTAGACTCGAGGTATTGCAGCGCCATCTTCACCGAAATGACGTCATGCCCATGGTTTGAGCCTTCTAGCCCTTCGATGCCGGGGCACATGGGTCGCTTACAAATGATGGCCATGGGGCCTGGGGTGTTAATGGCTTCGCAGATAGCGGCATACAGCGCATCGATATCTTCGCCATTCACTTCCAACACCTTCAAGCCATGCCCTTCTAGGGTTTGCTTAACGCTATAGCCTGGCAAGTACTTGGAAGGATGTCCGGCAATGGTGACATCGTTATCATCAATAATCAGCTTGACATTGATGTGCTGAGCCACGGCAAGGCGCGCGGCTTCGGCATCGTTGCCCTCTTGCTGCGACCCATCAGAGCCCAAGCAGAAGACGGTTTTACCAGGATTTGCTAGCGCTACCCCGTTGACATAGGGCCACATATGACCTAACCGTCCCGAGCTAAATTCTACACCTGGGGTCAGGCGGAGCTCGGGATGCCCGGGCAGTTTGGCATGGGGCATGCGGTATTGCATCAAGTGCTCAGCAGGCATATGCCCCCGCAAAACAGAGATCAAGTACTGCGTGCCGACCCGGTGCCCCGCTTCATCAAAGAAGATGGGCACAAACTGGTCAGGATGGCTGCGGAAGAGCGCATCAAGAATCATCACTTCCGGGACGGTGTCGTAGGGGCCGCCTGTGTGCCCGCCGACGCCATGTGCTGCACCTGTAGAGGTGAAGAAGACTAGCGCATCTCGACAAAGCTGAATGTTGGCAGTTAAAGCGCTGCGCTGCTCATCGGTGAGGGTGGGCGTAGCAGCGTCTAGGGTGACGGTTTTGTAGGCACTGAGGTCGATAGGGAAGGAGACATTACTCATGGCGAAGATTCCTGGAAAAGGATAGAAAAAGTTGACGACAGGTGCAGCCTACGGGAGAAGCGGACAAATGACACTACTCAGCAGCAGCGTGCAACAGGCTTGCTGGCGAGGCGCCTAGAGACGGAGTCGCTGACCCTCATGCACAAGATCAATTGTTGGGTTTGACCGGTGGAGCCTGCGGCGCTGTGCCACAACCGAGATCTACGCTGATGGTAGGGAATGATGGATCGGAATGCAAGTTTAACAGGTAGAAAATGGCGTTGGTCAATAGGGTGTATGCCCATCGTGCAGCATCCTCAGAAGATTGGACGATTTTGGCCCAATGAAGCTCTTCTAAAATTTGTTGACTGGTTTAAATCGGCTGTAAATCGGGCTGAGTTGGGTTTGAGAGGGAGAGGAGCGATCGCTCCTTCTCCTCTCAGGACTTGCAGCCATTTGTGCAGGAGGCTTTCCACACCTGCGTTGGGGATGTGATCCACACCTGCTCAACGGTCAGCCACCCCCGCTAATCCGCGATGATCGAAGGTGTTGTGTGTGGACTACCCATGAAATTTTTTGCTCGCCCTCTCTATCAACTTTTACGTAAACTGCTGGCTCACCCCAAACACCGCTGGTGGGTGCTGGCGGGTGCACTGGCTTACTTAGTGAACCCTCTGGATATTTTGCCCGATGCGATTCCCCTAGTGGGGCAGCTTGACGATGCTCTGCTGGTTTCGCTGCTGATATCAGAACTATCGCCACTGCTGGTGCAGCAGGTGCGATCGCTCAAGTCACGCCGCACTGTCGATAAGGTTGGCGGCAATGGAGTGACGACCGAGGCCGCAAACGCCTAGTCTCGCGACTCTATCGTGAGTTTAAGGCATGGCGACAGCCCTACATCATGCCGCTGCAAGGGCGTCTTGCTATGGGTCAGCGACTCGAACCGTTAGCAATTGATAGCGACTAACACATATATCTCGGGTCGCATTAGAGCCTAGAGGGAATAACTCCCTCTAGGCTTTAGGCTTTGAAGGGGGTGTCAACTAGAACCTAGGCCGCCAGATGGCATCGGCAACCCGCGCCACATCCCAGAGCTGTGGTAGATCGTGGACGCGTAGCATATCGGCTCCAGCGGCGATCGCCCCCGTACAGGCTGCGGCTGTTCCCCACAGACGTTGTTTAGGGTCAGGTTGGTCTAGCACCTTGCCGATAAAGCTTTTGCGCGACACGCCGACCAGCACCGGATAGCCTAGTGCCTTGAGTTCTGGCAACCGACGCAGCAACTCTAAGCTTTGCAGCGGAGTCTTGGCAAACCCGATGCCAGGGTCAATGGCAATGTGATCAGGGGCAACGCCTGCGGCGATCGCCGCCTCAATTCGCTGTTGCAAAAACTCACCTACCTCTTGCACCACATCGCCATAATCGGTGAGCTGCTGCATGGTTTTTGGGGTGCCTCGCAAATGCATCAGCACCAGAGGAACGCCCATCTCTGCCACTACCGTCAGCATGTCTGGATCATAGGTGGCCCCCGACACATCATTGACGATGTTTGCGCCCACGTGAACCGCTGCTCGGGCGATCGCCGCCTTGGTGGTATCAATCGAAATGGGCGTCGTCAGCGGCGGGAACTGGGCCGTGCCCTGGCGGATTGCCTGAATCACGGGAATGACCCGCTGCATTTCGTCGTCTAACGACACAGCAGCGGCACTGGGCCGTGTAGATTCCCCGCCTACATCTAGCAAGTCGGCTCCGTTGCTCACTAGATGGTGCGCTTGGGCGATCGCCGCCTCTAGCACTGCAAAGTCACCCCCATCGCTAAAGCTGTCAGGCGTCACATTGAGCACCCCCATTAAATAGGTGCGGACACCCCAAACCCAGGGCTCAGCATTTGAAAATCTCCACATGACACTCTCCCACCCTTAAGGGTATGCAACCGCAACCAAGCCTTTCGGATTTAGAGGATTGAAGAATCTAGTTAAGAGGGCTGAATGGCCACTCTCCCCCAGAGAATTCTCAGCCCCCAATCCTTACCGTCTCTCTCGTTGAGAATACCGAGGATTTGGGCATTCTGAAACCACAGGCAGCTCCCGTAGACAATTTCTGCCCCAGAAAACCCTAACTTAACCAGCCGTTTAATCCGTCAGGGAAAACCTTGTCGAGAAATGGGTTGAGGGAGCGACGCCCAACCCCTGCATTGGCCACAGCCTGTCTTGATCGAGCCTGTCTAGGTTCTAAGGATGATTTTCGATGACAGTTTGGCTGTGCAACCTTCGAGAAGAGATAGAAACCATCTCGCCATTGCCTATCTCCGCTCAAGCGTCTCAGGGTGCGCTGAGTTGTCTTATATCAGTCCTATTAGTCCTGATTCGTTGCCCTTTTCCTGGAAACACTCGAAATGTCTCATCATTGCGCTGAAGAGAAATATCGCCGCCTCTTTGAAAATGCCGTGACTGGAATTTTTCAAACCACTGTTGATGGGCAATATCTCAGCGTTAATGCATCACTGGCAGCCATCTATGGCTACGAGTCGCCTGAGGCCATGATGGCCGCTCTCCTCAACATTCAGGAACAGCTCTATGTCAACCCGCAGCGGCGGCAGGAGTTCGTTACCTTAATGAAAGAAACGGGTGCGGTCGTCGAGTTTGAGTCTCAGGTCTATCGTCGCGATGGCCAAGTGGTGTGGATTGCTGAGCAAGCCATTGCGGTTCGAGATGCGGATGGGCAATTTCTCTACTACGAGGGCACTGTGGAAGACATCACCCGCCGCAAAGAAGCGGAGCAAACCATGTGCCGTCAGTTGACGGCAATCGAAGCATCGGGAACCGGGATTGGCATCTTAAATGCAGCAGGCGAATTTATTTATATGAATCGTGTGCATGCAGAGGTGTATGGCTATGAAGACCCTGCCGCACTCATTGGCAAATCTTGGACGCTGCTTTACGATGCCCAGCAGTTACAGCGCTTTCAGACGGAGGTGATGCCCCAGTTTGCCCAGCAGGGCAGCTGGAGTGGCGAAGCCGAAGGGCTACGGCAGGATGGCAGCACTTTTCCTCAACAGGTCTCGTTGACCGCGCTAGATGACGGCGGGCTTGTGTATATTGTGCAAGACATTACGCAGCGACGGCTGGCGAATCAGGCGCTCCGCGAGCGCGAAGAGCGATTTCGCTCGCTATTGTCAAACATTTCGGGGGCGGTATACCGCTGCGCGTTTGACGAAGATTGGACGATGGAGTTTATTAGTGACCCGGTTGAGCAGATTACGGGCTATCCGGCTAGCGCGTTTATCAATAACCACGACCTGACCTATGCCAGCATCATCGTGCTAGAAGATAGCGACTACGTCACTGAAGAAATTACCCGAGCGCTAGATGAGAACCGATCCTATAGCCTGGAATATCGCATTCGCCATGCCGACGGCAATATCCGTTGGCTCTACGAAAAAGGACGCGGCATCTTGGATGAGCAGGGGCAGGTGATCTGCCTAGATGGGGTGATTTTTGACATTAGCGATCGCCGTCGTCAAGAAGAACGCCTGCGCCTGCTGGAGTCGGTGGTGGTAAACACGGGCGACGCGGTGATGATTACAGAAATCGCGTCAGACCCGTCCCTGCGCTTGCAGATTGCCTATGTCAACGCCGCCTTTACCCGGATGACGGGCTACACCTTGGAAGACGTAATGGGGCGATCGCCCAACTTTTTACTCGGCGAGAACACCAGCCCCACTGAAATTTTCCGCATTCAGTCAGCGCTGACCCGGCTGCAGCCCCTCCAGGCCGAGATGGTGGGCTATCGCAAAGACGGCTCTGAATTCTGGATGGAGTTTGAGATGATTCCGGTGGCAGACGACGCTTATACCCACACCCATTGGATTTCTGTGCAGCGGGATATCAGCGATCGCAAGCAGGCCGAAGAAGCTCTGCGCAACAGCAAAGAAGCGGCCGAAGACGCTAACCGCGCCAAGAGCCAGTTTTTGGCCAACATGAGCCACGAGTTGCGGACGCCGCTCAACGCCATCATCGGCTATAGCGAAATGCTGCAAGAAGATGCAGATGACCTGGGCTATAGCAATATCGTGCCGGATTTGGAGAAAATTCGCGGCGCGGGCAAGCACCTGCTGTCGCTGATTAATGACATTCTCGATATTTCCAAAATTGAAGCCGGGAAGATGGAAGTCTATCTCGAAACCTTTGAAGTGTCTCAACTCGTGTATGAGGTGCAAGCGACTATCCAGCCTGCAATGGACAAAAACCATAACTCCTTTGTGATTGAATGCTCCCCTGATGTAGGGATGGTGCATGCCGATCTCACGAAGGTGCGGCAATCTCTGCTCAACCTACTGAGCAACGCGGCTAAATTCACCGAACGAGGCACCATCACCCTAACGGTGTTGCCGTCCACGGCCTATCCGCATGCCCTCCTCTCTCCGTCCTCACTCCCCCTCTCCCATTCCCCAGCCTATATTGGCTTTCGCGTGTCTGATACGGGTATTGGCATGACAGAGGCCCAGATGCAGAAGGTATTTCAGGCCTTTAGTCAAGCCGATGCCTCGACCACTCGCAAGTATGGGGGCACAGGGCTAGGGCTGGCGATCAGCCGCCGCTTTTGTCAGATGATGGGCGGCGATATCACCGTAACCAGCGAAGCCGGGCAAGGTAGCATCTTTACCATTTGGCTGCCGATGAATGTGGCCGACACCCAGCGTGATCTGGAGCAGATGACCCAAGGCCACGGGAGTGCAGTGCAGTACCAAGAATCGAGGCAGGCGATCGCCCACGGCAGCACGGTTCTGGTAATTGATGACGACCCCGCCGTGCGCGACCTGATGCAGCGCTACCTCATGCGCGAAGGCTTTCATGTTGAAACAGCGGCAGATGGGGAGGAGGGACTGCAGCTAGCCCGAGAGCTACGCCCCGACGCCATTACCCTAGATGTGCTGATGCCCACCATGAATGGGTGGTCCGTGCTGTCTGCGTTTAAGACCGACCCCGAGTTGGCCGATATTCCCGTTGTGGTGATGACCATTGTGGATGATAAGAACAAAGGCTTTGCCTTGGGTGCTGCCGACTATCTCACAAAGCCGGTAGACTATCGCCGCCTCACCACGCTGCTGCGGCAGTACCGGCCTGCAACGTCTAACACACTCGACAGAGCCGGTCAGGTGCTCTTGGTCGAAGACGACCCCACCATCCGCGTCATGTTTCGACGAATGCTGGAGCGCGAAGGCTGGGCCGTGGCCGAAGCAGAAAACGGACGCGTGGGGCTAGAGCAAGTGGCTGTTGCAACGCCCGATTTAATTTTGCTGGATTTGATGATGCCCGAAATGGACGGATTTCAGTTCATCGCAGCGCTGCGCCACAACCCAGACTGGCGATCGCTCCCGATTGTCGTCGTCACTGCCCTCAACCTCACCCCCGCAGACCACCTGCACCTCAACGGCTACGTGGAGCAAATTCTGCAAAAAGACGCCCACAGTTGCGATGATCTACTGCGCGAGGTGCATGACTTAGTATTAACCTGTATCCGCCATCGGCGAGCCAAAACAGGGGAGGCACAGTGATGCAGCCGGGATGGGGCAGCGTACTGGTGGTAGATGATGATCCAGCGATGGGGCTGTATGTGTCGCGACAGCTGCGCCCCTTGGTGGAATCAGTGGCGATCGCCCAATCTGGGCCCGAAGCACTAGAACTGTTTCGCACCCACGCCTTTGACCTGATGTTACTTGACATCATTATGCCTAAAATGAACGGCTACCAAGTGCTCGAAGCCATTCGTGGAGATGCTAACCAGCTCCGCATCCCCATCTTGGTGATTTCTGCAGCGGATGATTTGGAGGGTGTCGTCCGCTGCATCGAACTCGGTGCCGAAGACTATCTGGTAAAACCGCTTAACCCTGTCTTGCTCAACGCGCGCGTCACGGCCTGCCTAGAGCGCAAGTGGCTGCGCGATCAAGAGCAAGCCTACTTGCGCCAGCTCGAAGCCGAAAAAGCCGCCGCCGAAACCGCCAATCGCGCCAAAAGTATCTTTCTGGCCAACATGAGCCACGAACTGCGCACGCCGCTCAATGCCATCATTGGCTACAGCGAAATGCTGCAAGAAGACGTCGAAGCCGAAGGTTGTGGGAGCCTCGTGCCCGATTTGCAAAAAATCCGCCAATCCGGGAAACACCTGCTCGGCATCGTCAACGACATTCTCGATATTTCGAAGCTAGAAGCCGGTCGGGTAGACATTACACCGACCACCTTTGCCGTTGCAGCGCTGCTCGACGATGTGGTGCAGCAGGTGCAGCCGTTGATCGTGGCCAACGGCAACCGTCTGATTATCCACAGCCCTGATTCTGATGCTGCAGCGCCCCTCACCCTGCACACCGACTGGACAAAGGTGCGCCAAGTCTTGCTCAACTTGCTGAGCAACGCGGCCAAATTTACCCATAGCGGCACCATCACCGTAACGGTAGATCCGCCTATCTCCCCCGCCGCCGCCCCCCAGTCTCAACCCTCCCACATCACTTTTGGGGTAACTGATACAGGGATCGGCATTCCTCCTGAGCAGCAGCAGCGCATTTTTCAAGCGTTTACCCAAGCCGATGATTCTAAAACGCGGCGCTATGGGGGAACGGGGCTGGGGTTGGCCATCAGCTATCGCTATAGCGAACTGCTAGGAGGGCGGCTGACGGTCGAGAGCGCCCCCCAGCAAGGGACTCGGTTTGCCCTCACCCTCCCGGTCGATCTGCCGCAAATCTCCACCGCTCGGCGAGAGCCGATGCAGCCGCATGCAGACGCGACCGCTGGCCTAGTTCTAGTGATCGATAATGACCGTGCCGTGCGGGACTGGATGGTGCATCAGTTAAACCAGCAGGGCTGTCGCGTGATTACAGCTTGGAGCGGGCAAGAAGGGCTGCGGCTGGCGCGTGATTTGCGCCCCGACTGGATCGTGCTGGACTTGCTCATGCCAGGACTGGATGGCTGGGGTGTGCTGGCAACCCTCAAGGCCGAGCCCGATCTGGCTGATATTCCCGTGATGATGATGGCAACAAAAGCAGGCGCCACCCCCTCGGGATATCTGGTGGGCTGGGTAGAAGTGGCAACCCAGCCTAGCGATGCTCAGCAGATTGAGCAGTTGCTACGGCGGTTGCCCCTGGCAGCCATGTCTACGTCACCCCCGTCTGCGTCACTGGCGCCTGCAGACGATGCGACTGCTGCTGCATTCTCTGCTAGCGCTTCAGAGGGCCTCGAAGCTCCCGAAAACCTGCGGGTGTTGCTTCTGCATGGGGATGCCAATCTCCGCTGTGCTTTGGCGCAGCAGTGGCAGCAGGCGGGTTGGGAAGTGGTGGCAACAGCGGATTTCGAGGTGGCGCTGGCGGCAGCGATCGCCCATCCTCCGCGAGCCGTGGTGTTAGATCTCCTGTCGTTAGGGAAAGATGGCTTTCAGCAGCTTGAGCAGTTTCAGGCGGCGGCGGGGCAACAGTCCATTTTGGCGATCGCCCACCGCGACCTAACCCCCGCCGATCAGTCGCGGCTCAACGGTCGGCTGGAACAGTGGTTGCAGCAGCAGCCTCAGCAGAGCCAATCACTCACGCACTCTATCCCCGCTCTAATTCTCAAACCCGGCACCAGCCCTGCGGTGTCTCCAGATTAGCCCTGCCCCTTTACTCTGCCTCATCAGTCCCATTTCCAGGATTCGAACGGTTATGAAGCTTCGCACCCGCATTTTGGTTCATATTGTGTCTCTCTTAGTGGGAACTGTTGCCTTGACAACGGGGGTGCTGGTGTTGGGCACACGGCAGTCGATCTTGGCCAAAACTGAGCGAGATGGGGTGATGCTGGCGCAGTTTTTGGCGCGGATGACCCGGTTTGTTGAGCAGGTTCCACAAAATGTGGATGATTTAATTGGGGAACAAATGCTGGCCCAGGCGACGCTGACCAGCCATTTTGTGGCGATCGCCCAAGAGGCCGGGCTCTCGCCTGACGAGATCAGCGAGCGCCTGCGGCAAATCACCGCCACCAGCACCATCGACGAAATTTGGGTCACTGATGAAACCGGCTATGCCCAAATCCGCACCATTCCCAGCATTGACTTTACCTTTAGCCCTGACCCGGCAGAACAACCCCAAGCCAGTGCATTTTGGCCGTTGCTCACGGGCGATCGCCCGTCTGTGGTACAAGACTCTCGCAAACGCGAAGTGGACAACCGAATCTTTAAGTATGCGGGTGTGGGTGGCATCGACCAGCCTCGGATTGTGCAAGTTGGGGTAGAAGTGAACCTGCTGCAACAGCTGCGGCAGCAGGTGGGAATGCAGCGTCTTGCCAACGAACTGGTGGATGGGAATGCGGTCGTGGCCGTGCGGATTGTCGATCGCGACCTCACAAATCGTGCCCGCGCTGTGATGTCGAGCAATGCCAATACCGCCAGCCTGAGTTCGCGCGATCGCCTGATGCTGCAGAAAGTGATTGATTCTGGCGAAGTCTATACCTTTTTGGAGGGGCCGTTGCTCAAGGTGATCGCCCCGGTGATGGAGCCCGATAGCTCAGTCAGTGGGGCGACACTCGTTTACCTGTCCACTGAATCGGTGCATTTGGCCATGCGCCGCGATTTGCGACGGGTGGCCACGCTATCGGCAGCAATGCTGACGCTGGGCATGTTGGCCTCGCTGCTGCTATCGCGCCGCGTCACCCAATCCGTCGATCGCCTGATTGACGCGGCCAATGATTTAGAAGCGCAGAAGTTTGATCCCAAAACCCTAAAGCGCATCGCGAGTCGGGGCGATGAGTTGGGCACCCTGGCCCAAGTTTTTTTGAACATGGCGGCAGAGGTGCGCGATCGCGAGCAAAGTCTGCGGCAAGCGCAAGCCGAACTGCGCCGCAGTGAAGAGTACTTTCGCGCGCTGATCGAAAACGCATCCGACATTATCGCCATCCTCACCCGCGAAGGCACCATTCGCTATAGCAGCCCCTCTATGCAGACGGTGCTGGGCTATAGCGCCGCCGAGTTGGGCGATCGCCCCATTCTGGCCCTGGTTCACCCTGACGACTTCGACATTGCCACCCAGTTCTTTAGCGACGCCACCCACCAGCTCGGAGTGACCGCCCCCTTTGAGCTGCGCTTGCAGCACCACAACGGCGCGTGGTGTGTGCTCGAAGCTGTGGGCAACAACCTGCTGCTCAACCCGGCAGTGTCCGGCATTATTCTGCATTTGCGGGATGTGACGGAACGCAAACGCGCCGACGAGCTGCAACGCCAAAAGGCTGCTGCTGAAGAAGCCAACCGCTCTAAGAGTCAGTTTCTCGCCAACATGAGTCACGAACTGCGCACCCCGCTCAACGCCATCATCGGCTATAGCGAAATGCTGCAAGAAGACGCTCAGGATCTGGGGCAAACCGACTTTGTGCCCGATCTGCACAAAATCCATACGGCGGGCAAGCACTTACTCTCGCTAATTAATGACATCCTCGACCTGTCTAAAATCGAAGCCGGACGAATGGATTTGTTTTTGGAAGAGTTTGACCTCGCGCATCTCATTGGCGATGTCGTGAACACCATTCAACCCTTGATGGATAAGAACCATAACCAGCTGCTGGTGAACTGCTCCCCCAACCTAGGCACCATGCACGCCGACCTGACCAAGGTGCGCCAAAACCTGTTCAATTTGCTGAGCAATGCGGCTAAATTCACCGATCACGGTACCGTTACCCTCACCGTCACCCAGAGCATTCCCGAATCGGCTACCTCAACGCCCGATATCCTCTTCCGCGTGGCGGATTCAGGCATTGGCATGTCTGAGGCCCAGTTGCAGAAGATCTTTCAAGCGTTTACTCAGGCGGATGCATCCACGACTCGCAAATACGGCGGGACGGGGCTGGGACTGGCGATCGCCCAGCGGTTTTGCCAGATGATGGGCGGCGAGATCACGGTTCACAGCGTAATAGACGAAGGCAGCACCTTTACCATGACGCTCCCGGCTCGGGTGGGCACCCCGCCCACAGGCTCAGATCAACCCGAGACGGGCGATCGCCCCGATACCGTTACCGCGAACACCGTGCTCGTGATTGACGATGATCCCACCATGCATCGCCTGCTGCAACGCTTCCTCACGCAGGAGGGCTACCAGGTGGAATGTGCCCCCACCGCGGCAAAAGGAATTGCTCTAGCGCGGGAAATTCGCCCAATCGCCATTACACTAGATGTCAACATGCCAGAAATGGATGGATGGTCAACCCTAACGGCGTTGAAGAGCGATCCTGATTTGGCAGATATTCCGGTCATTATGCTTACCCTGTCGGATAACCAGACGATGGGGTTTGCCTTAGGTGCATCTGATTATTTAGTTAAGCCCTTTGATCGAGCCCGTCTAGCTGCAGTCTTGCAGCGCTATCGGTGCGATCGCCCGCCCTGCCCCTTGCTGCTGGTGGAGGATGACCCCGCCACTCGAGTGCTGATGCGCGCCATGCTAGAGCGCGACGGCTGGTGCGTCATCGAAGCCGAAAACGGTCGCATTGCCCTAGAGCTGTTAGAAGAACACCACCCCGAGCTGATTCTGCTCGATCTGATGATGCCCGAGCTGGATGGTTTTGGTGTGGTTGCAGCCCTGCAACAGCATCCCGAGTGGCGATCGCTCCCTGTCATCATCATTACCGCCAAAGACATCACCGCCGAAGACGACAAGCGACTGCGAATCGGTGTCGAGCGTATTCTGCAAAAAGGGCTCTATAGCCATGATGAGCTAATGACCACAGTTCGCAGCCTTGTGACCGGCAGTCGAGGGTAGGGGCTCTCCATCATCCAACGTCTAAAAGACAGCTCCAATTCCTCCTCCACAACCCCCTATCTCTAAATTTCAACTTCTACCCGCTATGCCAAAAATTTTATTGGTCGAAGATAACGAAATGAATCGCGATATGCTGTCGCGCCGTCTGGAACGCCGAGGCATGGAGGTGTTGATAGCCGTAGACGGCGCTCAGGGTGTAGAAATGGCCATGGCAGAAGAGCCAGACCTAATTTTGATGGATATGAGCCTACCCGTATTAGACGGCTGGGCTGCCACACGGCAACTCAAAGCCAACAATACCACCCAGGCAATTCCCATCATTGCCCTGACCGCGCATGCAATGGCTGGAGATCAAGAAAAATGCATGGACGCAGGATGCAACGACTACGACACCAAACCCGTGGAATTCGCTCGGCTGTTGAGCAAGATTCAGGCGCTGCTGGGAGAAGGAGCCGTGAAATGACCGAGCAGGGCTTCTTGCTGGTAGTGGATGACAACGAAATGAATCGCGATCTGTTGACGCGGCGGCTCCAACGCCAGGGGCACGACATCGTGGTGGCAGAGCACGGCAAAGATGCCCTAGAGAAAATGCGGCAGCATACCTTTGACCTAGTGCTGCTCGACATTATGATGCCGGAGCTTAACGGCTATGAGGTATTGGAATATATCAAGCAAGATCCCGATCTGCGCCACATTCCCGTGATCATGATCTCAGCGCTGGATGACATTGATAGCGTGGTGCGCTGCATTGAGCTAGGAGCCGAAGACTATCTATTTAAGCCGTTTAATCCCATCCTTCTCAAGGCGCGCATTGGCGCATGTCTAGAAAAGAAGCGTCTGCGTGACCAAGAGCAAGCCTATTTAAAGCAGCTCGAAGAAGAGCAAGCCAAGTCTGAAAAGCTCTTGCTCAACATTTTGCCTCAGCCGATTGCCGATCAGTTGAAGCAGGGTGCTAAAACCATTGCTGACAACTTTTCAGAAGTTACGGTGCTATTTGCCGATATCGTTAACTTCACAGAGCTATCGTCCAACCTGTCGCCATCGGAATTGGTTGAGCTACTGAACACCATCTTTTCCTGCTTTGACAATTTAATCGAAACGCACCAGCTCGAGAAGATTAAGACCATTGGCGATGCCTATATGGCAGTGGGCGGGCTGCCCACCCCCCGACCTGACCATGCCGAGGCGATCGCCGATTTGGCGTTGGATATGCAGGCGGCGATCGCCGCATTTAGCAGCTCACCCCAATATCCCTATCCTGACCGACCCCTGCAGCTGCGGATTGGCATCAACACCGGCCCCGTCGGAGCAGGCGTGATCGGCATTAAAAAGTTTACCTATGACCTCTGGGGCGATACCGTCAACATCGCCAGCCGGATGGAATCGACCAGTCTACCCGGCTGCATTCAGGTTCCTGCGGCCTCCTATGAACGGCTAGCCTCGCGCTACACCTTTGAGACGCGAGGCCATATTGACGTAAAGGGTAAAGGCGACATGAAAACATATTTTTTGCAGGGGCGCAGTTAAGGTGACCCTGCAGGGCGTCCTATCCGCTTGCAAACCCGACCGCACTACAGCGCTTGGCGATAGAGCTTAGTCTGTTATCAGATAACCTGGACGCTTGTCCACTCATCAGCCATTCAGCGCAATATCATCTGCCCTTACAGCTAGACGATATTGCGCAAATAGCGCAGGTCGATTATAGTTTTTTTGTACTATTGTTGCCGTTAGATTGCAATAGCTTTGGCCCAATCCCTGCAATAGTGCATGAGTCCGAACCCATTGATTCCGCCTATCGTTTTAATCGACACGAGGTACCCAAAATGGATGATAATCCCAGCATTCTTTCTCATGTCTCCCTCGGGACAAACGATATGGATCGAGCGTCGGCATTTTATGATGCGGTGCTTGCGCCGTTAGGGTATGGCCGACTGATGGAGCATCCAGGTGCGATCGCCTATGGCAAAGTCTATCCAGAATTTTGGATTCAGACTCCATTTGATGGACAGGTCGCCGCTGTCGGGAATGGAACTCACGTCGCCTTTGTGGCCTCTTCTTCAGACGCGGTTCACGGGTTTTATGAGGCGGCGATCGCCGCAGGTGGCACTGGGGATGGCGAACCCGGCCCTCGTCCTGATTATGGGCAAGAATATTACGGCTGCTTTGTGCGAGACCTCGATGGCCATAAAGTAGAAGCCTGTTATTGGATCACAGACGGAGCCTAAAGTGGGATGGCAAAATCTCGCAAGCTAGAGGCTCTGCTGGCACAGCTAGACGAGGTGCGTTCGGCGTTGCCGCCTCAGGGAGACGCGAACCCAAATGCGGCAGCGACGCAAGATAGGCTGCGCCAAGTGTTGCAGAGCAAAGTCGGCGTGGCGATCGCCCAAGCCGCACGCTTGATCAGTCAGCACGAGTTTACAGATCTGATCCCCGATTTAGTCGCTGCGTTTGAACAGGCTAAGGTAAATCCGGCGAAAACAGACCCCAATTGCTTGGGCAAAACGGCCATTGCCGATGCGTTGTATCGTCTCGACTACAGCAATGAGGCGCTGTTTTTACAAGGCATCCATCATGTGCAGATGGAGCCGGTGTGGGGCGGACAAGAAGATACGGCGGCCACGCTGCGCGGCACCTGTGCCCTAGGCTTAGTGCGGATGAATTACCCGGACGTGATGACGGAGCTAGCGGATTTGCTGGCTGATCCAGAAGCTCCCGCACGCATTGCAGCCGCTCGGGCGATCGCCTATTCGGGCAGTCCCCACGGGGTGCCGTTGCTGCGCCTGCGCGCCCGCATCGGCGATGATCCCCCGGTGGTCGCAGAATGTCTTGCCGCTTTACTGAAGCTAGCACCCCTACCATCCGTGCCCTTTGTGGCTGAGTTCCTCCACCATCTCCACCCTCAAACTCAAGAACTTACCGCACTGGCGTTAGGCGAATCGCGTCTGCCAGAAGCCTTGCCCCCCTTGCAACACTGGTGGGCGCAAACCCCAGACCCTGAACTGCAAAAGACGGCACTATTGGCGATCGCCACTTTGCGCCTGGATGATGCCCTACAATTTCTGCTCACCCTGCTTACCGATTCCAATCGCGCCACTGCCCAAGCCGCCTTCGACGCCCTCAGCATTTATCAGCAAGACACTGCCCTATGGCAAGAGGTGCGATCGCGATACAGCAGCTACAAGTGATGGCAAACGACAGCGCCATTACAACCGACAGTTGACGAGGGTTATTGAACTAGCAGTCACCCTTCAACCTTCCGTCCCATAATCACAAGGTCACAGGGGTTGCCATCTAGCATCGCTACCGCAGGCAGCACGCCCCAGCGCTCAAACCCAAACTTTTCGGCTAGACGCAGACTGGGGGCATTGTGCCCAAAGATAAAGCCTAACAGCGTCGTAACGCTAAACTCTGGACATCTGTCAATCATTTGCTGGAGAAGGTAGGTTCCAAGACCATGGCCGCAGAACGCCGGGTCAACATAAAGGCTGAACTCTGCTGTAGCGTTGTAGGCAGGACGTCCGTAGAAGGAGCTGAGGCTGATCCATGCAATGATTTGGCGATCGCGCTCCAATACCCAAATCGGCCGCGTCTGTGGATTATGGCTATGCCACCAATCCCAACGGCTATCGACAGAAACCGCGACCGTATCTGCAGTTGCCAGCCGCCCCGGAATAGACGCATTGTAAATCGCCACAATGGCAGGCAGGTCTTGCTCAGTCGCATCGCGCAACACATCAGTCATAGAGTAACAGTGACGGCACAAACGTGAAATTGCAAATCAGAATCCTCATTCCGTCAGGATTCCAATACACGAATTTATCAGATTTCCTCCGGTCATAAGTATTAGGGCTGTAGCCGCTGCGCCAGCCATACCCGCCACGGTTGAGATGGCCACTACAAACTGAGGCACTAAAATTAGCCAGATAGCCCAATTTTTGAGGCCGGGTAGCCGTTTGAAGCCTTCTAAAACAGCTATGTCTGTGCAAACGGTAAAGCCCAACCTTTCAGTTGATAAACCATTTGAGCACGACTGCTGTTACCAGCGCCCACAGCAAAGCATAGCCGTAGAGGGTAGCAATCCGTGGGGTGAAGAGTAGTTCTCCTGAGCCAGCTGCCGACAGCATCCAGATAAAACTGGGGCCAAGCCATTTAAGCCAGTCTTTACCCTCCGGTGGTTGGGGGATCTGCTGAGACTAGTCAGCGCTGGTTTAGCTGGCTCCAGTTTGATTGGTACTGGTTTAAGCGGGCGATCGCGCTGGTTAGGAACCACTCATGTTGTACGTTGCTTTTAGGGAACTAATGCTGGGGGTTTAGGGGAATGCGATGGTCTCAGGCTAGGTAATAGCTAAGACCATCGTATTAGTGCTGCAGGCTGATACTAGTCTTCGGGAATGGCCGAAGGATAGATACCCGTAGCAACCAGAACCGGTCTGTTGCTGTATTCTGCTTCGAGCCGCTCCTGAAACTCTAGATCCCAGCCCAAGTCGTAGTCGCGCTCAAAATCGGCAACCACAAAGGCACGCAGTACTCCGGTGACGGCAACCTCTTCACCATCAGCAACTGCGGGAAGCTGCTGCTGGACTCCATCCCTAGGTGAGGCATAGATCACCAGCAAGTCCTCTGCCCCAAATAACTGCTCTTCATCTAGCGTGAATGCAGAGCCACTCTGAATATCTTCCACTTCACCAGTAACGGCCAGCGTTTCACCATAGTATTGCTCAGGATTGCTGGTGATTTCGCCCGGTTCAGGGGCCAGCGCAATAGATTGAGCAATGATGGCAGGTTGCTCTTCGTAATCTACATAAAGAGTGGGGTCTAGGGTTAGACCAAACTCTCGTTCAATGTCTGCAATCACGAGGTTGCGAACTTCCCCAGTGACTTGTACCTCAACATCGTCTTCTGCTGGCAGCAGCATGGGTTCACCCGAAGCATTGATTACCAGAATGGGTTCGGTGCCAAAGAATTGTTCATTACCGACAGTGAAAGAGCTATCGCCCACGATTTCCAGAGGTTCACTCCGAATGGTAACGACTTGACCAATGTAATTTTCAGTGTCATCAGCAACATCTTCAGTTTGCACATTAGTCGCACCAGACGGAGTCTGAGTTACAGGTGCGTCTTCGGCACAAGCGCCCATCAACCCGGCGATTAAGCCGAGCGCAAGGGTGCTCTGAAAAAGTCTTTTCTGTCGTTGGTTGTTAGCTGATTTAGCCATAGTAATTGGAATCTCCAAATTCTTCAGTGTGATTATCTTTAAAAACTGCCGAATGAAAGCATTTCGCTCATGCATCAGGAAATAGAAGCTCCTGGCCAGAATAATGTTCAAGCAATAGGCGACAGTTTATATGTCCCGCTTTGGGGATCTCATTCACAATTATCCTAGTTGTTTTTGAGGCTGTAGCTATCTGTAGAACGGAGTAAATTAAGAATGTCTATTGATAGAAAATATGCCTGTTATGGTAGAATTTCATCCTCCCTTCGGTTTGGGCCAAGGGAGGATGAAAAGAGCTAGTACTATCGACTCTTGCAGCAACCTTCTTGATTTGTAGGGGCAATAGCCGGGGAGCACGTCACTCTGGCGATAAGTATTAATACTTAAGGAGATTGACCTGTTGCTCAATGAGGAGTTCACCGGTGAGGATAAGATCAGTCTCCTTACTAAGGCACCATCATGACCCCTGAGCAGCAAGCAGCCCTCAAC
>JBGTOF010000445.1:0-5456 GCA_041742695.1 Elainellales cyanobacterium | reverse complement strand
CTTTGCATAGCAAGGGCTCCACAATACTCAATACATTAGTCAGCGTTTCTAACATAGTTGTCAGCAGAGTTGATAGCGCAGTCGCTATCACCGTACATCCCGAATAGTTTGATGAAATCTAGACAGCACGAAGGTTGCATTAAACGAATTCATCAATACACACGGTCGTATCTGAAGTGGCGATCGCCCTCTTACTAATCTCATTTGATGAGGAGACAAGTTGAAAGATTATATTCCTGAAGTGGTGTGGCTTAACGTTAGCCCAGCCCTTGTGCGGTTTCATCAGCCTCTGATGCAAGCCCTCTCTCACCAATATTCTTTGGGATGTTGGGAATATGTTCATGAACAGGATGAAGCGAGTTCGTTGGATCATGCGATCGCCCTTCTCTATCACTATCTCTCGTCTGCATCTGCCCCCGTTCACCTAATTGGTCATAGCACCAGTGGTGCATTGGCGTTGCGGTTTGCGCAGCAGTATCCAGAATGGGTGCGATCGCTCACCCTACTCTCCGTAGGGGTGCATCCATTGATTGATTGGCAAGCCCATTACTATGCCAATCGACAGCGACTGCCCTGCGGTCGGGAGATGCTGCTGGCACAAATGGCCCGACTCATGTTTGGGGGCTGGAGTCGCTGTGCCAGCCAGCGCTTAGTAGCTCTATTAGATGAAGATTTGAAGACGGCACTTTCGCCTCATTCGTTGTATCGCATTGCGTCTGACCAGGCCCAAGACTTGCCGCTACCGCTGCTTGTCTGTCGAGGCGAACAAGATGGCATTGTTACCCAGCACGACTTTCAGCAGTGGCAAGAAATATCTGCTGGGTCAGCCTTAGCTCAACCAAACTCTGCATCGCCTAGCCTATGGCAAAGCCCTCAAGAGGGGCACTTTTTTCATTACTTTTGCCCCACCCAGACGGCTGACGTGATTCAGCAATTCTGGACATCGATCGATCGAACTGAGAGTGCCGTAGGGTCTCTCCTTGATTCCAATACGCAGATCCAAACACGCTAACGCAGTTCGTTTTCACCCTATTGCGGCCCTGGCTAAAGATGATACAGGGCGTTCTAAACTGTTGAGATCGTTGGGTAGCAGTTCAGCCTCTACCCAACTGTTGATTGCGCCAGATATAGCTGCGGCAGTTTTGGTCTCATTCCTAACCGTTGGCTTTAATGCTCGTAATAAATGACACTATGAACGATTTAGTTCTGATATTTCTGCTTCGATTCTCGATTCAGCAACCTGTGCCCGCGCCTATCTTGTGTGGATTTACATGGGCTGCATTGGGCATAGCTTGTGTCATGTTTGTGGGCTTACTCAAGCATGGCATAGAGCATGTGCAGCAGCTTCATCGAGTGCCGTGCGATCGCTGCAAATTCTTTACTGGTGACTATCGACTCAAGTGCCCAGTGCATCCCTGCACCGCCTGCACACTCGACGCTATCGACTGTCGCGATTTTGAGCCAGAAACCTTGCCCTGTCCAGGTTCCGATTCTCAGGCTGTGCCATTAAGCTCTAATCTTCCGCTTCGGCGAAAAGTCGATGTTCGCAGCCCTGCTCTCATCACCTACAGACGTTAACCTGTCAATGCGCTCCCATGACCTACTGCAACTCCTCCATCTCTTACCCTGCAAAGTTTTCGACACGCCGTTTTGGCCGCAGAGAACTCATCCCCACAGAACCTGCCTATGCCTGGCAAATTACGACCGGCTATGTGCGTAGCTTCACCTTAGAGCCGCACGATGCAGTGGTGTCGTTGGGATTATGGCGAGCTGGCGACATCATTGGCAGATTCGTCAACACTATCCAACCCTACTATTTGGAATGCCTCACACCTGTTGAAGTTGTTCCTGTCCACATGGCTAATATTAAGGTGGAAGAACTGCTTGCAACCCATTTACAGCAAGTGCAGCAGTTGGTTCGCATCCTTCATCAAACTCGAATTGAGACCCGCTTGACCCTGTTTTTATATTGGTTAGCAGAACAAGTCGGTGTTTCCGCAACGCAGGGCATTCTGCTAGACATGCCACTCACTCACCAAGATATTGCAGACGTGCTGGGCACCACTCGTGTTACCATCACTCGACTCATTAAGCAATTTCAGCGTCAGGGAATGATTCTCCATTGCCGCCCACGCTATATTCTTTGCGATACACCGTTACTGACACAGGAACACCCCAATGTCATGCATTCAGTCCGATCCTAATTTCAGGATACGCACTCTGGAATTGGAGGTTGTCACCCTAAAAAAAAGGCTGCACATCATTGTTTAGAGGGCGATATTTAGAGGGCGATCGCACGAGCGTTCTCTAAACAATGATTGCAAATATTTCTTTTCCATTAGGCTTTTCTATGAGGAAGGTTGGCTCAGCGCTACTAGCAGCATCACATCTAAAATCATGACATCTGTTTTATCAGTTTTATATATTAGAAACACGTTGGTTTAACCTGCCCCCTTCGCTCTCCCTGCCGGATAAAAATGGGGCTCCGGCCTTCCTTAGGTTTTTGAAATTTTAGGGTGCGATCGCAGTATATTTAATATGTTTCAATGATCCTTCTAATGCCACTCTGTTATCCTTTTCCTTATGCAAGAACTCGATCTTCCTAAAACCATTGGCCTGCTGAACAAGATTATGGAGTTTGAACTGGCCGGAGTAGTGCGATATACGCATTACTCTCTCATGGTTACAGGCCCTAATAGACTGCCCTTGGTTAGCTTTTTTAAATCGCAAGCTAATGAATCGTTGCTGCATGCCCAGCAGGCTGGCGAAATTATTACCGGATTAGAAGGGGGGCACCCGAGCCTCAAAATTGCCCCAATCGAAGAGAGCTTTCACCATTCCATTCGAGACGTGTTGGATGAGAGTTTGACCCATGAGAAAACAGCACTGTCGCTCTATAAATCGCTGCTGGATACGGTAGAGCATGCCAGTGTATACCTGGAAGAATTTGCGCGCACGATGATCAGCAACGAAGAGCTGCACACGCTAGAACTTCGCAAAATGCTGCGGGACTTTAGCTAACGCGGTGACTCATCCCTCGCTTGCCGCTCAGGGTTACACCCTTCCTGTCGCTCGCCCGCACTTGCAGAGGGCCATGTTGCAGAAGGCTGTCGGGGAGGAGTGTAGCGCCGGGTTTGTGCTGTAGTGCTGAGTCGGTGGCGATCGCCCCCTTTAGCGATCTCAAATCCCTAAAACAATGCACCGGAACTCAATTCTTATGCCATGATTCCAAAGATGTCATGGTAAGGAGATGTCATGGTCAGGTCTGGCATCGTTAGCGCGATTCCGTAGGACGGCGGCAGGGCGATGTGCAAAACCCTGGCGAAACGGGGTCTTTGTAGGTTGCTTTGGCGTTTGACCTATGGCTCTATGGCTTCAACGGGGTGAGCGTTGCGACATCTCCCGATGGTTTCCCGATGGTTCCTGCAGGCCTGCGGCAACGTTCCTGAATCGCACCCGTCTTGATTTCTGATGGAGAGCCCTATGGTGCAGTCTATGTCAACCCAAACTTTATTTGTAGCGCCAGGTGGCGATGACAGCGCCAGCGGCAGCGAAGCGCAGCCCTATAAAACGATTACCCGCGCCTTGCGCCGTGCCACGGCAGGCACTACCATTCGCCTCGGGTTCGGCAGCTTTAGCGCGGCAGCGGGGGAGGTGTTTCCCCTCGTTGTGCCCCAGGGCGTGATGCTGCTGGGCAATGAGAATACGAAGGGGCAAAACATTGCGATTGAAGGCGGTGGCGATTTTGATAGCGCTATTTTTGCACGGCAGAATGCGACGCTGCGGCTAGAGGCGGGGGCAGAACTGCGGGGCGTGACGGTGCGCAATCCCAACCCACGCGGCACAGGGGTCTGGGTGGAATCCACCGATCCGGCGATCGCCTATTGCACCTTCATCAAGTGTGGACGCGAAGGCCTATTCACTACCGGCTCCGCCAATCCTGAGATTGTGGATTGTGTCTTTGAGCAAAATGCCGCGAGCGGCCTCTCGATTACCCGCAACTCGAAAGGGGAGGTGCGGCGCTGTGTGTTTCGGCGCACGGGCTATGGCATTGCCATTGGTGACAACGCAGCGACCCTGCTGGCCGACAACACGATTACGGATAGCCGTGCCGGGATTGTGATTTCTGGCTCGGCCCGGCCAGTGCTGCGCAATAACCAAGTAGAGCGCAGTGCAGAAGAGGGGCTGCGGGTGGGCGATCGCGCCGTTCCTGATATTGGCAAGCCCCAAGACCCCGGCGGAAACGTGTTTGTGCAAAGCGGGCGGTCAGACGTGACCAACCTCAGCACCACGCCGCTGCTCTCGGTTGGCAATCACATCAATCCTGTGCGGGTTAACCTGGGCGCGCCAGACACTGCTCGACGCGTTGATTTTGTCGCCAGCACGGTGGTGGAGCAAATTCAGACGGTGGTGCCCAAACCGGAACCCAAACCTGCCCCAGCACCCCTGCCTGCGCCGCCCGCGTCTAAACCCAGCCCCGAGGCCGCCAACGTTAACCTCAGCGACATTGCGGGGCACTGGGCGGAGCCGTTTATTCGCGAGTTAGTAGCGCGCAGCATTCTCACTGGCTATGCCGATGGCACCTTCAAACCCCTGCAGGCCATCAACCGGGCGCAGTATGCAGCGGTGCTGGCCAAAGCGTTTGCCCTGCCGTCTCGTCGGTCTAATCGTGGCTTTGTGGATGTGCCTGGGGATTTTTGGGCAAGAGAGGCGATCGCCCAAGCAGAATCGATGGGGTTCTTGACCGGATTCCCCGACGGCAGCTTTCGCCCCATGCAAAACCTGACCCGGGTGCAAACGCTGGTGTCCTTGGTGAGTGGCTTAGAGCTGAGCGGAGGCAATCCTGAATTTTTGAGCGTGTATCGCGATCGCGCTGAAATTCCCACCTATGCCACCCTCCCGGTAGCAGCCGCCACTCAGCGGCGCATGGTGGCGAGTTATCCCCAGGTCGATCGATTCTCGCCCATGGTCGATGTGACTCGGGGCGAAGTGGCGGCGATGGTGTATCAGGCGCTCGTGGTGACGGGGCAGGCCCGGGTGATTCCCTCACCCTATCTGGTCGTGCCCGACTCGCTCACTGTTTCGTTTGCGGATGTCGACAATCACTGGAGCGAGCCGTTTATTCGAGGGCTGGCGAGCCAGGGCTTGGTTAGCGGCTTCTCAGACGGCAAGTTTATGCCCGAGGGCCCCATGACGCGGGCGCAATATGCGGCGCTGCTGGTGAACACCTTTAACCCTCTGCCCAAGCGTGAGCCGATGGCGTTTGGCGATGTGCCCAGCAACCACTGGGCGGCGGCAGCGATTCAGCGCGCCTATCGCGGCAAGCTGCTGTCGGGCGGGAGCGACGGGCTGTTTCGTCCTGATAAAAATATTCTGCGGATTGAGGTTCTGCTGTCGTTGGTGAATGGGCTAGAGCTGCCTCCGGGGAATGTTGACCTGCTGAATCGGTTTACCGA
>JBGTOF010000434.1:0-13126 GCA_041742695.1 Elainellales cyanobacterium | reverse complement strand
ACAGACACCCCGCGCGATCGCGCAAACCCTTCGGCTGCTTTGGTGGGCACCCCATCCTTAAACGCGGCTTGCACCGAGGGGCCTTTTACGTCTTCTTGCCGATCGGCCTGTCGATCAGGCAAGCCCTCAATCACCACCGCGAGCCGACGCGGTGTGCCATAGACCTGCACCACGGCTGGGGCGAAATGCTGCTCCGCCAAACTCGTCGGAATGCGCGCAGACCACTGGGCGATCGCACTCGCGACAAAACTTGCAGGCAGTTCCTCTGTCCCTACTTCCAACAAAAACGTTGCCATAGTGCGATCGCCGTTTTCCACTCCACTGTCTTGCGCTTGCGAGGAACTGATCAACCCATCAGCCCCAGCTACATCAGTGTATCGCGGGGTTTGCGCGGACGGAACAGAATCGCGAGTTGGGGATTGAGAATTAAGACTCTCTCCCGTTAAAAAATCGAAAAACGAAAATAAGATCTGACCGTCTTTGTTGCAAATCGTTATACCCGCTCTTCCCCGTTCACCATTAAGGCTGCAAGCCTTGTCAAGGGCGTAAATGCCCCATTCTGGCAGACTACCCACAATATTCTCTTAATTTCTTGCCAATATATGGAAAGAGCAGCAGCAGAGAAGTCGCGTCAACACCATGAACTCAGAGATCTGAATCATCGGGTTTAATTCCCTTCTTACTGTTTAGGAGAAAGACGATGTCCTCTTCTTTAAACGTTCGCCTCAGAGGCCTTACCGCTGCACCCCAAAAGCCAGACAAACTTAAGCAATTGTTGCTAACCCAGGGTATTCAAGTTCTAACAGAACAAGAATCACTGCAGAGTTCTAATCCTTGGGACATTATTTGTTCGAATGAACATCAGCGACGCCATATCCTGCATCAGTTCAAAACCTTCAAAACGTTAGGTCTGGGCAACACCTATATCGAAGAGCTGTGGCATTGCGAACGGATTGACCTGTTGTTTGAGCGGCTATTTGCCCTCAATCCAACCGACCGGCGCAACTCGATTTTGTTTGAGTTGCCCAATTCGCTCTATTTAGTTTTAGAGCAGTGGTTGTATCAGGTCTTTAACGTTTCCCTCATGCGGCAGTATGATGTCGCTAAGATCCACTACGATCTGCCCACCGAGCTCTATGAAGGCTTCTTGGGAGAGTCGATGAAGTACACGACCGGCGATTGGACAGGTCTGGAGCAAACGCCGGAAAATTTAACGGCTGCCCAAGAGCAAAATTTAGCCCATTGGGTGAAGGAGCTAGATATCCATGATGGGGATATCGTTCTAGACTGTGGCAGCGGGTGGGGTACCCTGCCGGCCTATTTACGCCAGCGGATGAATGTCACCTATGTCGGCATCACTATCTCGCAGGTGCAGGTTGACTACTGCCGCACCCGGTTTCAGGATACTGAGGGATATTACTTCTATAACCACAGTTATCACGACGGGTATCGCGAAATTCTGGCTGAGTCTGGTGTGGATCACATCACAAAATGCATTTTTCTAGAAACGCTGGAGCATGGCGGCACGCGCAACTGGCCCAGGATTCTGAAGCATGTGCGAGAGGCGATTAGCTCAGATGGGTTGCTGGGCCTTCAAGTGATTGGCGCAGACCACCCAACGCTAGTGTCCGATCCTTACATCAACCGTTACATTTTTCCGCATGCGTCTCTGGGGTCTCCGTCGGAGTTGGGGCGGGCCATTGAGTGCGATCGCCAGTTCATCATCTGCCAAGAGCGCAACATCGCGCATCACTACCCGGCAACTTTAAACGCCTGGCATCATCTGTTTCAACAAAACTGGAGCACCATCCGACCTCATATTGAGCACATCCTAGATTCCACGCCATTTCAGACTGTCGAAGCCTGGAAGCGGCACTGGGAGTTTTATCTGTTGTTCTGTGCTGGGGCATTGCGAGCAGGCACCTATCCCCAGGTTTACCAACTCACGGTGAAACCCAATTTCTATCCATAGGCCACCTGTCACAGTGCGTATGGCGTTAGCGACAAGGCTGGATAGTGGTTTGAATGAAGTGGGAATTAATCCTACGATATTGAAATGCGCTCTCAGAGCGCATTTCAATATCCTATCCAGAGCCAAAACTTTAACTCAACGCTAACCTAGCGCCAAGCTCCAGCCTAATAGCCGGCCTAGGCCACCGTGTCCATCCAGGCGATGCAGCGCTTTAACTCGCGGCGCATGGTCGCGGCGTCGGTGTGATAGCGCCGCCCATGCCCGGGCAATACCCACTCAAACGAGTAGTCCAGCAGGGTTTGCATAGACTGGTGCAGGGCTGACCAAGAATACCAGCAGGCGCGGCGAAAAGCATGAAGCTGTCCCAGCGGTTCAGACCAGGCCAGGTGGTCGCCTGTGAAGAGCACTTGATTGCGGTAGAGCAGCACCGTATGCCCCTTGGTATGGCCGGGAACCGGAATGATGTGTAGATCGGGCGCAAAGGATAGGGGATCTGAGCCAGTAAGCACTTGCTCAATGTGAGCGGTGTCTGGTGTTAGATCGTTCTCATGAAGTAGGCGATCGCACCCAAAATGATGATGAAATTTTGCATGATCGGCCACGTCATCTCGATGAGTGAGATAGAGATAACGAACGCCGCCCATCGCTTCGAGCCGCTTGACCAACGGGGGGGTAAAACGGGGCGAATCTACCAGCACGTTACCCTCCGCTCGCTGAATCAAATAGCTAGCCGCCCCATAGGATGCTTCGGCATGGTAGCCGCAATGGTAGACCGAGTCTAGAATCGGGATTGGAAAGCTGTGCTGCACCCTGGGGATATCGGTCGGTTTCTCTACCGTGCCAATTGATGCAGTGGGGCAAGACAACAGCGCCTGCATCGCCCGCTCTCGTTCTGGTGGGGTGCTAGGCTGTCGCACGACTGCCGATTGATCCCCCACCCGAGCAAACAGGGCAGGTGCCATCCATCGACAGGTGTCGCAGTCAATGCAAGTGCGATCGACATAGAGATCACCAGATACATTTTCGGGGCGTCGGTCTGCCAGGTGGGCCATTAGAGTCACCGCCAGCGCATCTTTGTAGTTCCATGCTAGCGAGCGACGTTAAGGATTGGGTGTCAGGGATTAAGGCTAGTGCAACCATCGCGGACCTTGGAACAAATCGGCAGGCTGTGAGGTGGTTTATCTTCTACTGTATTCCCTGACCTGAATCGCATTGAGAAGTGTTGGGAGTAGTTGAAAAGCTAGATTCGAAAGCTCTCTTCCATAAAGATGGCTTGAGGTTTGCCATCAAGGCAGACCTCAAGCCAGTAGCGTCCTAACCTAAGAGCGTTGCCATGCACCAAAGAAGCTGCCATTAGACGACTGTGCGGAATCGGTATGGACTGAAGACTCACAATGGGTCACATTTAATGGGTAGCGCGCACGGTTCTTGCTGAGTCAAACCTCTACCTCAAGATCCCAAGGCGCAACGTGGTTGGGAGCAGAGAAGAATTTTTGCTGCGAAATTGCCAGTCCCTTATTCAGGGCTAACAGCCGATCGTCCAGCCAGTGGTCTTCAGGAATAATCCCGGCAATTCCCAGCTTTTCTAGCCGACCTTTGACCTTTTTGTTGGCCCCGATCACCATCACCTCTCGACCTACATCAATGGCTTCTTCGATCGCATTTTCGATGGCCAACGCTGAGGTCACACCTAAAACCGGCACCTCGCTGAGATCAACGATCAGCACGTCGTAGTTGGCGATCGCATGGTGCTCCCGCGCGATCGCCTTGGCCACCCCAAAAATCATCGGCCCACTGAGGTGAAACAGCAGCACCCGGCCATTGGCCGCATCGAGAGCCGCTTTCTCCTCCGGCGTCAGCACAATCTGATCGTCGGCATCGGTAATGGCCTTCACCGACTGCGACTGCAGCTCATCCAGCCGAGCGATGGTCAGAATGTTGGCAATAAAAACGCCGACGGCTACGGCAACCATCAGATCCACAAACACCGTCAGCAGCACCACGCTGTAGACAATGCCCGCCGCCTTCCAAGAGATCTTGTGGGCTCGCTTCAAAAAGCCCCAGTCAATAATATTGACCCCCACTTTCAGCACAATCCCCGCCAGCACCGCCAGGGGAATGCCCGAGGTCAGGGGCGCGGCCCACAGCAGCACCACTAGCAAAATTAACGCGCGACTAATGCCCGATAGCGCCGTGCGGCCTCCCGCCTGAATATTCACCACTGTCGCTGTGGTAGCCCCTGACCCGGCAATGCCGCCAAACAGACCAGTGATCAGGTTCGCGACCCCCTGACCAATCAGTTCTTTGTTCGACTTATGCTCGGTGCGAGTCAAACTATCAGAAACCAGGCAGGTCAGCAGGCAGTCAATGGAGCCCACCATGGCCAGAACCATCGCGTTGACAAAGATCAGCTGTAGATTGTCGGCGGTAACGGTCGGCATCTGGAGCTGAGGCAGCCCTGGGGTAATCTCGCCAATGGTGGCAATGGTGCGAATATCGACATTGCTTAATAGCGTTAGCGAAACAATGGTGCCTACCACCAGCGCAATCAGCTGGGGGGGAACGACTTTCTTCAGTGAGCTGGGATATAGAAACAAAATAGCGAGGGTGAGTAGACCTAGGGCGGTTTCCCAAGGGCTAGCGTTGGCCACCAAGTTGGGCAGGTTTCTAATTACTCCCATAACGCCGCCTGCTGGCGTCGCTTGCCCTAGGAAGGGCGCGATCTGCAGAAAGATGAGAATGACGCCAATACCGGTCATAAAGCCGGAAATGACGTTGTAGGGCAGCATCGTAATGTAGCGCCCTAGCTTTAGCAGCCCAAAGCCAATTTGAAACAGACCCGCCAGCATGACCACGGTAAAGGCCATTGCCAATCCGTTTTCTGGGTCGCTGGCGGTAGTGGTCGCAATGACAGCAGTGACAATTACCGTCATGGGGCCAGTGGGTTCAGAAATGAGGCTAGGGGTGCCGCCAAACAGAGCCGCAAAGAAACCCACCAAAATGGCACCCCAGAGACCCGCCGAGGCCCCAGCACCAGAGGCGATGCCAAAGGCCAGCGCCATAGGCAGGGCGACTACGGCGGCAGTGAGTCCGCCCAGCACATCCCCTTTGGTGTTGTGAAAATTGATGCGATTTATGATCGCCATGGGCTGTGATCCTTGTTGTGTATGAAAAAACTTAAGCGGGCAAGACGTGAACGGAGCAACGCTAGCGGTAGATAAGCACCGGAATTTGGCTACTGCGGAGAAGCTGCACTGTAGTGCTGCCAATTACCAAGTGGCGAATGCGGCGGTGGCCGTAGGCCCCCATCATCAGCAAATCTGCGTTGCTCTGATCCACATAGCGGGCGATCGCCGTTTCTGCATTACCCTCTAGCAGGTGATAGACGGGTTCCAATCCCCCGGCTGCTGCTCGTTGTTTGGCTTCATCGAGTCTGGCTGCGGCTGTGGCATCGGTTGCACTCTTCGCAACCGTAATAATGTGAAACGTTAAGTCTCTAAACGCCGGAACATCCAAGATAAATTGGAGCATGTTCTGGCTGCTGGGGCTGCCATCATAGGCCAACACCACCTGCTCAATGGGCTTAAATTTGCGGGATGTGACGAGACAGGGCTTGCTGCTCGCCCGCACAATCCGCTCCAGATTTGCCCCCAAATGGCCCGAGGCAAATTCCGCGGCTTCCCCCCGTTTGCCCAAGATGATTAAATCCGTCTCGGGCTCTAGCTCTGGCAAAATATCGACTAAAAACCCATTTTTATGCATGAGGTTGACCGCCTCTGCGCCATGGCTAGCCAGCACCTCTTCGGCATTCTGCAAGACGAGCTTCGCCCGTTGATGGTTCAGTTTTGCCTTTTCATGCTCCAACGCGACTAGTTTTTTGAGCAAGACATCTGATGCATTCACGCCAATGCTGCCACTGAAGTTGGCCGATTCTGCGGTAGCCTGGCTGCGCGCATCGGTGACATAGAGAACGTCAACCGTTGCCCCTAATCGTGTGGCAAACCAAGCCCCATGTTGATAGCTATTCTGAGCAAAAAACGAGCCGTCTGTGCAGAGTAAAATTCGTTTCATGATGGCTGATAGAGTGGCTAGTTTATGAAAGAAAGTGCTTAATTGTTCAGCAATTTGCTGGAGCTATGAATGCCTAACTTCTCGACCAGCGTGGCACTGGCTTCATTGAGACCCACCAGTTCTACGTCTGCACCATTCCGCCGAAATTTCAAGACGACTCGGTCAATCACGGCAACAGAACCCTGATCCCATAAATGTGCGTGAGTTAAGTCAATGGTGACGCGATCCACAACTTCCCCAAAATCAAACGACTCTAAAAATTCGTCTTTTGATAAGAAGAAAATTTGACCTACAACCTTGTAAATGCGATGACTGCCATTGTCGGTTAATAATTTGTCTACAAACACAAGCTGGGCAATCTTGCGAGAAAAGAACACCGTACTCATCACAATGCCGGTTGCCACACCCAAGGCAAAATTTCGGGTGAAGATCGTCACAAACATGGTGGTCAGCATGACGATGGTTTCACTGCGAGGCAGTTGAGGGATATTTCTAAAAGACGACCAGCGAAAGGTGCCAATAGACACCATGATCATGATGGCGACGAGAACAGCCATGGGCATTTGCCGCACCCAGTCTTGCAAAACGAGAATGGCAAACAGCAGGAAAGCACCAGCAGCTAGCGTCGATAATCGTCCTCGGCCACCCGATTGCACGTTGATCACAGATTGCCCGATCATGCCGCAGCCCGCCATGCCGCCAAAAAATGCCGCAACTACGTTGGCAATGCCTTGCCCTTTGGCTTCTTGGTTCTTATCGCTAGGGGTATCTGTCAGCTCATCAACGAGCGACGCAGTTAGGAACGAGGCCAATAGCCCCACAATTGCTAGAGTCAGCGAGTAAGGCAAAATAATTTGCAGTGTCTCAACATTAAAGGGCACTTGGGGCAGCGCAAAGAAGGGCAGCGCGGTAGGCAGTTCGCCCATATCTCCCACGGTAGGGACTTCTAATCGTAGGGCGATCGCCGCTACGGTCATTGCCGCTAACGCGACCAAGGGCGAAGGAACGACTTTGGTAAAGCGAGGAAGAATATAGATGATCGCCAGAGAAAGGGCCGTCAGAATATAGACGGCTGGGGGCATATTCGTCAGCTGAGGGAGCTGCGCCAAAAAGATTAGCACCGCTAGCGCGTTAATGTAGCCCAACATTACGGCTCGGGGGACATACTTCATCTGGCGAGCTAACTTGAAGACGCCAAACAAGACCTGAATGAGACCCGTTAAGATAGTGGCCGCCAACAAATATTGCAGACCATGATCGCGGACTAGATCGATCATTAATAGCGCCATCGCCCCCGTTGCGGCAGAGACCGAGCCGGGGCGTCCGCCGAAAAATGCGGTCATGACCGCGATGATAAAGGAGGCATAGAGGCCTACTTTAGGATCAACTCCCGCAATGATCGAAAAGGCGATCGCCTCTGGAATCAGCGCTAGTCCAACGACGGCCCCGGCCAAAATATCGGCTTGAACGTTTGAGAGCCAATTTGTTTTTAGTGACCTTTTTAAAGATCTAAGATTCACGGTGCCTCCAGATGTGGAATTGCTGTATGCAGAGCTGTTTTACGGGTTTCAGTCTCAGCGATTAAGTGGTTCAAGATCCAGGCGAAGCCAGAAACCTTGCTGAGGTTTTGTAAAAATCTAAATCTAGACGCGATTCTAATCCTGAGAGCTGGCACCTATCGTCTGTGGAATCGTCCGTGTAGATGTAGTAAAACAGTGAGCTATTCAACCTGTTGAACCCGTTTTATAGGGGATGGTTGGGCTCAACTGATAGCTTTTACGCCGTGGCATTTCACCACAGATATACGTTGTTTATACAATCGTCTATCCATGATGTAATGCCACGCACTAGAGAGAACTGTTAAGCAGAGTTGAGCGATGAGAAGACATGCAACTCCTGATTCGGATCTGCCTTCATGTCTGCCTTAGCCACACCAGAAAGTGTAGGTAAGTGCAGGCATCAAACAGGGCTGAGTTTGAAGAAACCGTAGTGGACAAGAGAGTTTGGGTTGTTCTACCCGAAGGGCAGTCAAACCTTAAGGGTCTTTGCTGCGGATGAAGTCTCTGTGGCATGGCCTGCGATGACCGAGACAAGTTTGCTCTGGTCACACTGTTGAAACGATAGCCACCTCAAGGTGGACAGACACAAATGATGCAATGAGTCGAAACGCTTGCAAACAGAGACATGACGAAATTTTCCAGAGTTTTTGTGAATCTAACGCTGCAGCCACAACACCGAAACCATGAGGTGCTCGTGCTCGTTAAACCCCAATTTTGAAGTAAAGATTTTTGACGATCTATTGCTAAATCAGCGAAATCATACCATGAAAGGAACGCTGATTGAGATGACGATCGCTAGCGAATCTCTTGAAGTCTGGGTGAAGTATAGGCCCCTTGTGGGTTAATTCCCCAAGCGGTTTTATGCCATTGCTTTGCCTAACGCACACTGCAACCCTTGATAACACGTTGTTTATTCGCGCAGCAGCAGGTAATAGAGCTGACCAGGATGGTTCATTAATCCGGCGCGATCGCCCGCCTGCTCTCCGCTGCCCATATACACATCCACCCGTCCGGCTCCGCGAATTGCGCCACCCGTGTCTTGATCCAGCACAATGCGGCTCACGGGGCGCAGGGTCAAGCGCTCGTCGGGAATTTGGGTGTGGATTAATGCCAGAGCCCCTGGAGGAAAGATCGTCTTGTCGGTGGCGATGGAGCGCTCGGCAGTGACGGGCACGCTCAGACTGCCCTGAGGGGGAGCGCCTGCTGTGGCGCGGAAGAAGATAAAGCGGTTGTTGCGGGGAATGTAGTCGTCTAGCTCGGCCGGATGCTGGTGGAAGTAGTCAATCACCTTGGGTAGCGTTAACCCTTCTTCGGGTAGCTTGCCGTCCTGAATCAACTGCCGGCCTAGGCTGACATAGGGGTGCTCGGTGCGTCCTGCATAGCCCACGCTCATGACGCCGCCATCGGTGAGCTGCAGCCGCGCCGACCCCTGCACCTGAATCAAAAAGGCTTCTAAGCGATCGCTCAGCCAAACTAGCTCTAGTCCCTGCAGCTGTCCTTGGTGGCCCTGCAGCCCGTCTCGGCCTTCTAGCTCAGACCGACTGGGGTGGGGCATGGCCCACTGGTCTAAGTCGGCAGGGCGACGGTAGAGGGGATATCGAAACTCTGCCGTGGGCACACGACTGGCCGTATAGGTGGGTTCAAAATAGCCCGTCATATCTACGGTGCCCTGCCCGTCATGCCCGATAGATTGGTACAGCACAAAGTCTTGTCGGAGTGTAGCGCGCAGCGATTCGGGCGATCGCGCCGTATTCAGCACCCGCCGAAACTGTAGCAAGCTGCGTCGCATCCGATCTCGGGTGAACCCTGGCACGGGGTATTGCGCATAGACCTCGGCAGCAGGCAAGGTGTCGAGATAGCGAAGAGAGTGGGCGATCGCCCCAGACACCGCTACTCGGTCATCCCACAGGCGATCGTCCCATAGCGTGTCCCATAAATCGGGCGAAACTGGAGAATTGGAAAGCTGCGCAGGCGGCACTAACGGCAGCGGCGACTGCGCATTCAACACGAGTGGCGCAGCACCGAAACCCATCCAGAGTGCCACGCTCAGTCCAAGAACGGTGCGGGCCGTTTGAGATCGTCGAGACAGAGCCGAGCAAGAGCCGGTGTGATGTACGTTTGACGACGTATTGCTCCTGTGCCCGTTAGCCCATACCCGACGCCTGCGCCCCATACCTATCCCTAACCTGTGTATCTCAATAAAGTCGCCTAAAAGCGATCGACGCTGCCTGCAAAAATCGGTTCCACTCGCAGCGCCAGCACCGACGAGGGCCGCACCACCATGTATTCACCCTGAATGTTTTTGATCGGCACGTTAATAAAATCGCTAGACGTCGACTTGGGCACTAGCTCACCGCTGTACCACTTCTGGAATTCCTGAATTGTAGCGAAGCGGACCTCTTCGCGGTGTCCGCCTTCCATCAGGATATGTACTGCAAATTCGCTGGGAGTTCTTGGCATAGGTCTCTTCTCAACCGCTTCGACTAAGGGTAGCCCGATTCGGGGGGCTGAGGTCAATATTCCCTCAAAACTACTTTGGCACACCTTATTCCGGCACAATAGAGAATGCAGTGTTTGCCATTATTTGTAAAACCGCTCAGCAACATGCCCTTTACTTACGAACGCACCATCCGCTTTAGCGATACCGATGCCGCTGGGGTAGTGTACTTTGCCAACATTCTGTCGATCTGTCACGAAGCCTATGAAGCGTCTTTAGCGGCATCGGGCATCAATGTGGGGCAGTTTTTCTGCTATCCCAAAATCGCCATCCCTATCACGCACAGCACCGCTGACTTTATGCAGCCCATGTTCTGCGGCGACTTGGTAAAAGTGCAAGTGACCCCAAAAGAAATTAAAGACAGCGAGTACGAAGTTGCCTTTGAGATGTTTGGTATGTCTGTCAGCGGCGGAGAGGTGAAGGAAGTCACAGAATTTTTGACGGCGCGGGCGTTTACCAAGCATGTGTGCATCGACACGGCGGCGCGCAGCCGCATATTCATCCCGGCAGAGGTGATGCGCTGGTTGCAGCAGTGGGGCGGCACCGGTGCGACCCGCGATGCGGATCTGTTGCTGTGAGACAGAACGAGCACATTTCAGTTTTGCCAGATAGCCTACTAAGTGAGGGCTAGGGTAATGGCAGCTCGGGTCAGTTCATGCTTGGGATTTAGCAACGCCAGGTGTTCTGGCTTGTGCAAGATGGGTGCGATCGCACCCATCTTGCACAAGCGTCTATCTAGTTTCTGGAAGGCAAGCGAATCAGTGAGTGACTACCGCATTGAGTTAGCTCAGCGTCAGCACCTTGCGGAGTTGCCTGCGATTGAACTCGCAGCCGCCACAATTTTTCCCGAGGGTGTGATACCTCCAAATGTTAGATTGCGCACGCTGTCGCCTCAGCAGATCGAGAATGCGTTGCTGCAGCATTGTCTCTGGGTGGCTGTGGCTGCATCCACCGGTCAGCCGGTTGGCTTTGCAATGGTCGTACCCGAGAAAGATGCTGCCGTTCTCGCCGAAGTCGATGTGCATCCTGAGCATCAGCGAAAGGGCGTAGGGCGTGCCCTGATTCAAGCTGCGATAGATTGGGCAGATGCTCAGGGGATTCCTCGCATCGTGTTGACCACGTTTGGCGATCTGCCGTGGAATGCTCCGTTCTATGAGCGGTTCGGATTTCGGCACATAGATGCCAGCCAACTCACCGATGCGCTGGCGCAAACGCTACGCGAAGAGGCCCAACAGGGTTTGCAAGGACGAGTAGCAATGGAACGTCTGCTTCGGGTAGGGTGAGCCAGTTGTCCTCGGTTGGGGATGAGGTGTGTGGGGTGAGGGCTATCCTACAAAACCGTGACATGAATCCGACTACCCGACAGGGATGACGCGGTCAGAACAACCAGTGACGTGGCTTGCGCTTTACAATTGGAGACTAGAGCTTTTCTTTTTGCGGCACTGAGCGCTTCGCTAGCGTAGTTGCGACATCTTATGCTGGTTCCCATCACTCGCCAAACCTTTGATGACCTGATTCCGCGTGTGGCTACGAGCGACCAATATCGGTATACGTGGGGCCAACCTAAGGACTTTTTGCGGCGCTTGCTGATGTCTGTGGTGGGGATTTTGATTGCGATCGCCCTGCAATGGCTGTTGCCGCCCGGGTTTGAAATTATTGATTTTTTGTTTGGGATTGTGGCGGGTCTGTATTGGCTTTGGAGCCCGGTATATTGGGCTAGCTTAAAGAATGCAAAGCTGCGGCGCTATCAGTATGCAGGCTTTTGGCAGGGCCAAGTGCTGGAGGTGTTTCCGTCAGAGGAGTTGATTGGGACTGAAGAAACCGTCAACAAGCGCGGAGAGCTGGTGGTGATTGAGAACCGCGAACGGCGGCTGAATTTGGAAGTGGGAGATGATAGCGGCTTTGTGACGCGTTTGCAGGTGCCGCTCAAGCGTGATCATCGCGTCATTTTGCCAGGCGATATTGCAGAAGCGCTGGTGGTTTCTAATCGTCCTGATCTGAGCCGTGTGAGCGATGCTGCAGATATCTTTTTACCTGATTATGGACTGTGGGTGAGTGATTACCCTTATGTGCAGCGAGATGCGTTTGAAAATGTGAGTAAGCGGTTGAACCAAGATATGCGCCGCTCTCAATCCCGTCCACCATCATCTCGTCCCCAATCACCCCAGCGCTCCCGCAGTGCTCCCCGTGCTCAAGACCCACCTCGGAGTGTAGGGCGATCGCCCCAACCTCGGCGATCGCGCCGCGATTACCGTGAGCTTGACGATAGGCTATGACGTATTGGGTGTAGCGTCTGTAAAGCCCACTCAGTGAATGCTTAAAACCGTGCTGGCCACGTCGCGGACAGCACGGTTTAGCGTTGTTTTTTTAACAGCATGTGCTGCTACCGCACTCACGCAGTCAAAGGGTGCACTAGGCGGGGTGTTCGGTTGGGTGCAGGGCCACAGGCGCGGGCTGCGCCGCAGGCACCAAGCGTTGAAGCCCCTGGGTTACCAGCGATTTGGCAAAGTCTCCACGCTGGTTTGCTGTAAAGACCGCCTTTACGGTTTGGGTCAGTCGCTCTAGGCTGAGGGGTGCATTAGCAGTAGTGCCCTTCATTTGGCGCTGTTCTTGGAAATACTCTACTAAGCTCAGGCCCGCTACGCGAGTCAGATATGCAGCGCTCAGACCCTGTAACGCGCCGCCTGCCACAAAGGTCAGCGCATGGCTCTTGAGCACGGGGGCGATCGCCTGACTCGACAATTCTACGAGCCCCAGCTTGATCATAATCTCTGCCATATCTCGGGCGATCGCCCCGGAATGATCTAGGCTGATGCGCTGGTGATAGAGGGCTCCGAGGTCAGACACCATCTGGATGTTAATTGCCGCTGTTGCCACCAAATCTAAGCTAGCAACCGGATTGGCAAAGGCGGCAGCCGCTGCAATCCATTGAGCTTTTTCGATAATAGGCAGGGCGCGATCGCGCCGAATCTGATTGAGGTCGTCGTAGACTGCTGCTGTTGCATCTTGCACCTGCCGCATCACGGT
>JBGTOF010000423.1:0-4856 GCA_041742695.1 Elainellales cyanobacterium | reverse complement strand
GCCCAGCAGGGCGATCGCCTCTAGGCGATCGCCCGCCCGCTCGATAATTTGCGAGGCAATCCGCGTGAGGGTGCGCCGCACTTCGTCGGCAGAAAGGATTTCAATAACTTCTGATTCTGAGGACATGGCGGCAATGGTTTGAGCAAATCCTGACAAGCAAGCCCTCATTGTGGCGCGTCTGTTGGGGATTGTCTAGCCGACAACGACAGCCGTGAAACAAACGGTAAGACAGCGCTGGAGTGGCTAGGGGGCAGGCGACCAAAGACGGCTGGGATGGCGATCGCCCCCAAGTTCAATGACCAAATCCACCCTTTGGGGATCGCGCAACAGCGGCGGCAAAAACAGCTCGGGGTGCAGCGCTTTCCAAAAATAATCCACAAACTGCGACAGTTCGGCATCGCTCATTCCAGCGCGACCGCTGCGCTTCATAGCGTGTTCTGCCTCGGTGCGCCACGCTTTGCTGAGGCGATAGTCTTCAGGGTGCAGCACGACCAGTCCATCCAGATAGTCCCATAGGGGTAAATACTCCCGCAGACGCTGGTTGCAGTCACGCGCAAAGGTGCGATCGCCCTCCGTTTTAATCGGCGGGGGCGCCTGATCAAAGCAAGCGGGATCAATGGGGCGCATCCCGGTAAACCACCCTTCAAACAGCACGAGGTCTATATCGTGGACGTGCTCAGGTTGGGTGCGATCGCCCGCTCCGCCATGAGCTGATTTATCAAATCGGGGAATCTCTACCTCATCGGACGATCCTGCCCGCAACGCCTGCAACACCGCCAACCCCAGCGCCAGATCATGGGTGCCCGGTGGCCCCCGCCACCGCAGGCGGGGATCCCTTTGCTGCATCTCCTGCCGCTCCTCATAAGTTTTGTATAAGTCATCAATCGAAAGCCGACATACCCGATGCCCGAGAGACTGCAACAGCACCGCCAACACTTGTGTCAGTGTTGTTTTGCCGGTGCCTTGCCCTCCTAAAAACCCCTGCACTAGGGGCCGCCCTAGGGATCGCTGACGGGTGTGAAGCTGTAGCGCTAACGGTAGCCATAGAGTCCAAACCAACTCTAGCGGGGTCTGCGCCCAACCCAACTCGTCGCGGCAGCACGTCTCTAGCGCCCCATGGTTTGCCTGCAACAAGAGCGCCCGCTGCCGCAGCAAGTCTAACCCAACGGCATTGCTAGAGGGGACAGCATCCTGTTGTACCGATAGCTGCGCTGCGACATCCTGAAGGGCCGCATCGGTAATGGGATCCCCAGCTATCCACTGACGCAGGGTTGGCTCTATGTGGGAAAATGCCTGAGCAAATGCAGGGGGCATAAGACATTGAGGTTAGCTACCGAGCTTGAAGGCTTCAATATACATGCCGTAGATCAGGCCAATCTTGATGCCGTTTAGCATTTCGATGATGAGCGATCGCCCAGTTTGGTCTTCGCCTCTAGCGCGACGGCTACGGCGGTAATAAGCCCAGCTAATTAACTCAGTGAGGATTGCCAGAATCACCCCAGCAATAATGTCCCAACTGGCGTTTTGCCCAGCGGTGGTGGCGATCGCCGTGGCTAGAAAAAAGCCAAACAGGAGACTCAGCAGCACAACCGAAATGCGCCGCCATGGATTTTGCAGCCAGTTAATTAGACGGGTCGTGGAACTGTCAACTAGGGTGGTGAGGCGGGTGTTTTGCATGGCGGCTAGGGGGTGCTGTAAAGGGGCGATCGCCCTGGCGAGATCCGACAGCTAGCAAGCCCAAGGGTATGGCTCCTGAGCGCGGTTCTGACTTAGGGGCTGGCGGCATCAGGATAGGCTATGTTTAGACGTGTATTCCCTAAATGGCCGAGCAAATGAGGCTATCATAGCGGGTATGGGGCTCCGCCCTAGCAAGAAAGTTTTAGGCTTTATTTTAAGGGGACTGCTGCGGTTGCCACGCTGCAAAATTACACGTGATGTTGGCGATACGTTTGGTCAAACTAGGCGTGGAGCCAGCGTCAACCTAGGGCAGCAGAGCAAACGACCGAGGGTATGTCTAGTTGGCGCGCTGATTCAATCTGGGGAGACTGCCCATACCCAAACTTTACAAGATCTTGATTAATTGGGCTGGGGTTGTCTTCTAAACTTGCAAACGCGTTCCTTGTATCTGCACTCAGACCCGCCGTAGTTCATGCGGCAGTCTGATTCTGCCGAAACTAGAAGCTAGAGAATTTTGTGCCCGCACTTGGATTTGAGCGCTGGGTGATGCACGCTAGAACTCTCATCTGCTTTGGGCCTGGCTAATCGCGCCTCAAATCATGAATCAAGCCTGATCAGATTGATCAGGTTGCCCTTGGCAGGTGTGCTGGCTACTATAATTTGCTCGTCTTTTCTACTTAGAGTGGGCTTTTAAGTTGTGGAGCTATGAATTGCGCAGTAGGGTTAAGAGCCCTGGTGCGAGTTGGCTCATTGTTAGAAGATAACCGCAACGCCGCACAGTCAGCTCTGGAGCGACAGTCTGCAGCCCAGCGATTGACGTTTCGCAGTTGGAGCCCAACCAAACGTAGGGTGATCGCGCCGTACAGTCTTGTTTTCCAAATTTAGATCCAGAGCTTTAGCACCCACAGGCCCCATAATGACTGCCACGCCAGACAGCGACGGGCCTTCCTCTGACTCCGTCCGCTCCTGTGTTCCCCCGCACCCTCTACACCCTCTGCGAATTGCGTCATCTGTATGGACATGAAAAAGCTTCCACCGCGCCTCATCTACCCAGTTACAGCCGGGGCTCTGATTCTCGCAGGAGCAGCATTTTGGCTGCTCACCCGATTTGAAGTGGCCGTTGAAGTCGCTCCCTTCCCGGCTACGCCTGAGGCGATCGCCCCCAACGATAGGACGGCCAGAGATCCCAGCGTAGAGGCCGATAAACTGCCGCTGGATGCACCACCGACCCCAGCGCTGCCGCCTCCGCTAGAGCTATCCACAACGACGCCTGGCTCTGGCGTGGCGGCTGCTGCAAACCTGCGTGTCAGCAACCAGACCGATCATCCGGTGCGGGTGGCGCTGCTGGTGCAGCGAACCGCCACCGGGGAAAGTGCTGAAGGAGCAGAGAGTGCGATCGCCTATCAAGAACCGGTGCATTGGGATTTTGCACCCCAAGAGGGCAGTGCCACTGGGCTAAAGCTAGCATTGCCTAGTAGTGGCGATCTGCTAGTGCGCAACGGCGATGTGGTCGTGGCCTTTGCTCAGGATGGCTCTCGCCGCTATTGGGGGCCACTGGTGGTAGGAGCCACATCGTCCCCTCGCTGGCAGGAGTCAGAATGGGTGCTGATTCTGCGTTAGCCCGCTACTCGTGAGCCAGCAGCAGCGTGCAGTGGAGGCAGGGGCGATCGGGCTGCTGGGGTGAGAACGCGAGGTCAAGGGTGCCGTGCATATGCTCAAACAAGGTTTGGGTAGACAGCAGCGTCAGGCTATCAGACAAGGTGGCCGCAGGCTGAAAGGCGCGAAGCTCGGCTTTGGTGACTGGGGCTGAGGGCTGGAGGGCTTGAACCGCATCCTGCCAGGCAGAAACGGGGCGGTCATCAAGCAGCCACAGATCAAGGCTGCGCTGGTGGGGATTGACTTGGTGGATGAGCTGCACGGTGCCCTCGGGCATGGCGGCGATCGCCGCATCGACCAAATACATCAGAGCCTGCCGCAACCCGTGGGGATCGCCCATCACATAGAGATCAGGATCTGCCGGAGCCAGATCGACCTGAATGCTGCGATTTTGTGCTTGCAGGTAGGTCAGGTGGTGCACTTCGGTCAGCAGGGCAGACAGTTGCAGCGGCTGGATTTGCAGCTCTACGGTGCCCCACTCCACTTTAGAGACGTAGATTAATTCATCCAGCAGAGTCAGCAGTTTGCGCGAGGAGTGCTGCGCTTGTTGAATGAACTCCCGCTCTTCCTCAGGGCTGTCGCACAGGTCTGACAGAATCAACTGGTGCATTCCCATAATGCCGTTGAGGGGCGATCGCAGCTCGTGTGACGTGCGCGCCAGAAACCCGGCCTTAAATTTTGCCAGTTCTACTGCACGGCGATAGGCCAGTTCCATCTCCGATAGGGCAAGATCAGAGGGCGCTGGATGGAGCGGGCGTGCCAGCATTGGTGGGGAATCGGGCTGGGGATCGGGCTGGGAAGCTTGGGTTATCACCTGCTGCCAGGCCAACTTTGCAGCACCGACCATGCCCGCTTGGTTGCCCAAGTCTGCAGTCAAAATTTGCAGCCCTTCTCGAGATGACGGCAGCACTCGCGCTTCAATTTCTTGCCACATGCTGATGGAAAATAGATCGCTGCTGGCGCTCAACCCTCCCCCCAGCACAATCGCCTCGGGGGTAAAGATATAGATCAAGTTCGCTAGCCCCGCGCCTAGGTCTCGCCCATAATTGTGCCAAAAGGCGATCGCCCCCTCATCTCCCGCACGCGCGCGATTGCTCAGGGTCGCAGGTTCTTCGCCGGTGATGCGGCGCACGGCCTGGGCTGACACATGCTGCTCTAGTGAGCCACAGTTGCCGCTGTTGCAAGGCACCCCCGCCCGGTCAATGGAGATTAGCCCCAACTCTGCCCCGGTGCCGTGGCGGCCTACAAACAGCGTGCCGTTTAAGATTACGGCACCGCCCACGCCCGTTCCCAGCGTTAGCAAAATCAAATCTTGAAAGCGCTGCCCTGCCCCGAGCCAGGCTTCACCGAGGCCTGCACAATTCGCGTCATTGGCCAGCGTGGTAGGAATCTGCAGACGGGTTTCGAGCCAGTCGGCGAGGGGCACATCTTGCCAGCCTAGGTTAATAGCGACCCGGGCAACGCGGCCGGCTGCGTCAGTTGGGCCAGGGGTGCCGACGCCCAGGGCGATCGCCCGACCCTCG
>JBGTOF010000401.1:0-1772 GCA_041742695.1 Elainellales cyanobacterium | reverse complement strand
GATTGAGGGTGTGCCCCAAGTCGGCGTGGTTTATAACCCTTACTATGACGAGCTGTTTCGGGCTGCGAAAGGATTGGGGGCAACGCGCGATCGCCAACCCATTCAAGTCTCCACCACGCCAGATCTAGAGCACAGTCTGCTGGCCACCGGGTTTGCCTATGACCGATGCACCACGCTCGACACCAACTATGCCGAGTTTTGTCATCTCACCCATCAGACGCAGGGGGTGCGGCGCGGCGGCGCCGCCGCGCTAGATTTAGCGTTTGTGGCGTGTGGTCGATTAGAGGGGTATTGGGAACGAGCGCTATCGCCGTGGGATGTGGCAGCAGGCATTGTTCTGGTAGAAGAAGCAGGCGGCTTGGTCACGGCCTACGACAAATCTCCCCATGACTTTGAGGCCTGCTGCATCCTGGCCACTAACGGCCTAATTCATGCCGAATTGAGCCAGGCCCTTTTGGCTATTCAGCCGCTGCCAGAATTTGCGCCAGAGGGCTCCTAGAGTGGGAACACTATCAAGACCACGCTTGAACCACACACGCTGTGCTGATTTGATTACGGCAATGATTTTAGGCGCAGTCCTATGACGCAGTGCAGTGCCAAACCCCCTGACTTAAAACGGAGTTGAAGCGGGTGTAATTGTTCAATAGAGAGATGCTGAGTGCTTTCCCAGAGTATGGAGAAGCAAAGTAAACTTAAGAGAACTTGGGCAGACGGGAAGGCAGAGGCTATGGCGCTGAATATTGAACAAGGGCTGTTTGGGTTGGATTGTGTGGATCACCATGCGGTTCTGGGCGTCTCTATTGATGCAGATGCCAAGCTAATTCGCAAACGGTATCTGAAATTAGCTCGCCGCCTCCATCCTGATAGCTACACGGAGGAGAGTGAGGGCGATCGCCAGCACGCTGCAGAACTGCTGTCAAAATTGGTCAACCCAGCTTATGAGCAGCTATCCAGCGACAAGAATTTATCGGAATACCTGTTGCTGCTTAAGCTAAAAGGGCAACAAGCGCTGCGTCAGCAAGAAACCGTGGTTCTCAGCAGTGCGATCGCCCGCACAGTAGCCGCATCTCGAGGTGATGTGGATCAGGCATACCGTAAGGCCGTGCATGATTTAGCAGAGACGCAATACGAGCATCTCGACCATATGGAAGAGATTACGGGACAGCTAAGCGAGCTGAATTTAGTTTATGTCATGCGGAAGGCCAATAATGGGGAGTTTGCGGCCCCGACCGCTAGCTCCCCGTCGAGTGCGTCTCCCGCAAATGCGTCACCGCCATCGACCTCATCTGAGCGCAATGCCCCCAAACCCCCAGCGACAAAAGATGCCATTGTGGCGTCCTATGTTCGGCGCGCCCATGAGTTTGAGAAAAAGAACAACTTCAATGCGGCCGTCAAAGAGCTGCGAGATGCGCTGCAGCTCTCTCCCAAGAATGCGATCGCCCATAGTCGGTTGGGACTGATCTACTTCAAGACCAAGCAGACGACGATGGCAAAAATCCACTTTCGCAAGGCGCTAGAACTGAACCCAGAAGATACAACGGCTCAAGAAGGGATGCGCCGCCTAGAAGCGCCTGAGCCCAGCCCAGCCGAGAGTAAGCGCAGGGCTAAAGCAACGGGCAACGCGGCAAAAGCCTCCAAAGACACGCCAAAAGATGGTAAGTCTGGAGGTGGATTGTTTGGCCTGTTTGGCAATAAGAAGAAGTAATGACCTATCAACCCCCAGTGGGCGCACGGGATCTGTTTCCCCTGGATGTGGCGCAAAAGCGATGGAT
>JBGTOF010000377.1:0-5470 GCA_041742695.1 Elainellales cyanobacterium | reverse complement strand
TGCCTACCCGGTTTCTCGGCTTCAGTCTGCCGCTCAGGCGGGCGATTTTTTGGTAACGGCAGAGGTGATGCCTCCCAAGGGCGGTGACGCTAGCCACATGGTGCAAATGGGGCAGCTTTTGCAAGAGTGGGTGCATGGGGTGAACGTGACCGATGGCAGCCGCGCTGTTTTGCGAATGTCATCGCTGGCGGCCTCTGCAATCTTGCAGGCGCAGGGAATCGAGCCAATTTATCAAGTCGCTTGCCGCGATCGCAACCGCATTGGCTTGCAAGCAGACCTGATGGGAGCGCAGGCGCTCGGCATTCGCAATGTGCTGGCGCTCACAGGCGACCCCGTCACAGCCGGCGACCATCCTGCCGCAAAACCCGTGTTTGACCTAGAATCGGTGCGATTGCTGCGGCTGATCCACCATCTGAATCAGGGTCTAGACTGCAACGAGAAGCCGCTAACCAACGGGGCCACCACGTTGTTTCCCGGCGCAGCAGTCGATCCCCAATGTCAGAGCTGGTCGGGGTTGCAGCGACGATTTGAGCGCAAGCTTGAAGCCGGGGCGCAATTCTTTCAAAGTCAGTTAATTACCGATTTTGATCGGCTAGAAAAGTTTATGGATCAGATCGCCGCAGGGTGCCATCGGCCCGTGCTAGCCGGAATTTTTCTGCTGAAGTCCGCCAAGAACGCGCAGTTTATCAACAACAATGTGCCTGGTGCTCAAATTCCCCAGCACTTGATCGATCGGCTGGCGGCAGCCGCAAACCCCCTAGACGAAGGGATGGCGATCGCCGCTGAGCAAGTGCAAGCCGCCCGTCAACTCTGTCAGGGGGTTCACATGATGGCCGTGCGACGCGAGGATTTGATTCCCACCATTCTGCACCAGGCTGGGCTAAAGCCGGTGATCCACTGTCCCGATCTGTCGCATTCACCATCGGTCTAAGGGTGCCATGTCTGCTGCACCTGATTTGGCTGCACCTGCATTTGACCAAGCGATGATGCGCCGCTGTTTAGAGCTAGCCCAGCAAGCGCGCGGGCAGACCGCCCCAAATCCCATGGTAGGCGCGGTGGTGGTGCAGCAGGGCGAGATCGTGGGCGAGGGCTTTCACCCTAAAGCGGGAGAGCCCCATGCAGAGGTGTTTGCCCTGCAGTCAGCGGGCGATCGCGCCACGGGTGCAACGGTGTATGTCAATTTGGAACCCTGCAACCACTATGGGCGCACGCCGCCGTGCTCCGAGGCGCTGGTAGCGGCAGGCGTGGCGCGGGTGGTGGTAGGCATGGTAGACCCCAACCCTAAGGTTGCGGGCAGCGGCATTGCGCGGTTGCGGGCAGCAGGCATTGCGGTAGAGGTCGGGATTGAATCCACAGCCTGTCAGCAGTTGAATGAGGCATTTGTCTACCGCATTCTGCATCGTCAGCCCTTGGGCATTCTCAAATATGCCATGACGCTAGATGGCAAGATTGCGGCAACGTCAGGGCATAGCGCTTGGGTGACGACGCCTGCGGCGCGGCAGGTGGTGCATCAGGTGCGGGCGGGGGTTGATGCGGTGATTGTGGGGGGCAACACGGTGCGCCGCGACAATCCGCTGCTGACGAGTCATGGGGCAGGGCATGATCCGCTGCGGGTGGTGCTGAGCCGCGATCTAGATTTGCCCTCAGAGGCGCAGCTCTGGGACACGGCTCAGGTGCCCACGCTGGTATTTACGCAGGCTGACGCAAACCCGGCGATGCAAACGGCGCTGAGGCAGCAGGGCGTGACGGTGGTGCCATTGCCAGATCTAACACCAGCAGGGGCGATCGCCCATCTCTATCACCAGGGCTGTCTGTCAGTCTTATGGGAGTGTGGCGGCACTCTGGCCGCACGGGCGATCGCCGACGGCACCGTGCAAAAGGTGATGGCGTTCATTGCACCCAAAATTATCGGAGGGGTGATCGCCCCATCCCCCGTCGGCGACCTAGGGCTAACGCAGATGACCCAAGCACTGCCGCTAGAACGCGTCTCGTGGCGATCGGTCGGCGCTGATTTACTGGTAGAAGGCTACCTCCCATCGCCACAAAGCGGTGCTCCGTTCACCGCCTTGCCCACCTAAACCAGAGCGTTCAACGCGAGCTGCGTGAGGAATCCACAATTTTCTAAAGGATTTCAAATTTCAATTGCTTCCTCCACTGAGTTGAATCTGCTGTAACAGGGCCTCGCACTCGGCTTTGAGGGGAATGACAAGTTCTGTGGCGATGGGCGATGCCTGCTGACGGAGCTGCCGTAATACCTCGACCTCGCCCAGCACTTGATGTAGCTTTACCCAAGTTTTGAGAACTCCAACTGTTCTGAGCAGAGTTATGCAAATAGCAGCCGACCTTTGGGTTCTGGGATGGCTCGCCCTAATTCTTGTGCCGTTGCAATCCATTCTTGAATCACTACTTCGACATTTTGCACAGCTTCTTGGTAGGTTTCGCCATCAGCAGCACAACCGAGTAATTCAGGTACTTCGACAATAAAGACTTGATCAGTTTTACTCCAATAAATAATCAGTTCGTATTTAATCTTCATCTTGACCTCCGAGTTGATACTTCAAAATGACGTCGCGGACTTGTTTGACCTGATAGGCTTTGGCTTTTCCTTGTTTGGATTGGAGATTCAAGATTTCTTCAATTCCTTCTTTAGAGAAGATATGGTGACTACCGCGTATTCGTTCGTCAAAATCAAGGGTACGAAGCAGTTGACATAGCGGATCAAAGGGAATGTTTGCGTCAGCACTTCCCAGCAAGATTTTGACCAGTAGTTTATCGCGCTGGTTCATTATCTTGCACCTTTTCCCAACTCTTCCAGTAATGCCTCACACTTGGCTTTGAGGGGAATGCCCAACTCCGTCGCCAACGCCAACGCCTGCTCACAATACTGCTGCGCCATCGCCACCTCGCCCAGATCTTGATGCAGTTCTGCAAAATTTTTGAGTGCTTCAGCTTCACCTTGTCGATAGTGAATCTCCCGAAAAATTTCTAATGCCGTCTGATTATTAGCCAGGGATTCTGAATGCTGCCCCAATTTGAGTTGAGCGGCTCCCAAGTTACTCAAGGCAGTACCTTCTCCTCTTCTGTCGCTAATCTCCCGCAAAATTCTTAGTGCTCGTTGAGAGAGGTTAATTGCTTTTGTATATTGCTTTAGGCCAGAATACGCATTGCCTAAATAACATAGAGAACTAGCTTCACCCTGGCGATAACCAATTTCAATTGAGATATCTAATGATTTTTTATAATATTTTATAGCCTCTTTATAGCCATTTGGCACATTAAAGATATGCCCAAGAAATGCTAACGATGAGGCTTGATACCATTTATCTTCTATTGAATTTGCAAGTGCAAGTGCTTGTGAATGGGATGTGATAGAGCTTTTGTAATCTCCAATCATCATGTATTCAAATCCTAGGTTGCTTAGTGCTACTATCTCTCCTCGAATATCATTAGCTTTACGGGTGAGATGTAATTGCTCGTTTCGATATCGGATAGCCATATCATATTCACCCAAAGCACTTAGAATATCAGCTTGACATCGAGTGTTTAGAGACTGAACTTGAACTGAGCTTGACTCTAGATTTGAGTTAGAAAGATTTTTTAAATAAATATTAGCTTGATCGGATTGTCCTAGAAAGTTATAACTTCTTATAAGATTGCTTAAAGCAATTCTTTGACCGTCTATAAAATTTTCTATAGAGTAAGCAGAGCTTAGTTGATTTTGATAACACTCAAGGGCCTGCTTAGATCTTCCACAGGACTCATAGGCAAGCCCCATGTATTGCCAAGCGTACCATTCACCAAATGGAATATGTATTGCTCGGTAAAGGATTAGCAACTTTTTATAGAGATAAATCTGTTCTTGGTAGTAGCCCCACTGTCCAAGTTGCCAATGTAGTTCATTCTCTGTTAAGCCATTAACGATAGCAAGGGGAATTACCTTGGCTAGATCCCAAGCTTCTATAGAAAAATAATGCTCAAATGCCTCCAAGTGACCACGAAGCTTTTCCAGGTTGGGAGCATCGGGAGCCGTTTGATATTCAGTCAGCCAGAGGTGGGCGGCTTGGTGCTCAGCGGCTTCCCAGATTGGGGTGTCAGTTTTAAGCAGGCCATAGGCAACAGCCCGGACAAGGTTATGTTGGCGAATCAAAAACTGATTTTGGTGGATGTCTTCTCGCTCCACTAACGCCCGTTCATTCAAAATCTGATAAGCCTGCTGCCTTAACTGAGACGTATGCTCCTCAAGCAAAGACAGCCAAAATGTTTCAGGAACAGGACGGCGATAGACCGAACTGCGACAGAGTAAATCCAACGCACTAGTAGGCAAATGCTTCAGCGAAACTTCTACTCGACGGCGAACTCGCCTTTGGAGTGCTTGATTGTAGAGTTCTGAGCTAACCCGCTCAACTTGCAGTTCCCGTGCGACTTGTTCAAACTCATTGCCATAGCGTCCCCAGTACGTTGCCATATTGCCATCAAACGGCGCAGCCAGAATTTCTTTGGCAATCACTTGCAACACCAAAGGGTGACCTTCATAGATTTGTCCAATTTGTCGTAGATGGCTTGAACTGATGTCATCTACACTCAAGCCATTCTTAGCAAATAGCTCTAAGTGTTCATTCGATCGCTGATTATCTGGTTGATTCGCCAATAATCCCTGTAAAGTCATGACCTGCCAAAGATTGGAATAGCGATCCTCCAACTCCGCCAACGAACTCGGCAACGCTTGCGCCGTCAACACCAACCGACTGGCGAAATTCGCCTCCGTCAAACAGCGCTGGAGAAATGTGACCCAGTAATGATCAGCAAATTTTGTCTCAGTAAGCTGTTCAGAATTGAGCAATCGTTCTAACGAATCAATCTGAAGCCAATAGCGACTGACTTTCAGTTTTCGTAATAACCGCTCCATCAAGCGTTTTGGGTCGTTGCGTTCCTGTGGATCGAGGTTTACTTCGCCCAACTTCGCCAGTAGATCTGCCGCAACCGAAACAAACTCTGGGCTTTGCCCCTCCAAAATCTCCAGATACAGCCATTGGAATGAAGGATCACCCTCCCAGGCTTGGCTAGCGAGACATTCTCCTAGTGCCGTCTTCCCAATCCCCGAAATCCCTGTAATCCAGAGGACTCTTGCCTGTCCTTGTAGTTTAGGCAGACATTCATCAACAATCGCCTTGCGCCCCACCCAAGTTTGAGGATTGTAAATCGACAGCATCGGGGGAGTAGGGATCAGATTGCCTAACTTCCAGCGTTTCTCCAACACGCCTCTAAAGCTAGTTTTACGGACTTTCTCCCCTAAAGCCTTGGAAAGCAAGTCCCACAGTTCCTTGCCCTCATTTTTAATGTGTTGTGTCGCATATCCTTCCATGCGCTCATAGCCCTTACCTGCCAAAGACTCACGTAAAATCAGGCGCTGAATATCCGTTAAAGGGTTGCTAGCGTGAGCAAGCAGTACCTCGTCAGCAACCTGGATAGC
>JBGTOF010000341.1:0-9289 GCA_041742695.1 Elainellales cyanobacterium | reverse complement strand
CCTATCGAATTAGGGCAAATCACTGCTTTTGGGGCCAGCAAGTCACCTTATCTCACAGAAGCGGTCGTACAAGAGTTGCAAAGTCGTTTTGGGCGCGATGCGGTCTCAAAGGGTGGTATGAGGGTGCAAACCACCTTTGATTTAGAATTGCAGCAAATTGCGGAAGACACAGTCCGACAAGGCCATGCGCGGCTGTCGCGATCGCTCAATGCTGACCAAATGGCATTGGTCGCGGTAGATCCCCGCACGCATTTCGTGAAAGCCATGGTGGGCGGCGTCGATTATCAAAACAGCCAATACAACCGCGCTATTCAAGCCTTGCGCCAGCCAGGCTCGGCCTTTAAGCCTGTGGTCTACTATGCGGCGTTTGCCAGCGGCAAATATGCGCCTGAGACGACTGTAGAAGATACGCCCGTCACCTATCCTGACGGCTATGAGTATTACGCACCCAAAAACTATGACGGCAGCTTCTATGGCTCCATGAGCATCCGCGCAGCGCTAGAGCAATCGCGCAATGTTCCTGCTGTGAAGCTAGGGCAGGATGTGGGGATTAATCGGGTCATTGAGATCTCTCGCATTCTAGGCATTAAGAGCCCAATTGAGCCAGTAACCTCGCTGCCGTTGGGGTCAGTAGATTTAACCCCGTTAGAGATGGCAGCGGCTTATGCCACGTTTGCTAACGGCGGATGGAAGTCAGAGACTACCTTTATTGTGCGGGTTACTGATAGCGCGGGACGAGTGCTGCTCGATAATACACCCCAGCCTCAGCTCGTACTCGACCCCTGGTCTGTCGCCGCTTTAAACGATGTGATGCAAGGTGTGATTACTCAGGGAACCGGCACTGCGGCTCAAATTGGGCGTCCGGCTGGGGGCAAAACTGGCACGACATCGTCTGAGCGTGATATCTGGTTTGTAGGGTACGTACCGCAACTGTCAGTGGCAGTATGGGTTGGCAATGATGACTATTCACCAGTGGGACGTGGCGCAACTGGGGGTAGTTTCGTAGCACCTATTTGGAGAGATTTTATGCAGCAGGCACTGCGGGGTGTTCCGGTAGAAAATTTTCAACCCTCGTCTAGTTTCATTCGTCCTTAAGGTGAGCTTAAAATAAACCAAAACTCGCCCTGTGTAGACTGCACAGGACGGGTTTTGGTTTTTGGGGCACCGTGCGTTGCGCAGTGCCCCAAAATCTTTTCAAATCGAACTGAGGTTACCGTCAATCCGGCAAATGCTTAAAACCGTGCTGCCTGCGATGCGGGCCGTACGGTTGAACGTTGTTTCAGCCCGGCAATACGGACTGAAATGATGCTCTCGGATTCCCGTGAGATTAACGGGAATTCGAGATATGGCGTTTAACGCACTGGTTTGGGGGTTTATCGGTGTGAACCCCTGCTGCGCATAGGATTCACACCGATAATGATCCAAATTAACCTATCGGTTGCAATACTTTGAATCCTGATCTTAAACCAACACCACAGCGCTTAACATGTTATGGCTGTCGAACGATAGAGCGCGCGGTTTGGGTCGAGTAGGGCTGTGCTGGCTCTCGTTGATAGTGAGAGGCATTATAGGATGCGAGGGTGGTTGAGTCGCTAGCCTGATCGGTGTGGAGAAGCTCTGTAGAATTTTGAGCGCCAGGACATTCTGGATAGGTTAGGCGCTTTCGTAATTCTTGCGTCAGATTTTTCGCATCTTGCTTCGCTGAGCCAGTTACAAAATCGGCCACCGACAGAGCTTCGCCAATACGAACAGTAACACTATCGCCCCAGCGAGGTAACTCTTGACTGTATTCAATCTGAATTGGCAGAATTTTAATGCCCAGTTCTGGTGGATTATTCTCAGCCTGGATTGCTAGCCGAGCGAGACCTTGCTTAAGCGGGTGAATCGTGCGATCGCGAAAAATGCCGCCTTCTGGGAAAATCACCAACATCTCGCCCTGTTGCAACAGTTCTACCCCGTAACGGAGGCTACTGATACCGGGGCGACGGGTATTGACCGGAAACCCGCCTAATCGGCGAATGAGCCACCCCTGAACTCCTTTAACTTCATCTGAGGTGACCATAAACCGCAAGTAGCGGCCTGTCAGGTTGGGGCCTGTCACATGGGGAACCACAAGAGCATCCCAGCGCGAGCGGTGCATCGGAGCCAAGATCACTGGGCCGCTTTGGGGCACATGCTCTTGGCCTGTGACTCGAATCTGCCCAAAGAATGCAGGCAACAGCAACCGGCTCCCCAAAGAATAGGCGATCGCCGACAGCCAAGGCGAGATCCGAGAGTTAACCATCGTTGACCGATCCGGTACCTGCATAGTCAAACTGGAACTCCGATTAAATAGACCCATGACGTATAAAAAAGCAGGGCATGGATAATCCAACCCTTGCATCCTTTTGTTCTTCTAGCATAATCGTGGGGCAGCTGTGCCTCTCTCGTTGGGATGACAGTTCTCGGTCTGTCATGGCGGGGCCGTAAAAACACTGAATCAGTAGAAAATCTGGATACCGCTCTCACTTTAAGGTGCCCATAATTCTGAAGGCTAACGCCGCTGCTGAAACCAATGTTGCAATTGCTGGCGACAATCGGCAGCTAAGATGCCTGGCAACACAATTAGCCGATGGTTTGAGCAGGCGCTATCCGGCAAGTTTGCAACGGTGCGAACGGCTCCCGCTCTGGGGTCATCAGCTCCGTAGACCAGCCGACCTAACCTCGCCAGCAGAATGGCACCGGAGCACATGGGGCAAGGTTCTAGGGTGACGTACAGCGTGCATTGATTGAGATGCCAGGTGTGGAGGGCTTGCCCTGCTGCTCGCAGCGCGACGACTTCAGCATGGGCTGTGGGATCGCGATCGCGCTCCCGACGGTTTTCTCCCTCAGCAATTAAGGCATTTGCAGCATCTACAACCACAGCTCCCACAGGCACTTCGCCCGCTGCGCCCGCTGATGCGGCTAGGGCGATCGCCCGTTGCATCCAGCGGCAGTGGGTTTGATAATCGGGATGATCTGCCAACGTCAGCACTGGCATCCTTAGTCCGCTGGCATTTGGCTTAGCAGCCCATCCAGCTGGCCCGTCCGATCGAGCCCATAGAGATCATCACAGCCGCCCACATGCTGATTATTCACAAAGATTTGGGGAACCGATCGCCGCCCATTGGCCCGCGTCGCCATTTTTACTCGTGCCGCCCCATCCCCATCAATCTTGTATTCCGTAAAGGACACTCCCTTCCACCACAGCAGCAGCTTAGCGCGAATACAAAAGGGGCACGTTTGCCAGGTATAGATTTCAACCTGGGCTTGAACTCGCTCAGGATGCCGATTTAGCCAGCGGTTGATTTGGTTCATCATGATCAGAGCCTCCTGGATTCCCTCTGAGTCGTGTGGGGTCGGGGTAACAATAGCGAATACGGGGGCGATCGCCCCAAGGTATGCGCAGGGGCGACACGCCCTTCAGGTAGCGTTTCCCGAACTTTAGCCCCCTTTCTATCTAGCTTACAATGGGCGTATCTAAACCATCACAGCAACTGCTCCATGCGGGCGGCGGTTGTTCCAAACCTGCCGATAGATTGCCACCAGAGCCGATGGCATCCTCATCTAGGTGACAGCCCTGCTGGGAACAAATTCAGAACAAGTGGACTGGAGTAGCAATGAGTTTTTTCGATTCCGAACTGGTACAGCAAGAAGCCAAGCAACTGTTTGAAGACTATCAGCGGCTGATGCAGATCGGCAGCAATTACGGCAAGTTTGATCGTGAAGGCAAAAAGCTCTATATCGACCAGATGGAATCGGTGATGGAGCGCTACCAAATTTTTATGAAACGGTTTGAGCTGTCAGAAGACTTCATGGCGCAGATGACAGTCGAACAGCTGAAAACCCAGCTTAACCAGTTTGGCGTAACGCCCCAGCAGATGTTTCAACAGATGCACCTGACGTTAGAGCGCATGAAGGCAGAAATTAAGGAATAAGTCGCAGGAAGGGATCTGCAGGTTGAGCGACGCTGTTCGTGCCGCGTCTCCCAACGGGAGAATACCCCGTTAGCAGGTTCATTGCTTTCGAGCGAGTTCCTAACGGCACCGTAAGAGTCGACCCCTTATCGCAGCAGTGAGGCAATCATGCTGTTTGCCTGAGCTGCATACCCACTGCCAAACAGATTGAAGTGATTCAGGATGTGATACAGGTTGTAGAGCACCTTGCGCCGCTCATACCCGGGGGCAAGCGGGAAGCTGCTTTGATAGGCGCGATAGAAGTCGTTGGGGAAGCGGCCAAACAGCTCGGTCATGGCGAGATCTACTTCACGATCGCCAAAATAAGTCGCCGGGTCTAAAATCACGGGCTCTTCTAGCTTGGTCACGGCCGCATTGCCCGACCACAAATCGCCATGCACCAGCGACGGCTGAGGCTGGTGCCCCGCCAACAGATCTGGAAGATGAGCCAGAAGGCGATCGCCCTCAGGAAATGACCCGCCGCGCTGCTTTGCCAGGGTAAGTTGATAGCCCAGCCGATGAGTGGCAAAAAAATCAATCCAGTCCGCAGTCCAAGTATTGATTTGGGGGGTCGAGCCAATGGTGTTATTCTGCTCCCAGCCAAATCCCTTGCTGCTCGTGACGCGATGCATGGCGGCTAGGTTTTGCCCCATCTCTTGCCAAGCGCGATGGGTGCCATAGCCCAGATCCAACCATTCCATCACCAGGTAGGCAGACGACTCGGCTACGCCCCAGCAGAGCGGACGAGGCACGCGAATGGTCTGGGTATCCGCAATGTGTTGCAGCCCCTTGGCCTCGGCCTCGAACATAGAAAGCTGCTCAGCCTGGTTGAGCTTGACGAAATAGGATACGGCATTGGAGGTGTCTCCGTTGGATACAGCGTAGGCGCGATTGATGCTGCCGCCGCCCACAGGACGCTGATGTCGCGCCACAAACTCAACGGCTGTAGCCTGGGAAATATGGGCTGAAATTTGATTCCACATTGCAAAATACAGGGGGCGATCGCCCGTACGTGGGGCATAAGTCTCACCCACAATAACGCCAGTTTCGCATTAGCACACCGCTAAGCTGACCTTCGTCTCCTTAAAACTGCATTCATTTGACTCCTCAGCGTCTCTTAGGCTTCGGGTCGCATGACGACCACGCCATAGGCTTGAGGAGAGAGGCTGCGCTGGGCTGCGGCTTGCAGCTCTTCGGGATCGAGCGATCGCAATTTAGCAGGATAGTTCAAGGCGGGCTCTAAGTCACTGACGGTGGCTTGGTAATACCCATACAGGCTAGCGCGATCGCTCGGGGCCTCATTGCCAAACACAAATCGATTCGTAACTAAGGTGCAAATGCGTTGCAGTTCAGACTCGGCAACCGGTTCATCATGCAAGCGTTGGATATGCTGGGCGATCGCCGCTTCCACTGTCTCGAGATGCTCCACCGACAACTGCGCTGAAATGTAAAACAGCCCTTGCTGGTGGTAGGTCATGTTGCTTACCCCCACGCTCGACACCAATCGCCGATCTTCCCGCAAATCGCGCACCAGCCGGGCCATGCGCCCCTGCCCGAGCACCGCTGCCAGCATGTCAAAGACATAGGTTTGCTGCAGGTGCTGCATTCCCGGTACACGCCAAAGCATCACCAGCCGTGCCTGTTGCAGGGTGGGATCAATCACCGTCTGCCGCACGATAGAGGTAAAGGGCGGCTCTGGCACACTGTCAAGGTCTACGGGGGCAGGATTCAGAGAGGACTTGCGAACCAGCGCGCTGGGGTGGCTAGCTACCGATTCAAACCCATTTACCAGAGTTTCCATCAGCTGCTCGACGGGCAAATTCCCCACGGCCACTGCTGTCATTCGACTGGGCTGATACCACTGATGGTGAAAGTCGCGCATTTGCTGCGCCGTTAGATGTTCGATTACCTCGCTTGGCCCCAAGACTGGGCGACGATAGGGCATGCGGTCAAACCCGGTTTGCATGGCGGTACGGTGTAGCCGCCGCTGGGGACTGTCTTGCGCCCGACGAATTTCTTCCAAAATGACTGACCGTTCCCGCTCAAAGGCCACATCGGGGATTGCTGCATTCAGCACTACCTCAAGCTGGTAGGGCGCAAGATCGGCAAAATCTTGCGGTGCAGTGGTGATGTAGTAGTGGGTGTAGTCCTGACTGGTGGCCGCATTCGTGACAGCGCCCCGCTGTTCTATCAGCCGTTCAAACTCACCGCTCTCTAAACGGTTGGTGCCTTTAAACACCATATGCTCCAAATAATGAGCCATGCCGTTGATGGCATCTGACTCTGCAGATGAGCCCACCCGCAGCCAAAGACTGAGATTAACGGCATCGACGGGAACCTGTTCCGCAATTAAGGTGAGGCCGTTAGGCAAGTGTTGAATAGTAGGCGAATTAAGGCTGTTGAACTGGGCGGAGGGTGCGAGAGTGAAGGTCATGAAATCTCGTCTGGATGAGTCTTAATCTATCTTAATCGGCTTGTATCCCAATCGGGCGCAAATCCATACAGGCGGTTGATTTGCCGCATAGATGCTCGGAGAGTCGGCTAGGGGCGATCGCCCCGAACCCAGTCACCGCAGTCGATTGGGCAGGGCAATCACCCCCTGGGCTGAATCTAACGTATGATCGAGAGTGTAACGTTATGTAAACTTTTCATGCAGTCAGCTGCTGAAACCCAGGCTCCCCCAGTGATTGTGATTGGCGCTGGAATTGGCGGGCTAACGACGGCGGCGCTGTTGGCCCATCGCGGCTATCGGGTGCAGGTGTTTGACCAAGCGCTCGTGCCGGGGGGGTGCGCCTCTACCTTTCGGCGGCGAGGATTCACCTTTGACGTAGGCGCAACGCAGGTGGCCGGGCTAGAGCCGGGGGGCATCCATCACGATATCTTTGCTGAGTTAGGGGTGGCACTCCCCGAGGCGGTGCCCTGTGATCCAGCCTGTGCGGTCTATCTGCCCGGAGAAACTGAGCCGGTGCGCGTCTGGCGCGATCCCCAACGGTGGCAGGCCGAGCGCCAGCGACAGTTCCCCAACAGCGAACCCTTCTGGCAACTGATGGCAGAGTTGTTTCGCTACAGTTGGGCATTTCAGCAGCGCCAGCCGGTGCTGCCCCCCCGCAATGGGTGGGATGTAGGCCAGATGCTGCAAGCGGTGCGCCCAGGCACGTTGATGACGCTGCCCCATACGTTTTCTACGGTGGGGCAGGTCTTGCGGTGGTATGGCCTAGGCCACGACCATCGGCTGCGGCGATTTTTGGATTTGCAGCTCAAGCTCTATTCCCAGGTTGACGCAGAAGATACGGCGTTGCTCTATGCCGCGACAGCGCTGGCCATGTCGCAAGCTCCCCACGGGCTATATCATCTTCACGGCAGCATGCAGGTGTTGAGCGATCGCCTGGTAGAAGCCCTTGAGCGAGATGGGGGTAGCCTGCACATGCGTCACACGGTTGAGCAGATTGAGGTGGATCAGGGGCGGGCGATCGCCGTCTCAGTGCGGAATCAAAAAACGGGCGAGTCCCGCCATGTGCCGGCCAGTCATGTAGTCGCCAACGTCACGGTGCAAAATTTGATGCAGCTTTTGGGCACCGCTGCCCCTGCGGGATATCGCCAGCGGGTAGACAAGCTGCCATCCGGGTCGGGTGCATTTGTGGTGTATCTGGGGGTAACCCAGGCGGCGATTCCGCCCGATTGCCCCCCTCATCTTCAGTTTTTATATGACGACCACGGCCCCATTGGCGAAAATAACTCCCTCTTCGTATCCGTTAGCCACCCCGGAGACGGACGAGCCCCAGACGGCTGCGCCACGATTATTGCCTCTAGCTTTACCGAACCCGAACAATGGTGGCGCTGTGAGGATTACGCGGCGCTAAAGCAGCACTATACCGATGGGGCGATCGCCCGCCTAGCCCAGCACTTTCACCTCACGCCTGACACGCTGCTTCAGGTCGAAGCCGCCACCCCCCGCAGCTTTGCCCATTACACCGCGCGCGATCGCGGTGCTGTCGGCGGCTTGGGACAGCGGCTTACGACATTCGGCCCCTTTGGATTTGCCAACCGCACCCCCATCACAGGGCTGTGGTTAGTGGGCGACTGCACCCACCCCGGCGAAGGCACCGCTGGCGTCAGCTATGCCGCTAAAACCGTCGTGCGGCAAATTGAGCAGGCCGACTGCTGAGAGCCGCAGCAAGTTTTACATTTAGCAACCCTTAAGCCGTAGCGCTCAGCCAGTGCTGCAAAAACTGATTCAGCCAGCTATTAACACTTTCACCATGAGCCTGATGCTGGGTCAGCTGCTGCGCTTGAGACGGGGCTTCCGGGCGTTCCAGAAACTCTGCGCCGCGCACCGTCCACTCCTGAATCATATCCGCCGTTATTTCGGGATGGAACTGCAGCCCATAGGCCGCCGCCCCATAGCGAAACGCCTGATTCATAAACGTTTTGCCCTGCGCTAGTCGGGTTCCCCCCGTGGGGATATCGAACCCCTCTCGGTGCCACTGAAACACCTGGCGCAGTTCCGCCAACTCTGGCGCAACCTCGACCTGCGGATGAATGGGCACATAGCCAATTTCCATAATCCCGTCAGGATGGGGCGTCACCGCTGCCCCCAGCACCCGCGCCAGCATCTGCCCCCCTAGGCAAATGCCCAGATACGGCTTGCCCGATACCAGCATTTGCTCAATCCAATTCAGCTCTTGCCGAATAAAGGGAAGCGTCACATCATCGTTGGCGCTCATGGGGCCACCAAACACCACTGCGCCAGTGTGGTGATCCATGGAGTCTGGCAGGTCATCCCCCACGGCAGGGCAGCGAATATCGAGGTCGCATCCGTGCTGGCGCAGTAGCTGACCGACTAGACCGGGATTAGAGGTCGCTTGATGAACGACCACAAGAACCTTGGGTGTGCTTGATGCGTCAGATGGGGTAACAGCGGATTGCATTCAGAATGTGGAGATTAGCTAGAGAAGAAAATCGAAAAAAGCGAGCGCGTTATCTCAGAATGCTAGCGAATAATAGCTTTCACGTTGGTTTAAGAGACACAGTTACACCCAAATTATCTCTGTCTGCACTATTACGACCTGCGCTATGGCTACACGTACCATTGGTATATGCGCCGTTACTCTCGGCCTTATCACCCAGAGAACCGCCGCAGGTGTACTCCATGAACCATCTCAGATTGTTGCAGCCCTTAGAGGGTGTTTGAAAAGCCCTCTGGAGTTACTTGAACTACCTCAACTACTGAGGAACTGCTACGAAGGAATGAGGGTTTCAAGGAACAATGTGATCCGTACAGGTGGCTTTTGATCCTCAATCTGACCCTTTTAAAA
>JBGTOF010000339.1:0-5796 GCA_041742695.1 Elainellales cyanobacterium | reverse complement strand
GTCGAGCATTTGGGTGGCGGTAATAACCGGAATGCCCAAACGGTTGGAGGTGGCGATCAACTGCTTCTGCAAGATCGGCACGTCTTCGGCAGGCAGTTCTACCCCTAAGTCGCCCCGGGCCACCATCACCCCGTCGCACAGAGAGAGGATGGCATCCATCTGCTCAATGGCTTCGTGCTTTTCGATTTTGGCGATAACGGGGACGTTTTTCCCAGCGCTAGAAATCAGCTCTTTGATCTCCAACACATCTTGAGGATTGCGGACAAAGCTGAGTGCGACCCAATCTACACCTTGATCCAGCCCAAACATCAGATCGGTGCGATCTTTATCTGTCATGGCTTTGATAGACAGATAGACACCCGGAAAGTTGACCCCTTTGCTGTTAGAAAGCACGCCGCCTACCACGACACGGCAGTGGAGTTGGCGTTTCTCACGGTTGACCTCTTCCACCACCATTTCAACGCGGCCATCATCGAGCAGAATAACGGCACCGGAAGGCACTTCATCGGCAAGGGGACCATAGGTGACAGAGCTGACGGTTTGAGTGCCTACGGTAGGCTCGCTCGTCAATATAAATTCATCACCCTTTTGCAGAATGATGGAGCCATTTTCAAATTTGCCTAGGCGAATTTTGGGCCCTTGCAAATCTTGCAGAATGCCCACAGGCTGGTTGAGCTCGAAGGAAATTTGCCGAATCAGTCGAATGTTGCGCTGGTGGTCGTCGTGGGTGCCATGGGAGAAGTTAAGGCGCAGGGTGGTGGCACCAGCCTGAATAAGCGCCTTTAGCACCTCTGGGCTGCTGGTGGCGGGGCCGATAGTCGCCACAATCTTGGTGCGTCGAAGGGGAGGGTGCAATGACATGAGCATTCCAATAGTCATTCCAAAAGTCTAAATGCCAGAGGTGACAAATTAAGATAAAGCGTTTTTCAGGTGGTGTGGGTCGTTGCGGGGATCAGGCTATTTGATAAGAACAGCTTCATGCGTAACGCCGCAAGAGCAGGGGAGTACCCCAAACTGTTCTCATTATTCTCATTAACTGACGTCCTACATCGCTCTGCCACAGGCAAAAGGGATACTATCATGTTTGGTTAACTTGATTCCTAGATTACAGAAGGTTTTTAGAGCGATAGACTTGAGATAAGTGGAATTGACTCAGTTGCCGATCGCCCCCCCGGCACATGTTCACCGCTCACATCACCAATTGCCTGTGACTTCTTCTCTCCGCCTCACTCTGCTGAAAGATCCAGAGCGCCTAGAAACTCGACTAAAGGAAATCCCCCAAGAGCCGGGGGTTTACTTTATGCGCGATGGGCAAGATAACATTCTCTATATTGGCAAGTCCAAAAGCTTGCGATCGCGCGTCCGCTCTTACTTTCGCGAAGATCACTATCGTGATCCCCGGATTGCGCTGATGGCGATGCAGGTGGCCGAGATCGAATTCATCGTCACTGATTCTGAAGCTGAAGCCCTGGCGCTCGAAGCCAATCTGATCAAAACTCACCAGCCGCACTTCAACGTGCTGCTGAAGGATGACAAAAAGTATCCCTTTCTCTGTATTACTTGGAGCGAAGCCTATCCTCGGATCTTTATCACCCGCAAGCGGCGACTGGGCAAAACCAAAGATCGCTACTATGGCCCCTACGTCGATGTGGGTAACCTGCGCCGCACCCTGAACCTGGTTGAGCGGGTGTTTCCGCTGCGGCAGCGGCGGCAGCCTGTGTTTCGCGATCGCCCTTGCCTGAACTACGATATGGGGCGCTGCCCGGGCGTCTGTCAGCAGCTGATTTCCTCAGAAGAGTATCACAAGATTCTGCATAAGGTGGCGATGATCTTTCAGGGGCGCACACAAGAATTAGAAGACATTCTCAGCCAGCAGATGGAGAAGGCTGCGGAAACCCTCAATTTTGAGTATGCGGCGCGGCTGCGGGATCAAATTCGAGGGATTCAAACTTTGGGAGCCGATCAAAAGGTGTCGCTGCCAGATGATACCGTGACCCGAGATGCGATCGCCCTCATGGCCGATGACCACCACGCCTGCATCCAGCTTTTCCAGATTCGGGCAGGACGGCTGGTGGGGCGACTGGGATTTGTGGCCGACGCTCAGTCCGGATCACCCGGTGCAATCTTACAGCGAGTACTAGAAGAGCACTACTTCACCGTCGATAACGTAGAAATTCCGGCTGAGATTTTGACCCAGCATGAGCTGCCCGATGGCGACATGCTGGCCAGCTTCCTCAGCGAACGGCGGGCGCGCAAAGTCTCGATTGTAGTGCCCCAACGTCAGTCTAAAGCAGACTTGATTGATATGGTGGAGCGCAACGCAGGCTATGAGCTGGCACGGACTCAGCGCTTTGCCGATCGCAACAACCAGGCCATGCTCGACCTAGCAGAAATTTTGGATCTACCCGATTTGCCCCACCGCATTGAGGGCTACGACATTTCTCATATTCAAGGATCTGACGCGGTGGCCTCCCAGGTCGTATTTGTGGATGGGCTGCCCGCCAAACAGCACTACCGTCATTACAAGATTAAAAATGCCACGGTGCGAGCCGGACACTCCGATGACTTTGCCAGCATGGCCGAAGTGATTCAGCGGCGGTTTCGGCGCTATGCCCAAGATCCGGCGCTGCAACGGCTGGGCAATCCAGACTTTCCTGACTTGGTGATGATCGATGGCGGCAAGGGGCAACTATCGGCGGTGGTGACAGCGCTGCGTGACATGAATCTTCTGGATGAGGTGAAAGTAGTCAGCCTAGCCAAGCAGCGCGAAGAAATCTTTTTACCAGGGGAATCGCTGCCGCTAGAAACAGAGCAAGAGCAGCCCGGTGTGCAGTTATTGCGGCGATTGCGGGATGAAGCGCATCGCTTTGCCGTAAGCTTTCATCGGCAGCAGCGTAGCGATCGCATGCGGCGATCGCGCCTAGAGGAAATTCCTGGCTTGGGGCTGCACCGCCAAAAGCAACTGCTGGCTCACTTTCGCTCGATTGACTATGTGCGCGAAGCCTCGGCGATGCAGATTGCCGATGTGCCTGGCATTGGCCCTAAGCTAGCGCAAACTATCTACGATTACTTTCACCCCAATGCCCGGGCGCAGGCAGAAGAGGGAATGCGCGATTTAACAGACACGCCTATCCACACCGCCCGTTTAGGGGCAGAGGTGGCCACGCCTACTGAGCAGTTCTCGCAGAGCATGCCAGCCCAATTGCCGCCGCAGGAGACTAACCCGTGATGGAGCCCGTGATGGAGCTGTTGCGTGTGTTTGTCTATGGCACCCTCAAACCGGGCGGCCTTTACTATTCTCACTATTGCGAGGCCCATGTGGTGACCCACTGGCGGGCGATCGCCCCCGGCAGTCTCTTTCACCTCCCGGCAGGCTACCCAGCTCTGTGCTGGGATGGAGGCGGATGGGGTGAGAGCGGAGCTAGTGCGGTGCAGGGCTATGTCCTAGAATTTGCAAACCCCAGCGTTCTCGTCCATCTAGATGAGTTAGAAGGCTATTCTCCCGATCGCCCTCCTGAGCAAAATGAGTACGATCGCCAACACCTTCCACTGCAGACGCTCGATGGCATTCCCGCAGGCACGGCTTGGGGCTACACCATGACCCTCCACCAAATTCAGCAGCTGGGCGGGCAGAGGGTCGAGTCAGGCGACTGGAGCAGCACTCTAATCCAGTCCATGGGAAATACCCCAGCAAACACTCCAGTTAACGTAACGCCGACTGATTAAGTCGAGCGGGCGTTGCTGAATCGAGGAATGAACCGGCAAAATCTTTAGACTCTGCATGGCCCCCTAAATTCCCTAACTCTGGGGGACTTTGAGACTCTGTCTCCCCCCAAAATTGGGGAGATGGGGGGGGAAATCATACTTATATTCAGCAACGCCGTCGAGCGCGGTAGGGTACCGGGTGTGAAACTGCACACCGTAGGTGTAGCGCCACAGGGGCAGATCTGAGTGCTTGCAGAGTATCCCCCGATTTTGACTGATCAGGGTTCAATCAAACAAGCCAAAGGGGCGCCGTGCTTCACATAACGCCCCTTTACCTGTTATTTCATCTATCAAGCGTGAGTTACTGCAAGGCGTGTAGTCTAACTGCCACCCACCTATTCTCGTCGCTATCGCTCTATCGGACGGTGTTGATGTCCCATAACTTATTGGGAGCCGCTGGCGGAGTGCTCTCATAGCTCTCGAAGTCTATCAGCGGCTGATCTAACGCAATCATCAGGCCTTCGCTGGGTGCGTCTGCAAACTCGCCCATGGGCATCCGCGCCTCGGGTGCCATCACCGTGGAGATAACGCCGATAAATGTAGCGGCGATCGCCATTCCACCCCACTTGGCCCAGCGGCGAGGGCGACGCTCTAATTGGTCAAACACACCGTTCACCACTTGCTCAGCAGCCACAGCAGTAGCGGGCTCTGGCTGCGCCACAGCATAGGAGCTAATGCGATGGCGAAGCGACATCAGCCGCGTATGGAGCTTCTGTGCTGTGGTATCTGATTCTAGCCATGCTTCTACTTGGCGACGCTCGCAGGCCGTCACCTCGCCATCCATATAGGCGCTGAGCAGCTCGAAGCGATCGCGCTGTGAGCCTGCTAGGAATGGATTCAGCTGACTCGATTCCAAAAGCTCAGTGTCAGACAGTGCGGAGGTATTCACGTCATTCATCGCCGTATCACTATTAAAATTCTTCATGAGAACCAGGATTGAACTCAAACGAAGGACATTGGACTCAAACTAAATACCGAAGCGTGTCCACACAAACTACGTTGATTCTACCCTCAGCGTTGGGTCAACCCACAGTACCCACAAGAAAAATTGAGAATCCTCTGATTTCTTGCACGTTAGCTGTGGTGCATGCCCCTTAGCCTGAATGTGCCCTTCACGGGAGTCACTCGCCACGGCTGAAGCTTTGTCGCGGTGTCGGGGTAAAGCCACACATCCCATTACTGCTGTCAGATAACATCTGCTTAATCACATATGTTAAATAAAGCGGCAGGACTATGCGATCGCCCTTAAGAGAGACTCTCGAACAAGAAGACGATGGCCCACCTAACGATAAGGCCGCAGGGCAGTCCACTAGTCTTCCAAATAGGGTTGCAGCTGAGACTGTAGCCGCTGTCGAGCACGGGCAATGCGCGACTTAACGGTGCCCAGCGAAACGCCGGTGAGTTCAGCAATTTCTTCGTACGCCATCCCCTCAATCTCCCGCAGCACAATCGTAGTGCGGAAGGCTTCAGGCAGATCGGCGATCGCCTGCTTAAGCTCATCGTAGAACTCTCGCGTAGTCAGTGCATCGGCAGGGCCGGGACAATCTGCTGCGATTTCCCAATCCATTTCGCCATCTTCCATATTGCGCGGTGCATCTAACGAAAGAGGTGGATCCACCCGCTTCCGCTTCCGCAGCTCGTCATAGAACAGATTGGTGGCAATGCGGCTGAGCCAACCCCGAAATTTCCCTGGCTCTTGCAGCCGCTTCACATTGCGGTAGACCCGAATCCATACCTCCTGAGCCAAATCAGCACGGTCAGTCCAGTCGGGTGCTAGGTGATATAGCACTCGATCCACATGCGACTGATACCGTCGGATCAATTCAGAAAATGCAAGTTTTTCGGGACGTAAGCCCTCTTGGCAGCGCAGAATCAAATCGTAATTGGACAGGCGATCTGCCGACAGCAGCGCCTGTGACGCCTCTGCCTGTGCCGCAGCCCAAGAAGCAGGAATGGAATTGCTCATTGACAACGCTTGTCTCTCAGTTGATACCTTCCTAGACGCGTCCATAGTCAGCTTGTTCCTAGAGT
>JBGTOF010000331.1:0-2299 GCA_041742695.1 Elainellales cyanobacterium | reverse complement strand
CTTAGAGCGCATTAATTCACACGTTGAAATCACGGTTAGCGATACCGGCCAGGGTATTAGCCCCGAGTTTCTACCCTATGTGTTTGATCGCTTACAGCAAGCGGATAGTACCACCACTAGAACTCATGGTGGGTTGGGTCTTGGCTTGGCGATTGTGCGGCATTTGGTTGAACTACATGGCGGGCATGTTCAGGTAATGAGTGCGGGTGAAGGCAAGGGAACGACTTTTATGGTCAATTTACCCATTACGATCTTTCGCCCCAAACCAGCCGCTGATGAACGGGTGCATCCGGCCGTCAGCGATACTGCGCCTTTTATAGACGCGCCCAGCTTGGATGGGCTAAAGGTTTTGATTGTCGATGACGAAGCTGATGCCCGAGAGCTCTTAGCCACACTCCTGAGGCAAAGTGGGGCGGTGGTCACCGTCGTGACATCGGCACAGGAAGCGTTGGCTGCTATTACCCAAAGCTCGCTAAAGCAAAGACCTGACATCTTGGTCAGTGACATTGGTATGCCCGAGGAAGATGGGTATATGCTGATGCGGCAAGTGCGCGCCTTAACGCCAGAACAGGGCGGCAGAATGCCAGCCATTGCCCTCACCGCTTATGCACGTACAGAAGACCGTATCAAAGCACTGGCGGCAGGCTTTCAATCCCATGTCCCCAAGCCAGTGGAGCCAGCCGAATTTATTGCAGTCGTGGTCAACTTGAGCGAGCGGTTGTAAGAGCTTACCGATATTGACTATGTGGGTCAGCACCGACGAAAACAAATCCCACCGGCCACCGCAGCTAGTGGGAAATGCTCAGGATGTATCACAAATATGCTGAGCCAAGTCGCAACGAGAGCGCCAGCCAACAACCACCAACCCGCCATTGCAACGATCGCCTCAGCCAACGATGCAGCCCGTCCTGTCCACTGGCATACCTCACCAATGCGATCGCAGCGTTAAAATCCATAACAAGACGCAAATGATGATCGCCCAACTTAACACCAAGATTGATCTCCTGGAGGGTTGTGCAGTAACTCGCGAATATTGGCTTCGATGACTCGGTAGCCTACATTGCCGTTGAGTCGTTGCCGTCCATCATTGAAAATCAAGGTCGGGCTGATGGACACAGTATGCTCTTTGACCAACTCAAAATCCTTTGCCAGTAAAGTATAGGCTTCACCGTTGTCAATCTGCTCCTGAATCGCGGCGATTGGGAGCCCCAACTCCTCGGCAATGGCGCATTGCACCTTACGGTCGGAGACATTTGCCAGTTGGGTAAAAAACGCCTCCCGAAATGCCCAGGTTGCTTTTTTAAATATCGTTTCTGACGGTTCACAAATTCCTTTTACTTCCAACAATTGAATGGCATGGAGAAACAAATGACAGGATGTAGATGAAGGCGGCGTAACGTGAGTCCAAATATCAGGATGAACGGTAATGTGATCAAACTTTTTCACGACTTCGTGAATGTGGTCCCTATATCCTTTGAGTCCGCCCTTATCTTCCCAGCGATTCTCCAGTTTTTCACGGGCATTCCCAAATGCAGAGATAAAGTGTGGCTCAATCACAACTTTGTCTTGAAAAGTCTCTTTTAATTCATCTAGACGAATTTGAGCAATATAAGCCCAAATACAAAGAATGTCAGAAAAGTAAAAGATACGGATAGGTTCCATTGTTACTCCATTTTTTACTAAGATGAGGGGATTTTCATCCTTGAACCATCGAGTTCTAGGGAAAGATGCAGCATTTATCTTGCATCGCTTGTGACCATCTGGCTGACATTTTTTTGCAAAATTTACACCCCTATAACGGCTTGCCAGCCGCATCCGTCCCAGGAAGATGAGCGGGCGAACGACGGATGGAATTAGCAGTCGATAAGGAGCAGACAAACCCGATCTTGCAGCATCACGTTGCTGAGTATTCCGGCCTGGGGGTACTCAATGTGGTTCTGTGCGCTGTCACCTTTGGCTTGGCAGCCTACTAGCCTTCCTGCTGGTCAGGCTTTGCGGCCCGCAAAACGATGTAGCCCAGGTCATCGCGGTACTGGGTAAACACCCGCCGCATAGCCAAAATGCGCTGCCGCATCACAGGATGCACCAGCAAATTCCAGCCCAGACGGAGCAGCGTGCCCAAACCTTCTTCCTGGGCGATGCGCAGCGGGTTGAGCAGGGCCATGGGGCCAGTTTGGCACTGTTGCACGGTTAGGCCCGCCTCCTCATAGGCCGATTGCCAGCCCGACTCACTCAGCGGGGCCGTGTTGACGCGAATAGTGGTGGCGAGTTCTCGGTAAATGTCTTCAATGCGGGGGCC
>JBGTOF010000256.1:0-1555 GCA_041742695.1 Elainellales cyanobacterium | reverse complement strand
CGCCAGAGCGTCATGCTGCTCAGATTCGGATTGAGGAAGCAACGAAGGCGTTGGTTGGTTCAACCGAGTGGCGGCACAGGTTTGACTGAGAAAGTCCAAAACATTTCGGTGCTGAGCTTTCAAGGACGTCACCACCGTCAGCATGCGCGAGACAAACAAACTTCCCTCGTTGGACTGGGAGCCAAAACTGGTGCGCCGCCAGATCACCGCTGGGCGTAACGCCCGCTCTGCGGCATTGTTGGTCGGCTCCACCCCTGGGGTCTGAACAAACGTCCACAGGGCGGGTTCCACCTGTAAGAGTTGCTGGCAGGTGCGGATGGTTTTCGCCAACGGGGTCTTTTCCGCGTGGGCGATGGGCAGGGCCGTGGCGGCTTCGAGTTCGGCCTTAACCCCAGCCCGCAACGGTTCAACCTGCTCGATAAAGTCGGAGCGAGCCAAGGTGCCATCGCGCACCCGGTGCCACCAGCGAAATAATCGCCGCTGCCGCCTCAGTAGCGCTTCGCCAATCTCCTGCGAGACGCCGCTGCGTTCCGCCATGGCCGTGAAGTCTCGCTTTAGATGGGCCCAGCACACCTGCCATTGGCTCACCTCAATCCAGCGGTAGGCGCTGTAGCGGTCAGAGGTGACAATGCCTGGAAATTCTTCACCAATCAACGCTTTAGCGGTCGCCTGTGACCGACTCAGCACGACCTCGAAAAAACTGACCCATGGCGTCACCAGCACCCATAACCAGCCCTTGGTGCGTTGTGGATTCCCCCCGTCTCGGTTCCCTTGGGGATAGCTGGTTTCATCGCTATGCATCACGGGCTGCCTCTGCACGTAAGCCTTGGCCTCCTCCACCGCCGGACTCACCGCAGCGCTGATTTCCTGTCGCATACGACCGACCCCGCCGCGCGAGAGGCGCACCCCGAAGAGGTCATCCATCACCGCACACACCAGTCGATAGCTCAGCCGGTATGCCCCACTCAGCAATGCCACCATCGCGCTCAGGTGTTCACCATAGCCCAAGGCGGAGACCCCAGACGGCAGTTCGGCGCGGGTCACCGTGTCGCAGCACTCGCACCTCAGGCCATGCAATCGATACTCAACCACATCGGGCAAAACTGGCGGGAGATCTATCACTTGATGGCGGTGGGGATGAGGATCTTGGCCCGATAAGCTGGCTCCACACCCTTGGCAGGCGGGGGGAATGACGTCATGGACGGCACGACAATCTTCCGCTGAATACAGCTTTCGGGCTTCGCGGGGAGCGGCTTTCCCGCTCCGCTCTCGCGGTGGCTTTTTGCCTTTTCCCTTGGCTTTAACCGGTTTGCCAAAGCCATCCGTTGACGGCGGTTTTGATGAATTCTGCGAACTCTGATTGACTTTCTCTTCCAGCGCCAACAGCCGTTCACTCAGAACCCGCACTAACATCTGGATGCTAGCGGGGGTCGCATCCCAGTCGGCCATAGGAACGCGGATTCCGGCTATCTCGATCTCGTCGCTCATCGTTTCACCTTACCGAAACTCCTGACCTAAAATCCCTAAACCTTCGTTAAATTCCTGGGACGGTTAC
>JBGTOF010000250.1:0-1776 GCA_041742695.1 Elainellales cyanobacterium | reverse complement strand
CCGATTATTTCGCGATCGCCAATAAAATCTGAAGGATTCTAAACCTTCTCTGGTAGCATCAAAACCATTGGCATTGCGATCGCAACGTCCGTGTGCAGCCGTCCTCTGTTTAACTTAACTGGGGGGAGACTGGGATGCTGGGGCGATCGCCGCAACGGCATAGCGTGGTTTAGGGGTGTGTATGAGAGTATTTGGTTTCTTGTTGCTGGCAGCGTTGTCGGTGGCAGGCTCTAGCTCGGTCGCGGCAGAGTCTGGGGTGGCGGCGATGGGCGCTGCGTCTCGACCTCTCGCGCATCGCCGCGTTGACTTGCTCGCCTCCCCGACTGGGCCTTTATCGACTATGACCCGCAGTGCGTGGGGGCTGCCGCTGGCGCAGGCACCGATAGCAGAAGAGGCCGCCGACCCAGCAGAGGTAGACAATTCAATTGTGTCTTCCCCAGACATCGCACAACTGCTGCTGCTGACGGCGTTGGTGGTGGGGCTAGTGGGCGGAGCCGGGGCGATCGCCCTTGGCGTTTACCGCTATAACCGCAACGAAAACTGGCATCGGCTTGAGTTTTTACGCAAGGCGGTTAAGGAATTTGAGCAAGATCCAGAAATTTGGAAAGCGCTAAAAATTCTCGACTTTGAAGAATACAGAGACTATGACACGACCTGTAACGGCGATCGCCTCATCTTTCGGGTAACCGACCAACAACTCTGCAATGCGCTTGCCACCCATGACATGCGCGTGCGCAAACAAAAGGCGATGGATCGCCTGCGCCATCAGCACTCGCTCGACGAGGCCACTGAAAAAACCTATCTGATTGAAACCACCCTACGCGACTGGTTCAACAAAATGTTGAACGGGTTGGAGCACTTTGGCTACCTGCTAGAATCCGGCATGTTTGGGGTCGAAGACCTACGCCCCTGGATGAGCTATTGGATTCGGCTAATTGCTGATTTGGAGTATCGGCGGGCTGGGTCGTCTCGCGTCTATGATCAGCTCTACACCTACATCCATGACTGCGGCTTTTTTGGGGTGCTCAAGCTGTTTGAGCGGTTTGGCTATCGTATTTTGCGCCCGCCTTACCATCCTCAAGACTTTGCCGATTTATCAAAAGGCTTACAAGAATTTGATCCCAAAACGGCCCTCAGTCTGGCAAAGTCCTCTTACCTGATTTATCAGGATATGAGCTACGTAGCAGAGATTACCCAGCTCTGGGCGGTTGATATGAGGACGAGCTTTCGCTACTTTAATGCGCGCGATCGCAACACCCAGGCATTTATGATCCGCACGCCGCAGTGTATGATGCTGGCGTTTCGGGGCACGCAGGAAATGCAGGATTGGCGCACCAACATTCAAACCCGGTTAAACAAGTTTGCCATCACGACTCAAATGGAAGACCTCAACGAGGATCACACGCCTCCCAAAGGGCAGGTGCATCGAGGCTTTCAGACAGCATGGACCAGTATCGAACGCGACGTAATTCAACAGATCAACCGCTGGAATGCTGACTCACCGGCTCCGCTACCATTGCTGATTACGGGGCACAGCCTGGGGGGTGCGCTTGCCACGGTCGCAGCGGCCTCGTTGGTCAAACAGCGCTTTTCGGTGGATGGAGTGTATACCTTTGGGCAACCGCGCGTGGGGGATATCGTGTTTGCTGCAGAAATTGGCCTAGCGCTGCGAGGCAAGCTGTTTCGTTTTGTTAACAATAACGACATTGTGCCCCACATCCCGCCACCCCTCCTGCCGTGGAATCCCTTTCGGCTCTATGTGCATTTGGGCCAGCA
>JBGTOF010000245.1:0-6496 GCA_041742695.1 Elainellales cyanobacterium | reverse complement strand
AAACACCAGCAAGCCCTCTATGAAAGAGGTAAAGCTGCGTCCTAATGTGGGTGAGTCAGACTACAACATCCGCATTAGTCGGGCAGTGAAATGGCTGAGTGACGGTGATTCTGTGAAGTTCCAGATCCGCCTGCGGGGTCGAGAGCACCAGCACCGCGATCGCGCGGCTGAGCTGCTTGATCGCATCGTGGCAGATCTCGGAGACGCAGGTAAGGTGCAGTCATTAGACAAGCGATCGCTGATTGTGCAACTTTCCCCGGCATAATCAGGTGTACTTAGCCCCGACCGATTAAAAGTTGGGGCGCGCTTAAGCGGCAGAGTTGCTGTGTGCAATGCAAACGGCAGCTCTGCTGCTTTTTGATGTGTGGGGCGGGTTTAATTGCAGGCGGGGGCAGGGCTGATAGGTGCAGAATTAATCTATACCCCTGCAGATTTAGTGTGGAGTATTGTGTGCTTTGCTCATTCTGGGATTTCTGATTGGCCTGTCGGTGGGGCTTGTGCTGTTGGTGCATCAGCGCATTCGTCTAGACGGCAAGCTAAAGCGGATGCTGAAGGAGATGCATCGCACCGGGGATGGAACCTCTCCGTTTGGGGTTAGTAGTCAACTGGCGCTGGCGGTAGCACAGCAGCAGCGAATTCAGCAAGATCTAGAGCAGCAGCTCGAGACCTATCGCCGGGTGCTGATGGCGGCCCCCATTGGGTTTGTGGAAGTAGACGATGAAAATCGGCTGATATGGTGCAACGAGAAAGCGCGATCGCTCCTAGACATTGCGCACCTACCAGCGCCCAAAACCCGGCTGGTGCTAGAACTCGTGCGCTCCTACGAATTGGATCATTTGATGGATCAAACGCGGTCAAAGCAGGGGTTTTGTCAACGCGACTGGTTTTTCTACCCCGTTAGCCCAGATCCCTCGCAAATTTCGCGTCAGCAGCCGCGCGCGCTCCGGGGTTATGGGATGCCGCTGCTGCAGAACCACATCGGCATCTTTTTAGAAGACCGAGATGAACCCGTGTTGCTAAAACAGCAGCGCGATCGCTGGGCTTCGGATGTAGCCCATGAGCTAAAGACGCCCCTCACCTCGATTCGCCTCGTGGCAGAAACGGTCTCCAGTCGGGTAGACGGCCCCTTGAAGGGCTGGCTCGATCGCCTCATCAACGAAACGGTGCGGCTGAGTAATCTAGTCCGAGATTTGCTGGATTTAGCACAGTTAGATCAAGAAGCCGCAAGCTGTTTGCAAATTCAGCCCATTCAACTGCGTGACTTAATCAATCGCGCTTGGGTTGGGCTAGAGCCGCTGGCTCGGAAGAAGCAAATTCAACTGACCTATGAAGGCCTGCCGGAGCTGCTGCTGGAAGGAGATGAAGCGCGACTGCACCAAGTGTTTCTTAATTTGTTTGACAACAGCATCAAATTCAGCCCGCCCTGGGGCGCGGTGATGGTGCGAGTGACTGTGGAAGTAACAGATGCTGAGTCTGCTGAAGGTTCGATGGCAGAGATTGAAGTGGTGGACGCGGGGCCTGGGTTTCCAGAAGCGGCGTTGCCCCACGTGTTTGAGCGGTTTTATCGCGCTGACCCATCTCGGTCGCGCCTGACACCCCAATCGGGTGAAGCCTCACGCGACGGACGGGGCGATCGCACGCCTAAGCCTACACCCCTTTCCTCTGCCAATGCATCGGTATCAAAATCAGACGCGTCAGACGCCTCAAACCCGACTAAAGCCGGATCTCAAACCAATTCCCCAGACCTAGCGCAACGGTTGGCTGCCAGCCCGGTTGCCAGTATGGCTGCTGCTGCAACGGCAGCCAGTCAGCACAGCAGCAGTACCGGACTGGGACTGGCGATTGTGCATCAAATCATTGATGCCCACCAGGGTTCGGTGCAGGCTAGCAACCATCCTGAGACGGGTGGGGCTTGGCTGCGACTGCGGTTGCCGCTAAAGCAGAAACCGCGCAATGTTTAGACGGGCGATTGGGCGTGATGGTGAGCCCCGTTAATTGAATGCTAATGACCGAGTGACCTGACATAACCACCATGGACGAACGCGTGCAGAAAATCTTGGCGCAGTGGGGCATTGCCTCTCGCCGTCGGGCAGAGCAGATGATTTTGGATGGGCGGGTTGAGGTGAATGGGGCGATCGCCCACCTGGGTCAAAAGGCAGATCCCGCGTGCGATCGCATTGCCGTAGACGGGCAACCCATTCGACCCATCCAGCGCCCCAAGCCGCTGTATTTGCTGCTGCATAAGCCTCGGGGGGTGATCTCCACCTGTGCTGATCCCCACGGTCGCCGCACCGTGCTTGACCTCTTGCCGCCTGCCCTTCAAGACAGCACAGGTCTGCATCCCGTAGGTCGGCTCGATACCGACTCGACCGGGGCGCTGTTGCTCACCAACGATGGCAATCTGACTTTTGCGCTCACGCATCCCTCCCATCAAATTCCTAAGCATTATCGCGTGTGGGTAGAGGGCCGCCCTCCTCAGGCGGTGCTGCGGCAGTGGCGCAGCGGGATTATGCTAGAAGAGGGCCTAACCCAACCCGCCGAGGTGCAGGTTCTCCGCGAAACCGAGACCGCGACATTGCTCGCCATTGACCTCCGCGAAGGCCGAAATCGCCAGATTCGTCGCGTGGCAGAGCAGCTAGGCCACCCGGTTCAATCACTCCATCGCATGGCCATTGGCCCTATCCACTTAGGCAATCTGGCGTTGGGGCAGTATCGCCCTCTCACAGACCTAGAGCTTGATGTTTTGCAAACACAGGCAGTAGGATTTTTGCAGGGGTCAAACCGGATAGAGTAAAGTTGGCTAACATAATAATCCTGAGGATGCAAAAAATTTGAGCAGGAATCCCCCGACCGCTCTAAATTTCTCTGCATAAAGCTACTACTATGAGCATGAGGGAATAAATGGCAGTGCAGGCATGCATCGCGATGAGGCGATCGCCCATCCCATTTCCCACTATCAACCCCCCAACACCAGACGACGACAGGAGTTTGACACCAGGTGACAGATGCTATGAGTAAGGGGATCTCCCAACTGGAGCAACTACAGCAGGAGCGACTACAGCAGATTGGCGACTACCTCATGCAGGTGCGTCAAGATGCGGGTCTCACAATCGACCATATTTCTGCCAAAACCCTGATTCAATCGCGCCTACTAAACGCCATCGAAGCAGGCAATATGCGCATCTTGCCAGAGCCGGTCTACATTCGAGGCTTCATCAAACGCTATGCTGACGCCCTAGGGCTCAGTGGCGAAGAAGTCGCCCAGTCGTTTCCGGTGGATGCAGGACGCCAGGCGGTGGTCTCCTCTTGGAAAGAAACTCCAGCGGCTCAGCTGGGCCACTTTCATTTGTGGATGGGATATGCCGCTATTATTACGGCTGCAGTGATCGGCCTGTCATTTTTAATTAACCGCAATCCCTCTAATTCTCCAGTGCCTGTCACTGATGCGGATACCTCCCTTCCTAACGCCGCTAGCCCCGCACCTGCACCGGCTGAATCTTCGGTTGCAGAGGTTGCCCCGGCTACTCCGCAGCGTCCTGTGGAAGTAGAGGTCATCATTACGTCTGAATCATGGGTGCGCGTTAGGGTAGATGGCAGAACTGACTTTGAAGGCATGCTGCAAGAAGGCACACAACGGTCTTGGGCTGCTGATCAAGAAATTGAACTGCGGGCAGGCAATGCAGGCGGGGTGATGGTGGCTCATAATAATCGGCCTGCCGAACCCATGGGGAGGCCTGGCATTCCAGAGACGGTGGTCTATACCCCCCAACTGACTGACCAAGCGGCCAACTTTCCTTGAGCGGTTTATCAGCTGATGCAGCATCACCAAGAGTCGCCACCCATCAGGAGAGGATCCCCCGTTGACTCTGCTGCCCCCCTTACCCGCCCCCCCTCAAGGTCTTGGCTCGCTGTTGCATTCTAGTGCGCGGGTTGGGCTGGCATTGGGCCTGGCACTGGCGCTGGGATGTGGTTTGGTGAGGCTAGGGTTAGGGGGTGGCGCGTGGATTTTGGGTGGCATTGGGGCGGGGGCGATCGCCCTATTGAGCATGCACCGCATTGCCGCGCAGCCGTGGGGGTTGGGAACCGCCATAGCGCCCAATCGCCATTTGCGAAAAGCAGGGCAACTGTTAATTGGTTTGACGATTGGTAGCTCTATTCATGCAGACACTCTGGCCGCCACCTCAGGCCAACTGCCGCTGTTTTTAGGAGCCGTGCTGCTGCTGTTGCTGGGCAGCTTAGCGATCGCTCGAGTTTACGCCTGGCTAGAATCCACTGACTGGCTAACGGGCACGCTAGCCACCACTCCCGGCAATATTGGCATCATGGCCACCATTGCCGCAGACTTCAGTAAAAACTCTGCCCAAGTGACGCTGGTGCAACTCCTGCGCTTTACCGCCATCGTTGGGTTGATGCCGCTGGTGGCCCATGTGGCCAACGTCACCGATGTGGGGCTAGTGCTGCATCACCTTGTGGATGATCCCCTGCTGCGTCTGCCGCGCTGTTGGGTTCAGGTGCTGGTGGTGCTGAGTGGGGCGATCGCCGCTGCCAACCTGGGAACTCGGCTTCGTATTCCTGTCGCTACGTTTTTCTGCCCGATTGTAGTGGGCCTCGCCGCGACCCAGCTAGTGGGGATGGGCGTGTCAGAGGCCCCCTTTGCCCTGCCCCAAAGTCTCAGCGTCCTGGGACAGCTCTTGCTCGGCATCACAATTGGGGAATATTGGGCCGTAAACCCTCGCCTTAAGGCCACTGTGGTCGCCCGGGCGGTGCTGCCTGTGGGGTTAACGCTGGGGTTGGGGCTAGCGGTGGCGGCGCTATTGCACCAGCTGACCGCATGGAGTTGGCTCACCTGTTTGCTGGTCGCGGCCCCTGGTGGCTCTCCTGAGATGATTTGGATTGCACTATCGTTGCAGCAGTCGGTAGAAGTCGTGACAGCAGCGCATCTGGTGCGCCTGTTGGTGCTCAACCTGTCGCTACCGGGGATCATTCTACTCGTGAGTCGGTGGGATGCTCGGCAGACAACTCCTTGTCAAATCTATAAAGGTTAGATTTATAAAATAGTCCCGATAAATGACAACCATAACCTCAAACCTAAGTCCTTGCTTTGGCATATGCTTTAAGTATAAAAATTTAATTCCTTGTCGCTTTAGAAGACAACCATGTAGCAATACTTCTGGAAGTTTTTAGTATAAATGTTTATTTTACGAACCTACTTAGTGGACTGCAAATAAAAGCGCACTTGGGATGTTTCAGCAGGGCCTCTCGGTACGACTTGTAATGTGTATTCGACAGACTGAAGGTTTCAGCCACTAAAACAAGAGCTGAAACCCTTGGCTTCTCCTTCTAGAAACAGCTAATCTTCAAGTCGTGTATCGGGACAACCTATTGCTTACGGCATTCCAAATTCAGTGGTGAATATTCAGCCTAATTTTCCGCAAGACACCTTTGAGGAGGGGAGGCCGCTTGGGCACGGGCTGCAATTTGACGGGCTAGGTCAATGTCTAGTTGCGTTAACCCACCTGCATCGTGCGTGGTGATGTAGAAGTCGACCCGGTTGTAGGAGATTGCCATATCAGGATGATGCCCTAGGGCATCTGCCGGGTCTACCAATTGCGCTATGAAGGCGATCGCCTCCTTAAAATCTGCAAAGGTATATCGGCAGACCAGTGTATCTCCATCGCGCACCCATCCGGGAATCTGCTGAAGCTGAGCCGACACGTCGGCCTCGTTCAAAACAGACGACACATCACGGCTGAACGCGGGGTGATGCGGGCTGCTGACGATCGCCCCCAGCAGAATTGCAATGGCCCAACGCAGCTGCATAGAGTCTCCTGTCGTAACAGACGATTTATAACGTATAGGTGAAGTCATCTACCAGACAGCCAGGAACCCAACTGCCGCCTACCGATCGATGGTCATAGGTACCGACTTCGGGAATGAATTCGACGGTGGTGGTGAGGTCTACTAGGCGATCGCCTAGGCAATGATAGAGGCTTTCGTCAAACCGTAGGTTTTCGATGGGGGCCACAATTTCGCCGTGCTCAACCCAAAAGCAAGCATAGCGAGTCATGCCGGTAATGCGCCCGGTGGGGAGATCGCTCCAGTTCAAATAATGCAGATTGGAAAGGTATAGCCCGGTATCCAAAGCCTGAAGCGCTTGGGCTGGGTCGAGGTGGCCCGGATGAACCACGGGCGATCGGGGCCCTTCACCGCTGCTAGCACCGTTCGATTCCTTGCCATACTCTTTAGCCGTGCGCGAACTCACAAGCGTATTCACCAGCTTGCCCTGCTGAATTAGGGGGAGCTGGATGGGAGCAATTTCGCCCAGGTCGTTGAAGCGGGGCACTGCTCCACGGCTGAAGTTTTCTTCTAGGGTGAACTTAGGAGACAGTTGCTTTTCGCCGCGCTGCAATAACCCGAGAGCACTATCCCCTTGTTGCAAAGCGGCTTCGCTGACGCCGCCCCACGAGAACATAGCAATGATGTCGGCGATCGCCGC
>JBGTOF010000226.1:0-3310 GCA_041742695.1 Elainellales cyanobacterium | reverse complement strand
AACCTTCATCGAGAGTGGTGGTGGCCTGTTCAAGAACCTGTTTAGCTCTACCCCCTCCGGCCCTGTGCCCCCCGGGTTTCGCCCCATTAGCGTGTCGCGCTACGGCCCCGGCAACATGACCAAGTCGCTGCGCGACATGAGTTGGTTTCTGCGCTATTTGACCTATGCGATCGTGGCGGGTGATCCCAATATCATCTCGGTCAACGTGCGTGGTCTGCGCGAGATTATTGAAACAGCCTGCTCTTCAGCGGCCACCATCGTGGCGATTCAGACCATGCGGGCGGGGTCTCTGCGATATTTCAACGGCGACTCTGAAGCTCAAGATATTGTGGCTCAGTACTTTGACGTGTTGCTGAGCGAGTTTAAGGCACCGACACCTTCTAACAAGCTGCGCCAGCGCCCCTCCAGCGACCTACAAGGTCTGGAGCTGCCGCAAATCTATTTCAACGCGGCGGAGCGGCGGCCCAAGTACGCCATGAAGCCAGGCCTGTCGGCGGTTGAGAAAAATGACGTGATCAAGGCTGCCTACCGGCAGGTCTTTGAGCGTGACATCACCCGTGCCTACTCTCTTTCAGTCTCTGATCTAGAGTCAAAGGTCAAAAACAGCGAAATCTCCATGAAGGAGTTTGTTCGCCGCCTGGCCAAGTCGCCTCTGTACCGCAAAAATTTCTTTGACCCCTACATCAACAGCCGCGCTCTAGAGCTGGCTTTTCGGCATATTCTCGGTCGTGCGCCTAGCTCCCGCGAAGAAGTGCGCGATTATTTCTCGGTTGTCTCCAGCGGTGGTTTGCCTGCCCTGGTTGATGCCCTGGTCGACTCTAAGGAGTATGGCGATTACTTCGGTGAAGAGACCGTGCCCTACCTGCGCGGTCTGGGTCAAGAGGCTCAAGAATGCCGTAACTGGGGGCCACAGTTTGAGCTGTTTAACTACAGTGCTCCCTTCCGTAAGAAGCCGCAGTTTATTACCCTGTTTGCCTCCTACGAGCAGCCCCTGCCCGATCAGCACCCCTACGGCTCGGGCAACGACCCGCTAGAAATCCAGTTTGGGGCCATCTTCCCCAAAGAGACCCGCAATGTCAGCGCTACCCCGGCGTTTTTCAACAAAGATACCCGCCGTATTTTGATTCACCGTGGCCCTGGCATCAACAACCAGTTGAGCAACCCCGCCGCTCGGCCCGAAAATCCTGGTTCCCTTGGGGCCAAGGTGTTTAAGCTCGATCAAATTCCCAGAACGGGCAACACCCAGGCCAGCGTGCGCTACTCCGAAAGCTCGACCCAGACGGTGATCAGTGCCGCCTATCGACAGGTGTTTGGCCGCGAAGTGTATTCCGGGCAGCGCTCCAATGTCGCTGAAATCAAGCTAGAGAACGGCGAAATTCCGGTGAAGGAGTTCATTCGGGCGATCGCCAAGTCTGAGGCTTTCCGCAAGACTTATTGGACGTCGCTGTACGTGATGAAGGCGGTGGAATATATTCATCGTCGTCTGCTGGGTCGCCCCACCTACGGTCGTAAAGAGACTAACGCTTACTTCGACATTTCTGCCAAAAAGGGCTTCTATGCCCTAGTCGATGCGATTATCGACACCCCGGAATACGCCGAGGCCTTTGGCGAAGACACCGTGCCCTACGAGCGTTACCTAACGCCTAAAGGATTGGCCCTGCGCAGTATGCGGGCAGGCTCTCTGGCTGAGAAAGGCATGGTGCCTGTGGCTGACACCACGGTGCCCCGCTTTGTGGAACTGGGTACGGTGACTGAAGATCGGGCCATACCTGAGGTGCAGCGCCGCGTGACCCAGGGCGTAAACCGCCAGCGCCAGCAGACTAAGGTGTTTAAACTCACCTCTCTGGCCGACAAGCCCAACCTTAAGCAAGTAACCGCTGCTGCCTATCGGCAAATCTTTGAGCGCGATATTGCCCCCTACATTGTCAAGAACGAGTTCACCGCTCTGGAGAGCAAGCTGGGCAATGGCGAAATCAGCGTCAAGGAGTTTATTGCCGGACTGGGCACCTCGACGCTCTACATTAAAGAGTTCTACGCGCCCTACCCCAACACTCAGGTGATTGAGTTTGGCACTAAGCACTTCCTCGGTCGGGCACCCCTCGATCAGGCGGAGATTCGCAAGTATAACCAGGTGCTGGCCAGCGATGGTATTCGCGGGTTCATTCAGGCCATGCTCAACACCCCTGAATACGCCGACAACTTTGGGGAAGACACGGTACCCTACCGTCGCTATCCCACGCTGCCGGCAGCTAACTTCCCTAACACAGAGAAGCTGTACAACCGTCTGACTAAGCAAAACCGCGACCTGATCGTGCCCAGCTTTGTCAGCGCCAATGGCACAGTAGATGTAGCCGACTTGCCGCTGATGGCCAATGCGGTGGCCTCGGCGGCGGCGGCATCGGCTGAACTGGCGGCTACGGTGGGCCGATCTGCTGTAGAGAACGAGGCTGTAGTCGCTCCCTTGGTGACGCGGTTCTATCGGCACCAGCCCGGCGCCAGTGCCGACCACGTTAGCCAAGTGCTGGAGGCCGTTTACCGTCAGGTGATGGTGCTGCCCGAGGGCGGCATTCCCGCCGATTGGCAGCTGACTGAGGCGGAAGCGGCGGTAAGGGACGATCGCATTACCCTACGCGAGTTTATTCGCCAGCTAGTGCAGTCTCCCGCTTACCAGTCCCGTTTTGTGGCTGCTTACCCAGCCGCCAAGGTAGTGACGATTATGGGTCGCCAACTGCTCGGGCGGACTGTAGAGGCTGGGGAGTACGGTGCCGTTGCTGCCGAGCAGGGCGCGATGGCCGTGGCTGCGGCCATGCTCGACTCCGCTGAGTACCTGCGGTACTTTGGCGAACAGGGCGTTCCCTACCGTCGCGCCTAGTCTATTTAACAGACTGTAGGGATAGGCTAGTGGCTTATCCCTACAGTTCGCTGTTAGCGCTGCTAGCGTTTGGGCGATCGCCAAGTTTTGTCTATGTATTGCTCTCACCGAGTTCGGTAACGAAATATTAAATCTCGACTCTAAATTAGGTCAGATTGATGTTTTTTGTGGGCTTGATTTGTCTTGCCCAACTTCTGAGATTGCTTTGCCATCAGGCTTCAGCGAAACTGAGGAAAACTATTACAAAATATTTCGCTGCTTTGAAGAAGGTTGACGCAATACCGGACAATTAATCGAGAAGGTTGCCAGGTCTGAGGTTCTTTATAGAGTTAGCTCTGGCCCCGAACCCTTAAATGCCAGTTTCAAATCATCTGGTCATATTTTTCGGAGGAATCCATCAATGAGTATTGTCACGAAATCCATCGTGAATGCCGATGC
>JBGTOF010000208.1:0-8972 GCA_041742695.1 Elainellales cyanobacterium | reverse complement strand
GCAGCGAGATTGCAGCAGAGCAAGTGAACCAGGAGCTAGGCTGGCTTAAGGTGCCGCTCTTACTGCTGCAAGGGGATCAAGATCGGACAACGGGAGCAGCATTGACCCGCGCCTATGCAATGGAAGCGCCGCAGGCTCAAGTAGCCATGGTTGCAGGCGATGAGCAACTACTCCGTGAGGCACCCGCAGTAGTTGCTGCTCAAATTACCACCTTTGTCTCACCACTGCTCAACAGACCATAGCTTGGTAGTTTTAGATGGGTAATGAAACCATTCCCTAATCTCAATTCGGCAAATATCTAACCTGTGTCTAAGCTGGACTGACGCCATAGCACTTAACGCGCTGGTTTAAGTGTTTACTGTGGTGAATTCCCTTGTGCAGCGGGGGATCACCATAATAATTATTCTAATTAACCTATCGGTTGCAATAGACATCTCCATCCATGATGTTAGAGGCGGCGACTGTCATCTCACTTAGATGTCTTAACCCATACTAAGGTGATTAAAAGCAAATAAAAACAAACACGCGTAATGCAGGCCGCATTACGCGTGTTTGTTATATCTCACCTCATACGAGTCTAGCTGCTCCGCTGCTGGTGAGAAGGTTCCTCACTATCGTCAATCACAAAGTCACTGGGTAAGCAACTTGCAATGTTAAACGATTGGCTCGATGAGTCATTGGATTGAGCGATCGCCCGTCCATTGATGGATAGCCCAAGCGTCAACGCAACTGTCATCAAACCCATTAAAATCAATCGATGATTCATCATTTACGACATTTCTCCATCTAGTTTAAGCTAAATCTGGATCACGACCAGTTTCCACCGGCAGGTCTGGCTGAGATGAATACTCCGTCCAGGATCCTTCATAAATTCGCACGTTGGGATAATCCAACAAATGCTTCAACACGGTGTATTGCAGGGTTGCCTCCCGGCCAGTGCTGCAAGTCACGATAATCGTGTCATCGGGTGTGATACCTCGCTGATCGAGCAGCGCACGAATATCATCCAATGGCTTCAGCTGGTGCAAGTTATCTTCGCCGATGGTGAATGACGGCCAAGGAATATTTTTTGCTCCAGGAATATGACCATTGCGGACAAACAAATCCACTTCGCCTGCAAATAAAGCGGGCGGGCGAGGATCGATAAAGGTGATATTAGGATTGCCTACCAAATCACGAACTTCATCCAGAGACACCCGCAGCGCTGGTTGATCTTGCACGGTGAAATCACCGATGCTGTATTGTAGAAACTCTTTGGTAGTGGGCAGCCCAGCCTCTCTATAGCCCTTAAAGCCGCCGTCTAAGATAGCAACATTGGGCAAGCTGCTGCGCTCTAGCAAATAGCCCACCATGGTCGAGCCCAGAATATTGTTTTCGTCGGAGTACACGACAACCGTGCTGCTATTGCTCACTCCGGCCTGCTGAAAGAGAAACTCTAACTTATCTACATCCCAATACTGGATCGGGAGACGACCATTGGGGCCGCGGAAGGTGTTGTCTGCAACATGAACCGCACCCGGAACATGCCCCGCAATGTAGTCTAGTGGGTTGATACGAACATCCAACACGCGCAAGTCAGAATCATCTGCGTGTTCGACCAGCCAATCGGGCGAGACGAAACGGGTAGCGGTGGGGGTGTTGGCGGTGGATGGGGCAATCATCATGGGCACAATCACCAACAGCGCTACGACAGTGGCGATCGCCCCATAAATACTCGCTTTGAGGGATGGGAAGGACAATCGACTTCTATCTAAAATTGTCCTTCTGGGTTTGCTAACCATGCAGGGTCTCCTTGAGAAATACTTGCTGGGGGGGGTGCTCAATACTGAGTTGAAAGCTTTGCAGCGGCAGTGATTACAGCCACCTATGCCCAGACTGGATACATTAAAGTACGGTAAGTCGGTCAACTTTTCGACTTATTCAGACTTGCATTAGGGCACCTCGAAAAATACAAATCTTGTTGAGAATGGCAATGAGATTCCAGTGGTTCTGGGCTCCCAAGATTATCAATGAGGCAATTAATCGAGGTGCCCATTATCGTCTCATACCTAAATAACCATTGCAAGGCTTAACCCCATAAACCCTACCGACAAACAGTAGATTACAAGATGTAGTTTTGTAGATTAGAGCCAGGCCGTGCGTTTTAGATTAAATCCGAATCCCGTACCTTCGGTTCCACGATTGTTAACCTGTAGAAGCGAATGGCATCCGCCATACCCAAGCCGAAGGCAACCCAGTAAGATTTGGCATTGGATGGCAACCCGTCGTTCTAGACACGAAGTTCTAAACAAGATGTGTCAGGCTAACGGGGCTGCGATACAGTTAGTTGTCAAGGGCTGCCCTGTACCTGTTGATTGCTACTAGTCGCCATTATGAACTTTTTGTCGATTACGTTTGGGTTATTTCTGCTCAGTGTGCTGGGGCTCTATTGGTCAGTAGAAGGGCGGCTCAAGCTGTGGATTTTGCTAGTTTCTAGCCTCGTCTTTTACAGTTCGCTGCAAGTTCAATATGTCCCGTTGCTGCTAGTAATGTTGTTTATCACCTACTGGCTGGGCCTATCATTGCAGGTGCCTATAGAGCCCGCACCGGGCGAAATGGAACCCGAGAGTTGGCAGTTTGCTCAGCAAGACTGGAACCGCAATCGCAGCCGACTGCTGGTGTTTGGCATTGGACTGAATGTGCTGCTGCTGCTGGGTTTTAAGTATGTCCCGTTTTTGCTGACGGATATAGGCGGAGCACTGGGGGTGCCGGGGGCCGAGAGTGGGGCAGCCTGGTTTGGGCGGCATGTGGTTGCGCCCCTAGGCATTAGCTTTTTTTGCTTTGAGTGCATTGCCTATTTGATCGATGTGTATCGGGGTGCTCCGCCGACGATAGATTGGCTAAAGTTCAGTGCCTACAAGCTGTTTTTCCCAAAGCTGATTTCGGGGCCCATTACGCGGTTCTATCCGTTTGTGGGGCAGTTTCCCACGCTGCGGTTTCCGCGTACCCCGCAGATTGTGGAAGGCATCTGGCTGATTGCCTGTGGAGCTGTCAAGAAGCTGCTGCTGGCCGATCACTTGGCGACACCCGTCAATTTAATTTTTGATAATGTGGAGCGAGCTGGAAGTGGTGACCTGTGGCTGGCGATCGCCGCCTATGGTCTACAGCTTTATCTCGACTTTAGCGGCTATGTGGATGTAGCGCGGGGGGCTTCGCTGTTGCTGGGGCTAGAGCTCCCCCAAAATTTCAATTTCCCCTACTTCTGCACCAGCATTGCTGATTTCTGGCGGCGGTGGCACATGACCTTGGGGGACTGGCTGCGAAATTATTTATATTTTCCCCTCGGTGGTTCACGACGGGGTCTAGGACGCACCTGCCTCAACCTCTTGCTAATTATGCTGATTGCGGGCATTTGGCATGGCGCTGCCTGGGGCTTTGTGGTGTGGGGGGGGCTGCACGGGCTATTTTTGGTGGTGCATCGGCTGACGGATACGTTGGCAAAGCAGCGGGGAGCGATCGCCCGCTTCTGGCAGTCTACACCGGGCGTTGTGACGGGATGGCTTGTCACACAGTTGGCCGTCTTCCTCGCGTGGGTCTTCTTCCGATTGCCCAATCTAAACCAATCCTGGCTGGTGATGCAGCGGCTGTGGGGCTATCGAGCTGATCTGCAATTTGGGCAGTTGGTGTATGTGGATGCGCTGGGGAGCGATCGCATTACGGTAGCGCTCCAAGTGGGGGCTGTGTTTGTCGGCATGGGCGTTGCGTATCTGTTTCACCGGGGCTTGAAGCTGCATTTGAGTTTGGCGCTCAAACTCTTGCTCATTCCCACCTGTTTGCTAGCGGCTTGGCTGCTGGCCCCTAGCGAAAGCGCCCCTTATATTTACTTTAATTTTTAGGTGGGCTTTGTCTGGGAATGATCTGGGCGCTCGGTCAGCACGTGACTACATTGCCATGAGAAAACTAGCAGCAGGTTCATTTTGGTTTTATTAGATGGGGCGATCGCCCCACAAAACTATTACGAAAACATCACAGTTTATCCTCATCTAGGCTGATGGAAAAGTATAAAAGAGGGGAATTCTGAAAGTACAACACCCACTCCTAGACTTGATTTGCCATGTCAGCCCATCTCCTCCCTTCAACGCCAGTAGTGGCTCAAGCCACGTCACCCGTGGTGCAGCGTCCAGGGCAAGTTTGGATGCACTCCACACTTGGGTTGCTGCTGCTGCTGTTTGGTCTGGGCATCTACTCCAAAATTGTGTACGACAAGGTTAGCAAAGACAAACGATTCGAAGAATATAAAAACCGCGAACTGCAAAAGAAACTCAAGCTGGCGCTTAACACCATCGCCAAGATGGAAAAGAACCCCGACTTGATCCACTCTCGCGAATTCAACCTCGACTATTTGCGAATGCGGATGGACGAAGGGACCTTCCACTTTTCCATCATCAATCAGATCAAAATTCGGATCAAAGAAAAGATCTCCGTGGCGCTGCGGCCCAGTCAGGCCGAACAGGGGACGCTGGGTATCGCTAGCACACCCCGCCAAATCGACGAAATGTTTGATGTGGAATATGACTTGACTGAAGCACCGGGTGGCAAAAAAGCAGTTCTGTTTCGAATTCAAATTAAGCTAGCAAAGCTGCCAGCGCAGCCAACGTCTGTCACCGTGAACCAGATTATTCAATGTCTGGAGAAGTTTATGAGTCAGGATGCCGAAGAAAACGAAAACTGGCAGCCTACTATTCAGGGACGGATTGCCTATATCCACTGGGATCAAAAGGCGAAGCCAACTCCCATGCTGGTGTTAGAACAGTCGCAGGAAGGGGTCAATGTCACCTTCCGCACAAATCCCATGACGGCAAAGGCGACTTAATTGCACGAGATATTGCAATTGACGCGCTAATTTGAATGTTAATTTATTGTGAGATCCCTGCATGGCAGAAGGCTTACAACAACCATTGGCCTAATCAACCTATCGGTTGCAATATCTCTAGAACCGGATCGGGAGCTAGCTGGTAATCGTGCCGGTAAGGGGCGAGCTTGCACTGGCCATAGTCTGAATCGGGATGCGCCCTGCCAAATACGCCAGCCGTCCAGCCACCGTTGCCAATCCCATCGCCCGCCCCATTGCAACTGGATTCTTTGCCTGGGCGATCGCCGTATTAATGAGCAACGCTGAAGCACCCAGCTCCATTGCGTAGGCGGCTTCACTCGGGGAGCCGATGCCCGCATCCACCACCACTGGCACCCGAGACGTTTCCACAATAATGCGGATATTCGCCTCATTTTGAATGCCTTGCCCTGAGCCAATGGGCGACCCTAGCGGCATCACAGTGGCGCAGCCAGCCTCTTCTAGCCGCTTCGCCAGCAAGGGGTCAGCGTTGATATAGGGCAATACCGCAAACCCCTCTTTCACCAATTGCTCAGCAGCTTGAAGTGTGCCAATGGGGTCGGGCAGCAGATACTTCGCATCGGGAATCACTTCCAGCTTTACGAAATTGTTGTCTTCTTGACCCAGTAGCTTCGCCATCTCACGCCCCAACCGCGCCACCCGCACCGCTTCTTCTGCCGTTTTGCAGCCTGCGGTATTGGGCAACATCCAAATCTTCGACCAGTCCAGCGCTTCGGCGAGGCCTTCATGTCCAGGTGCTTTGGTTTGTACCCGACGCACCGCTACCGTCACAATTTCGCAGCCGCTGGCACTAACGCTCTGGCGCATCGTATCGAAGTTGGTGTATTTGCCCGTGCCTGTCATAAGACGAGACCGGAAGGTGCGGCCCGCAATGGTGAGAGGTTCATCCTCAGGGAGTGCGGATGTAGAAGATTCAGCGGGCTGAACCGTATCAACAGGAGTGGGATAGTGCAGCATGGTAGGCGTTGACGAAGACGTTGATGAAGAAAACTCAGACGGAAGACATTGTGACGAGATCGACGCAGCAGTGGGTGGCGTTGGGGAATGGACAAAGCGCTGCCAAGAAAAGGCTGAGAGCAGAGCCTCAGGAGATTCTCTCTCAGACGGTGCAGATGACTGCCTCAAGACTTGATCGGCCAAGAGCTGCGCCGTAATGGGAGCCAACAAGATACCGTTGCGGTGGTGCCCCACTGCCAAACTTAGATTATTGCAAGGGCTGCTGCCCAAAATTGGCAACTCATCGGGGGTGGCTGGACGAAAGCCCCACCAGCGCTCTTGCATCGGAAATTCTGCCAAGCCAGGGCATAGGCGAATCGTGGCCTGCAGCAATGCACCCAAGCCCGCTGGGGTGTTGCCGGGAGTAAATCCAACCGCTTCACTGGTGGCCCCAACCACAATACGCCCGTCGCGCCGCGGCACAATATACACATCGTCGCCAAACAGCACCCGCTGCAGCGGCAACCCGTGGGCATAGCCGGGGGGAACTGTCACCGACAGCATTTGACCTTTGCGGGGCGTAACGGGAATGGGCAGCAGGTCTGAAGTCCAGGCTCCGGTCGCTAAGACGTAATGATCGGCCTGCCAATCGCCTTCGCTGGTTTTGAGGCGGGTAATTTTCTGCGAGATGCCGCCGTGGAATGCCCCGCTCTGCTGTTCTAGCCCTGTCACTGCAACGCCATCGCGAATGACCACGCCTGCGGCACTGGCTGCGGCCCGCAGTGCCACTGCTAACGCCCGGTTATCCACTTGCCCATCTTCGGGATACCACCAGCCGCCCGTTATGGCGTTGCTTAGACCCGGCTGTGCTTGGTGCATCGCCTCTGCACTCAGCCATAGGGCTCCAGTGGGGGATGTGGCTTCCCCATTGGGGGGGCTAGTTGTAGAGCGCTCCAGCGCATCGAGTGAATTGAATGGATTAGAGGCCGATGATTGATGCTGCGCATTCGCCAGATGAGGCAGGCCAGAGTTAGAGCTTTTCTCCACGGGAGCGAAGGTGGGTGCCAAAATGCCGCAGGGCCAATAGCCTGCTGACTCGCCGCTGAGGTCTTCGAGCTTTGCGACCCAGTCGCCATAGAGGGCACGACTGCGCAGGCAGAGGTCTTGCATTGCACCCGACGCAAACACCTCGGCATGGGGAGCTAACATTCCAGCTGCAGCATGGGTGGCAGCTTGCTCAAAGTCTCGGCTAAGGACGGTGACGGATGCGCCCCTTAGCTTGAGTTCGGTGGCGATCGCCAACCCTACAATGCCGCCGCCAATAATTAAAATATCGTCTGTAAAAGGCATAATGGCACGGGCGTGATAGCAAGTATCCCATCAGGGAAGAGGCAACGGCCTACCAGCGAGCCGGCACCGGAGTCGGGCGAGTTTGGCTTGGCGCTGTGCCCGCAGACCCGCCTGTGCCCGTGGGCGGCACCCCTCCGCTAGGCGTAGTGGGCGGAATACCACCCGGGCTAGGGGTTCCGTTCACCTGGGGTTCGCGAGGAAATGTCGTCGTTGTCGGCGCTTGGGTAGCGGGCGCTTGCGTGGTTGGCGTCTGGTTTGTGGTAAAAATACGATTCAGGATAGGAACATTCCCTAACCGAGCTCGAAAGTCAGGGGTACCTACCATAATGAGTGTAAGTGCGGTTAGCACGATGAGGCTAATCAACCGCATGGCGCCCGTGGTGAGAATGCCAATCAGTGCGGCCAACACCCCAAAGACGATGAAAAAGCCGATGATTTCTGGAAGTCCACCCATCCTAAGCCTCCGTCGGTCTACCCTTTCACATCATCGCGCAAATAGCCCTGCTTGCGCATCTAATTCCAGCAGATGATGGGGGTTTGAGCGGGCGATCGCCCCCAGTTTTACCCAATTTCTATCCAATGGCTGACGGATGGCCGACAGGCGTAGGGTGGCTTAGGGCCAACGTTGCCCCGGTCACGGTGACCACTGCACGGCCTCACCCTGTCCCCAAAAGCCCTCGTATTTAACGACCTGCACATCACCCAACATGTGTGTCTGGCAGGCGAGTCGGCGGGAGTGTGTAAGCGAGTGGGGCGGCAGCGAGAGCCGCGCGTGTTCCTTCCAATTGGGTGCAAATGCGGCACCCTCAATTGCCACCGCACAGGTGCCACAGGTTCCTAACCCACGGCAGTTAACTAGCGTCGATTGCCCATTGTGCAGCGTCACACCTGCCTGCAACAGCGCCCGTCGTAAGCTGGCCCCTGTAGCGCATTCAATTGTGTTGCCTTGGGCAGAAATAATAGGCATGAACTGGCTCAAAAAACGCTAGAAATTAGGCCGCATATGCTTTCATGCTAACGCGTGATCTCAGCTCTTCACCCAAAAGCGGATGGGGCGATCGCCCGATCAACGGTGGGTTGCGTTACAACTCCGCAGGAACGGGATATGGCGGCTGACACCTCGCTACAATTGGGAAATTCTCATACCTGCGTGCCATGACCCATTCTGCTGCCGCCCCGATTTGGATCTATGACACGACTCTGCGCGACGGAGCCCAAATGGAGGGGCTTTCCCTGTCTCTCGAAGACAAGCTTCGCATTGCTCACCAACTCGATCGGCTGGGGGTGCCGTTTATTGAGGGCGGCTGGCCGGGGGCTAATCCCAAGGATGTGCAGTTTTTTTGGCAGCTTAATGAGCAACCCCTGAGCCAAGCTGAGGTGGTGGCATTTTGCAGCACCCGCCGCCCCGGTCGCACAGCGGAAGATGACCCCATGCTGCGGCCTATTTTGTCAGCAGGTACGCGCTGGGTGACGGTGTTTGGCAAGTCGTGGGATCTGCATGTGACAGAAGGACTCAAGACGACGCTGGACGAAAATTTAGCCATGATTGGCGACACGCTGCGCTTTTTTCGCGAGCAGGGTCGGCGGGTGATCTACGATGCCGAACATTGGTTTGATGGGTATAGAGCGAATCCTGACTATGCGCTGAAAACGTTGGAGGTGGCGATCGCCGCTGGGGCAGAATGGCTAGTCCTCTGCGACACCAACGGCGGCACCCTCCCCCACGAGGTCGCTCCAATTGTCCGCACGGTTCGCACCCTGATGGATGCCACCGTTGAGCATAGTGGGTTGGAGT
>JBGTOF010000202.1:0-15978 GCA_041742695.1 Elainellales cyanobacterium | reverse complement strand
AGTTCTGAGATTAAGGCGCTGGTGCGATCGCACCAGGGCGAGAGTAATGCGCAGATTTGGATCATCGGCACACGTGACCAGGTGATCCATCTGATAAACGAGCTGTATGTGAAAAAGGTGGCGACAGATCGGGCGCAGTTTACGCCGATTATTCCTGCGCCATTTGCGGATGGGCAGTATATGACGGTGTTGGTGCGATCGCCCTCACCATCGCGCGGGCTGCCCCCGTCTTAGGGTCGGCACCGTCATAGACAGACGCTGTTTCCCCTATCGGGCGTGAAGCGCAGGCTTGACTTCTATCGTCATAGAACCCCTGCCGTTCAAGGGTTCTATGACGATAAGATCACTCGCCTAATGATTGCGATAGGAGTTTCTCCTGCGTGTGAACCAAGAGTCGGGGAGAGGTACCGGAGTCTAGCTCAAAATGCCATCCTTTTTCGCCATGGCAATCATCAGATCCACCACCCGAGAAGAATAGCCCCACTCATTGTCATACCAAGACACAACCTTAAAAAAGTTTGGGTTTAGCTCAATACCTGCGCCCGCATCAAAAATGCTGGAGCGCGGGTCGGTGATAAAGTCAGACGACACCACCGCTTCGTCGGTATAGCCCAAAATGCCGCTGAGGTCGTGCTCTGAGGCGTGCTTCATGGCCTCACAGATGTCGGCATAGCTGGTGCTCTTTTCGGTTTTGAACGTCAAATCGACTGCCGATACATTCAACGTGGGCACGCGAAAGGCCATGCCCGTCAGCTTGCCCTTGAGGTCGGGGAGCACCAGCGTAACCGCCTTTGCCGCCCCCGTCGAGGCCGGAATAATGTTTTGGGACGCAGCTCGCCCGCCGCGCCAGTCTTTTTTGCTGGGGCCATCGACGGTGGGCTGGGTTGCCGTGGCAGAATGCACCGTGGTCATCAGGCCTTCGGTCAGTCCAAAGGTTTCGTTGATGACCTTGGCGATGGGGGCCAGGCAGTTAGTGGTGCAGCTGGCGTTAGACACAACCGTATCCGTGGCGGGGTCAAAGTCTTCATGGTTAACCCCCATCACCATCGTCCGCACCTTAGCCGGATCTTTGGTGGGAGCCGAGATGACGACGCGCTTGGCTCCAGCGGTGATGTGCTTAGACGCGCCCTCATAGTCGGTAAAAAAGCCGGTGCATTCCACCACATAGTCAACGTTGAGCTTTTCCCAGGGCAGCTCTTCGGGATTGCGAACGGCGCAGCAGGGCACAAAATGCCCATCCACAACAATGCCATCTTCCCGCGCTTCAACGGTGCCGTCATAGCGCCCGTGAGTGGTGTCGTATTTCAGCAGATACGCAAGACTATCAGGGGGCACCAGGTCGTTAATGCCAACGTATTCGATGTTGGGGTTGTTGACACTAGAGCGGAAGACGAGGCGACCGATACGCCCAAAGCCATTGATGGCAACTCGAATTGGCATGGTGTAACTCCTTTAGATAAGAGCGCAGAACGCTCAGGGGGTTGTCTACCCCGGCATGCCTCCTACAGAAGGCGCGGTTAGGGCAGACGATATCAAAATAGGGCGAATTAGGGGCGATCGCCCCCAACCTCACAGTTTCCTTAAGAAAAGTCCATGGATCATGGAGCCCGCCTCATGCCACGGTCATAGCGATGACGATGGCGAGGCCACCGACATCGCCCCATCATGACTCACCCGGATTGCGCATCTCTTTGCTTGTGGAATTTTCATAGATCAGGGTAGACACAAGCCCCGTCCAGCCGGTTTGGTGATTTGCCCCCAGCCCCGCGCCCGTATCGCCGTTGATGTATTCGTAAAACAGCATCAGGTCGCGCCAGTTGGGGTCTTGCTGAAAGCGGGTCTAGTTGCCGTGGATGGGGCGGCGTCCGGCGCCCTCTTGCGATTCACCCTCGCGCTGAAAGATAGAAGTCAGCCGATCGGCGATGTCTGCCGCCACCTGCTTGAGCGTCACCCAGCGGCCTGAACCCGTGGGGCACTCTACCGTAAAGTCATCGCCCAGGTATTGGTGAAAGCGCTGCAGTGACTCAATCAGCAGAAAATTCATGGGGAACCAGATGGGGCCGCGCCAGTTGGAGTTGCCGCCAAACATGCCGCTGGTAGATTCTGCCGCTTCGTAGGCTACCCGATGCTCCTCGCCATCTACATAAAAAGTGTAGGGATGCTCGGCATGGTAGCGCGACAGAGAGCGGATGCCATAGGGACTGAAGAATTCGTTCTCATCCAGCATAGTTGTGAGGATGGCGCGCAGCTTTTCGGGAGAGGCGATCGCCAGCAGACGGTTGGGGTTATCGGATGTTTCGCAGAGGGAAGCAATATTTTTCTGCAATTGGGGACGGTTATCCACAAACCACTCAAACCGGCGTTTGAAGTCGGGGAATTGCTCCAGCACCTCGGGCTTCAAAACTTCCACGGCAAACAGCGGCACCAGCCCCACCATCGACCGCACCTTCATGTGGTGGCGATCGCCCTGGGGGGTATGCAGCACATCATAGAAAAACTCATCGGTGCTATCCCACAGGCACACATCGCCGGTGTAGTTCATTGCCTCTGCAATGTAGAGGAAGTGCTCAAAGAACTTGCTGGCAATGTCTTCATAGGCGGGGTTGGTCTTCGCCAGTTCGAGGGCGATCGCCAGCATATTCAGGCAATACATCCCCATCCAGCTTGTGCCGTCTGACTGCTCCATATAGCCGCCCGTCGGCAGCTCGGCGCTGCGGTCGAAGATGCCAATGTTATCCAACCCCAAGAAGCCACCCTGAAACAGGTTGTTGTCGTTGTTATCTTTGCGGTTGACCCACCAGGTAAAGTTCACTAATAGCTTTTGAAACACCCGCTCTAGATAGAGGGTATCGGTGCGGCCATACAGCGCTTGCTCAATCTGATAGACCCGCAGCGTGCCCCAGGCATGAACGGGCGGATTCACATCGCTAAAATGCCACTCATAGGCTGGAATTTGCCCATTGGGATGCATATACCACTCGCGGGTAAAGCGATCCATTTGCCGCTTGGCAAAATCGGGGTCGAGCATCGCTAGGGGAACCACGTGAAACGCCAGATCCCACACGGCATACCACGGGAATTCCCACTTGTCTGGCATGGAAATAATGTCATCGTTGAATAAATGACGCCATTCGGCATTGCGCTGATAGGTTCGATGGGGTTCAGGCTGATTGGGGTCGCCCGTGAGCCAGTCTTCGATCACATAGTGGTAATACTGCTTGGTCCACAGCAGCCCCGCAAAGGCCTGCCGCTGAATATCTAGCAGTTCAGCATCGGGATGGCAGAACCGGCTGTAGAACTCGTCGGCCTCCTGTTTCCGCTGCTGCACGGTGGCGGCGAAGTTGTCACCCAGAGCATCGAGGGATTCGGGGGGCTGGTCGGAAAACCGCAGTCGAATGGTTTGGGTTTCGCCCGGTTGCAGTGTCAGGCGATAGTGGGACGAGACCTTGGTGCCCTGGCGATCGGGGTTAATCGCGTCGGATTTACCCATCACCACATAGTTATGGATGCCGTCCTTAACGTAGGGACTGGCGTTGGGCGTGCCAAACAGGCGATCGCTGTTGGTTTCGTTTTCGGTAAACAGCAGCTCGCTGAGATGCGTAGAGTCACAATACAGCCAGCGATCGCCCAATTTTTCATGGCTAGTCTGCACCACAGATCCGCCGTGGCCCGGAGCTTCTCGCATTAGCGGTTTCTCGCTGTCCTCATCCCACGACCAGGTGTTGCGAAACCATAGTGTGGGCAGCAGATGCAGCGGTTTGGGCTGCTCGCCGTGGTTGGTGACGTGGATGCTGATGAGCATGTCTTCGTCGGTGTGCTTGGCGTATTCCACTAGCACATCAAAGTAGGCGTTTTGGTCAAATACACCCGTGTCGATCAGTTCATACTCTGGGTCATGAAACCCCCGCTGCTGATTCTGCTGAATCAGCTCATCGTAGGGAAACGCCGCCTGGGGATACTTGTAAAGTCCCTTCATATAGGCGTGGCTGGGGGTATTGTCAAGATAAAAGTAATAGTCTTTGACGTCTTCGCCGTGGTTGCCTTGCGGCCCCGTTAGCCCAAAGATGCGCTCTTTCAGAATGGGGTCTTGCTCGTTCCACAGGGCGATCGCAAAACACATGCGCTGATGATTATCCGAAAAGCCCATGATGCCGTCTTCGCCCCAACGATAGGCGCGCGATCGCGCATGGTCGTGGGGAAAGTAGTCCCACGCAGACCCGTCGGCGCTGTAGTCTTCGCGAACGGTGCCCCACTGGCGCTCGCTGAGGTAAGGCCCCCAGCGTTTCCAATAGGATGTGCGATCGCGATCTTCTGCTAGGCGTTTCTCTTCTGCAGTCATGACCTTTCCTCAATAGCGACAGGTGAATGAGTGATGAGTGAATGAGTGATGAATAAATGATGAGTGAATGAATGACTAGGTGGAGTAAAAGCGCAGCAATCCCTTCACCCAGTTATTATTTGAATCTCACTATTAATGAATTCGAAAATGAACCAATGCAGCAATCCTAGACTGAAATAAATAATTGCGATGACGATCACGCAACATTATACGCTTTGACCTATGACTGCAATCTTTCGATAAGCTCTCAATAAGACATGTGGAATTTAATGAAACTTCCTGCAATGCTGTAATTGAGACTTAGTAAACCCTCTGAATGAACGTTGTATACGTAAGAACATGCTCGCAGTCCCTACATCAAATCCCTAAACACCAGCGCTAGTCGTCCTTGAATACGTTCCCAGGGCGATCGCCCACGCCATTCGTCATAGCTGGGGCAATTGCTTTGCTCTTGCGCATCGACAAAAAACTGCTCTAACGATGCCACCAACTGGGGATGAGCGGTAGACACGTTCAGCTCATCATTGTGGAAGTAGCTGCGGGGGTCAAAGTTAGCGCTGCCGGTGCTGACCCAACCGTCATCCACCAGGGTCATTTTGGCATGCATCATGCTGGGTTGATATTCGCAAATGGTGACGCCTGCCGCCAGCAAATCGCCATAGAGCTCGCGCGAGGCATAGTGCACCAGCGGCTTGTCATTTTTGTCACTCATGGTGAGCACTCGCACATCTACACCCCGTTCACGCGCAGCTGTCAATGCCTCACGAGTGCTAGCATCGGGCACAAAATATGGACTACCGAGCCACAGCCGTTCATTGGCCGCAGTCATGTGCGTTAGCGCCAGCAGCCGCACTGTCGATTCATTCAACGTGGAGGTGTTATCGGTAATGTAAAGCGGGGTTATGGAATTGCTGGGATTATCATTAGAAGCATCTGCTGATGTGTCCCCCGACTCATCCACTGCACCATTAGTTGGGTTATCCACATCAGCATTAGTAGGCGTATTGAGAGAAGCTGCTAATTCAGGATTTTCGGAATTAGCAGCTGCATCTAACTCAGCGTCACCTGCTGCATCCTCTGCATTGAGGTTACTTTGATTGAGAGCATCAGGCGAAGTCGCATCAGCATTATCCTCAGCAGAAGATTGGGCAGATGGATCCACAAACGGATTTACGAAAGGTTCTGCGGAATCGAGTGACTCTGGCATCCACACGTCAGACACATCCACAGTGCCCCCCTCATAGGCCCAGTTTTGCCAAAACTGTCCCTGAAGCAAGCGGGCGATCGCCCCTTCATAGCTCACTTCAAAATCTAGCCACGGGGCCACGTCATCAATCTCAGGGTCACCATCCCACTGATCTGACACCCCGGCTCCCCCTAGGAGAATCTGCTGCCCATCTAGAATCAGCAGCTTGCGATGGGTTCGCGAGTTATAGTCTGTAGGGGCTTTCCAGTCAAATTCACGGAAAAAGCGCACCTCTACACCTGCATCCCGCAACCGTTGCCAATAGTCGTCTGGCATATCTTGGGTGCCATAGGCATCTACCAGCATCTGTACCGATACGCCCGCTTGCGATCGCTCTGCCAGCGCTGCGGCAAAGTCATCGGCACGGCGACCTGGCGTCATGTAGTAAGTTTCGTACTGAATGGACTGTTGTGCTCGGGCGATCGCGTCATTCCGCGCTGCATAAATCGCGTTAGCCTCTATCCAAAACCCAGTCATTGCGCCTGCCGTGGGCATCGCATCGGCCAACCCCATCACAGTCATGGGAAACCGAGAATCATCGACCGCAGGCACACCCGTCAAATCGTAAACCACCGTTTCGCGGAATGCCCCACGTAGATACAACATCCCCACCGGCAGCAGGAGCGCAATGGCCGTACTCCCCAACAACCAACCCAGCAGATTAGACCGTCGTTGAGGGCGAGGTTTGGCACGTTTGGATGAGCGGGGTAGGCCAGAGGGACGGGCAGATTTTGCGGGCATGGCGATCGAGATCTAGAACAATTCAGAACAATGGAGAGACGAGAATTGCTGGAATAGCGCTATGCCGACCAAGGCTCTTGAAAGTCGGCGTAAAGCGTTAGACCGCCGTCAATAAACAGCGTTTGCCCGGTCACGTAGGACGCATCGTCTGATGCCAAAAACACTACTGCCGACGCCATCTCTTCTGAGGTGCCCGCTCGCCCCATAGGGATGTGGCTTTCGACTTCTGCCTGCTTCTCGGGGTCTTCCGTCCAAGCGTCGTTGATGGGGGTAACCGTAGCCCCCGGGGCGATCGCATTCACCCGAATGCCACGATCGGCATACTCCAACGCTAACGTCTGGGTCATGCCCTGCATGCCAAACTTACTCATAGCATAGGTCACATAGCGAGGACGGGGAATACGCTCATGCACACTAGAGACGTTGATAATAACCCCCGAGCGCTGCTGCGCCAGCAGATGCTTGATGGTTTCGCGGGCGCAGAGAAACGAACCGCGCAGGTTAATGCCCAACACGCGATCAACCTCATCGGCATCTAGCTCATGGGAGGGAACCTCGGCTTGCACCCCGGCGTTGTTAATCAGAATGTCAACGCTGCCAAACTTGTCTACGACAGCCTGCACCATTGCCACAATGTCGCTCTCCTGAGAGACATCGCCCTGAACCGGAAACGCCGTCACACCACAGGCTTCAATGCCATCACAGGCGCGCTTCATGGCCTGCTCTAGCGTGTCTTCTGCTTTTTCTGGGTCGCCCCGATAGTTGATCGCCACGTTGCACCCTTCTTCAGCGAGTCGAATGGCGATCGCCTGCCCAATGCCCGACGTAGCGCCAGTCACCAGCGCGGTTTTGCCCTTCAGTCCTTTCATAAATCGCGTTGCCTCATGTCAATTCAACTCTTCGCTAGCACTATTTCAGTAGCACTATTCACTGCTTTGCCGTCGCCTATTTAGACAAGCATCCTTGGCTCGACCTGTTAAGCACGATTCGGATTGGATACATTGTCGGCGGATTGACGTCCATCGTGTGGATGGCTGCAACACATTCCCTCAAACTGCACAAAAATTATCTGGTTGAAGGCTAACAAGCTAACCAGTGCAATGCACCTATCTCTAGGAAGACATCAGACTGGCTTTAGGGATAGGGCCTCATCCCAAATTGGGGGGTTGAGCTTCTCTCGACCGCGTGTCATAACCAATAGCAATGCCCTAATAATCTGCATATAAAAGGTGATAAGTCTGGGGGGATTCAGGTTTAAGGTATGCGGTTCGTGGCTTGCCTTAAACCTGAGACCGTGAACCCTGAACCCTATTGAGTACTAGTAATGTAGAGTGATGCCGGTGTTGATCTACATAAATCACGCTGTGCGAAATTGGCCAGCCCGCGAGCGCTATAGTAAGTGGACTCGCAACAGCCCTCTTTCCCATCCCCATGAATGAGTCGAAGGTCCAACAGATTTGGAATCATCTAGATAATTCGAAGCTGGTTCGCTATGTGCTGCTGGCAGTGCTGGCATGGGCTGTGACTCAAGTGCTGGCCTACTTCGCATCCGTGTTGATTATTTTTATTTTTGCAGCGGTGTTGGCGTTTCTGTTGCACTACCCCGTCCGGTGGCTGACGCGATTTATGCCCCATGGCGCAGCGGTGCTGACCGTTTCCGGGATCACGCTTTTAGTGGTCATTGGTCTGGTTGCAACATTTGGGCTGGCGTTGCTGTCACAGGCGCAAGAGTTAGATGCAGAATCTTCGGGGCTGGCTGAAATAGGCGTATCTGTGATTGATGGGCTGCAAGAGTTGTTTGAACGGTGGAATGTTGATATTGACCTAAGCACCATTGAAGAACAAGTGCGGGATCAAGTGCTAGCAGGCATTGCGGTGGGGCTGGGTGCAGTGCAAAGCGTCGCCAGCAATCTGGTGAATTTGGTCTTTATCGCCGTGATTGCCTTTTTTATGTTGCTAGATGGGCAGCGGCTGTGGCGGCTACTGCTGCGCGTGTTTCCCGAAGCCTATCGAGAACGTGTGGCGATCGCCATTCAGCAAAATTTCTTAGGCTTCTTTTGGGGACGATTGCTGCTCTCCATCTTTTTTGGGCTGTCAGCGTTAACCATTTTTTTGCTGCTGCAGGTGCCGTTTCCCTTAGTACTGGCAGTCATTGTCGGGCTATTTGACCTGATCCCCGGCATTGGGGCGACCTTGGGCATTACGCTGGCTGGGCTAATTTTGCTGCCCCAAGGGATTATATTCAGCGTCCAAGTGATTGCGGTATGCATTGTGCTGCAGCAGATAGAAGAAAACTTGCTGCTGCCCCGCATTATGCAGGGATCGCTCAATATCAATCCAGTCGTTATGTTTTTTGCACTGCTGGTGGGGGCGCGGGTGGCCGGACTGGTGGGTGTGTTTTTGTCCATTCCGATTGCCGGTGTGATGATTGGGCTGTTTGACCTAAAGGAAATGCAGGGCAAAGATGACGCAGATGTCGCTGCGGCAGCGGAACCCCCCTCCTAATCGAGGTATCCCACGAAAGGAATCCTGAGGGGAGAAGGATGCATCTGGTTATCTGACTCACGTTGGAAATTTCTGAGGGTTTTAGAGCTGTGGGATAGACTTCCGATGCAGGGAGTGAGAGTTTTCCTCTAGCAACTCAGTAAAGCTATACAGAGCATTTATCTCAAAATAAAGATTGCGTGAAGAAAATATCAAAAATGCGTATAGCCTCGGCAAGTTTGGTATCACATACCTAAGTGAACTTACGCAAGCAAGGGGTGTTGATGTAAACCTGGAGCTGCGTCTTTAACTTGCTACCTAAGTTGCTTGGTTGAAAGGTCTAACGCATTAGCAAATAGGCTTTTTCTGTTTTGTTTCGTTATGAGCGTGACACAAATCTTATCTGAAGCTGATCTAAACCTGCTCCGGTCATAGCGTTAATGCTGTGGATATAGAAGTAGGCAGATAGGCTTTGGCATCTACACAATTTCTGTATCTCTAATACGTATTTGACTGTTGTTCTCAGGGTTATAGGGCGATCCCAGCACCAGTGTCTCTGATTCTGCTATGCCTGGGCTCGTCTGCTTGATTAACGGAGCAAAGGGCGATCGCCCCCTATATCCTTTTTTATCGGGTTAACGACAAACCTTTTCTCCCTATTCCCCAAACCTCTTCTTCCCTTGTTGGAGAAGGGGTTGGAGGATAAGAGATACCTCACAAAACTGGGATGTACTCATCAGCCCAGCATCGGTGTCATGGATGGCGAGTGAATATTGAGTGATTAGAAACTTGCCTTAAAACTCAACCGTTATATCAGTAGATAGAGCCATTAGAAACTCAATCAGAATATTGCGGATAGTCACTTTATTGCGCTCCATTATCAGTTGATAGTGCTGTGCGTACTGCCTGAGTCAGTCTGTTTAGTTCCCTGTCCTTTATATTGCCTTCCTAAATCCTCAATGGCTACCTTTCTTGTTACGAACACCAACGACAGCGGGTCTGGCTCTCTGCGTGCTGCTATTCAGCAAGCGAATGCCAATCCTGGGGCAGATCTGATTCTGTTTAGTGGCCCAGTATTTGAGGACGATACTCCCGACACCATTACGCTGACGCAGGGCATTATCACTCTGACAGACAGCGCTACAACTGCGATTGTAGGCCCGACATCAGCTCCCGTCATTGTTGATGGCAACAATAATGACGGGATTTTTCGGATTGAATCGGCAACTCGCGCTGAACTCAGCAACCTCACCATTACCAGAGGCAATGGCTCAAATGGCGGTGCTGTGTTTAACCTGGGAACGCTAGAGATCAGCGATGCGCATATTGTGGGCAACCAAGCTGCCGTTAATGGTGGCGGCATCTTCAACGTCGGCACCCTAACGCTCACCAACAGCACTCTCAATAACAACTCTGCAATTAATGGGGGTGGCATCCAAAATTCAGGCGATATGGTCGTCCGCAACAGCACGATTAGCGGCAACCTCGCGAATTTGGGGGGCGGCATCTTTAACGGCAGCGACTTGGTGCTAACCAACAGCACGGTGACGTCCAACACTTCGTCGATGGGCAACGGTAGCGGCATTGCAACGGTGGGCAATGCCAATGTAAGCACGGCAGTGGGCAATAGCCTAGTGGCAGGCAACACCAATTCCGATCTAGATATCGTGATAGGTGCAGTGAATTCCATTGTGAATAGAGGTGGCAATCTGGTGGGCAGCGGCACTGCGGCCGGTGCCTTTAGTGCTGACGAACGATTCATAGGCAATATCAACGAGGTGATTGGGCCGCTGAGCAACAATGGCGGACGTACTCCTACTCACACGCTCGTCGATAGCCTGACGAACCCAGCGGTAGATGGAGGGCTAAATGCCAATGTGCCACCCGGCGCCACGACCGATCAGCGCGGCACTGGGTTTAATCGGATTGCCCGAGATTTGGTGGATGTTGGCGCAGTCGAGCTGCAACGGCTAACTCAACCGGGGGCGATCGCCTTTCTCAGCTCCACGTTTAGCGCCCCAGAAGGGAACGATGGGGTTCAGCCAGTGGTGGTGGCCACCCTAGAGCGCGTCGGCGGTAGCGATGGCATTGTGACGGTAGAGGTGGTGTATGTGCCGAGAGGTAGCGCTACGCCCGGTGATGATTTTGTCAACACATTGCCCCTCACGCTTACCTTTGAGGATGGTGAAACGCTGCAATCGGTGGTATTGCCCATTGTGGGCAATACTGTGTTTGAACCGGACAAGACAATTGGGTTGGCATTGCAAAACCCCGCCGGCGGGGCAACCCTAGGCAGCCAAACCACGACAACGTTCACCATTGTGAATGATGACCCGGTGCCTACGGTTTCAATTTCGCCGCTGACGCTGAGCTCGCCAGAAGGCGATGTGGGAGCAACCCCATTCGTCTTTCAGGTGGGCTTGTCGAACCCCAGCACAGAGCCGGTTACCGTGTTCTACACCACCGTAGATGGTACCGCAACGGCTGCCGATAATGACTACGTTCCTACGTCGGGCACGCTAACCTTTGGCCCTGGCGAGGTGACGCAGGAGATTACGGTGCTCGTTGTTGGGGATACTCAAGTCGAGCCCGATGAGCGATTCACGGTGCAGCTTTCAGAGATATCGGGGGCGATCGCCGGAAACACCATCGCAGAAGCTATCATCCTCAACGACGATGAAGACATTATCCCCGTTGTTCCGACGGTCTCTCTCTCGCCATTAACAGCCGAGGTGCTCGAGGGCGACGGCGGTACGACATCACTCAACTTTACGGTAACGCTGTCAGAAGCCACTACCGAACCGGTTACAGTCTCCTTCACTACTGAAGATGGCACCGCTACCGTTGGGGATAACGACTATCTCCCGATATCGGGTACGCTTACCTTCCTGCCAGGCGATCCCCTTAGCCAAACCCTCACGGTAGAGGTGGTAGGCGACCTGCTGGTGGAACCTGATGAAACCTTCAACCTGCGCCTAACCGCTGCAACAAATGCAGAACTGGGCGATACTACCGCTACTATCACCATCCTCAATGACGATGAAGACATTATCCCTGTCGTTCCGACGGTCTCTCTCTCGCCGCTAATGGCCGAGGTGATCGAGGGCGACGGCGGTACGACATTACTCAACTTTACGGTAACGCTGTCAGAAGCCACTACTGAACCGGTTACAATCTCCTTCACTACTGAAGACGGCACCGCCACCGTTGGGGATAATGACTATCTCCCGATATCGGGTACGCTCACCTTCCTCCCAAGCGATCCCCTCAGCCAAATCCTCACGGTAGAGGTGGTAGGCGACCTGCTGGTGGAACCTGATGAAACCTTCAACCTGCGCCTAACCGCTGCAACAAATGCAGAACTGGGCGATACCGCCGCCACCATCACTATCCTTAACGACGATGAACCTAGCGAGCCGATTCAGCTTTCAGGCCAAGGGGGTCAGTTCATCTTTGATGTGACCGCAGGTAGCGGACTTACAACAATTGCCGACTTTGGGGGAATAGGTCGCGGTGCGCGGCCTTTAGCACCGGTTCTGGCAGAGATAGATACGATTCGCTTTCAGGGCGATGGGCTGGTGGCACGCAACATGCGCCTAAGGCAAATTGGCGCAGACCTGCACATCACCTTTGACGGAGTGGCTGACACAACTGTTGTATTGAAAAGCTTCCAGCTTGAGCTGCTCGAAAACCTGCGCCGCAATACGGGCGCTAGCGTTGATTTGGGCAACATTATTTTTGATAATGAGACTACGTTTGAAGATAGCTTTGATGTTTTTGACGCCAATTTCACTCAGACCTCTATCTGGAATCGCAACACAGTAACCTTCCTCAATGATCTCAACAACAGCGTGACTGGGTTGGCGCTGTCAAACGATGTGATCAACGGCTTAGGAGGCAATGATGTGATTGATGGGCTAAGCGGCAATGACCTGCTGCGGGGTGGCTCGGGCAATGATGTGCTGTATGGCAATGTCGGTGATGACACCCTGATGGGCGGCACAGGAAACGATGTGCTAGTGGGCGGGCCTGGCAATGATGTACTGATTGGTGGGGTTGGCGCTGATAGCTTTGTATTCGCCTCAAGCCGAGCGTTTAGAAGCGAGGACTTGGGTCTAGATTGGGTAATGGATTTTGAGGTGGGTACGGACAAGTTGGTGCTTGGCAAAACCACATTCTCACAGTTGCAGAGCGCTGTTGGGGGTGGTTTGTCTGCGGATCTGGATTTTGCAGTGGTGGGCAACGATGCTGCCGCCGCCCAGAGCAGTGCATTGATTGTATATAGCCAGGGAACTGGCAACCTGTTCTATAACGAGAATCGCGAGGGGGCGGGGTTTGGGGCAGGCGCCCAGTTTGCATCACTCAACGGGGCACCGGGGCTGAGTCCACAGGACTTTTTGGTGCAGGGATAAGCCGCACGCACTGCAACGACAAAGTGGGGTCGGAGAACCTTAGTTTGGGTTAAGTGGGTTTGGGAGATGATCCCAGGCCTGCGTCAGAATCAACAGTTTTGTGGAATCCCCGCACGGCAAGAGTTCCACAAGACTATGGTGTCTAGGACTGCCGAGCGATCGCTCCAAGTGCCATTGCAGCCGCTCGGCTGCGGTAGATCTCATCGTCAAGTCAGGGGGGTTGACGAGTTGAAAATGCGGCTTATTCAACCCCCTATTTTTGGGTTCTGCTAGTAAGGCCCTAATGGGGCGATCGCCCTACTAGCGCTCTATCAATTCACGACAGTGACGTTTGCAGTGGAATTAATCATTTCCACACTAAATAGTGAGAGTTGTGTAAAGGCAGCGGAAGAGTGCCTAGATAGCAGGAGGAGTGCGGAATAACTAAAAAGAACGCTCATGAATTGCTTCTATCACGGTAACTGCACGCACATCTCCAGTTGCTGCGAATGCGAGACCGTGATTTCTGACCGCTGTATCGGTGGGTGACATCCAAGACGGATCGTTAAGGATGTTTGGGGTTGTACCCCCCTTCCCTAATTTGGAAGCAGCCTTTACAACTGGTTGGAGCGTGGCAGTTAGACATTCTGACTAGCTAGGCTGGGTCACTTGTTACCGCACCTATGAAACAGTTCATTATTCGACTTTCAATTACACCGATGGCGTCACTGCTGTTGGTGACGGCGGCTGCGATAGCGGTGATTTTGCCGGGGCTGGTGCAGCAGGCGATCGCCCAGGATACTGACCGGCGTGGCGAGTTTCCGGATGGGCGGCGCGGCGGGGGCACCTATTATGCGGAGCCTAGCACGCGGAACTGTTTGGATGTGGCAGCTCAGCAACCCCAATGTTGGCGCTAGTCGGCTCAGAGTAAGAAGGGTGTTGGGAACCTGAAGCCTTCGGTGTGCCGTGCGTGTGGTGCCCGTCACACCAAGGATGGGTCTGAACTCAGGCTCATTAGGAATACCGCTCTAGCAACAGGTCTACTTCCTGCTCGATGGAATACTCGTGCAACGCGGCCCACTCGGCTGCTCGGACAGCGCCAAAGGCCGTCGCGAGGGGAAGACCAAGGGCATCGTGCAAGAGAGCGTTTTGGTTGAACTGGGCGATCGCCTCACCCAGGGTTTGGGGAAGCCGGTCGATGCCCAGGCGGTGACGGTCAGGGTCGCCCATGCTGCTAGGGTTAACGGCGATCGCCTCACCCGGTTCTCGCTGCAGCAGCACCCCATCTAGCCCAGCGGCGATCACTGTTCCGAGCGCCAGGTAGGGATTGGCCGAGCCATCCACTGTTTTTAACTCTAAATGAGTAGGACTAGGTGGGGTAGGGTTGGTGGGCACCCGCACCGCTGCTTCTCGATTGTCGTAGCCCCAGCAGCGATAGGCACCGCTCCATAGATTGGGCTGCAATCGGCGGTAGGAATTAACACTGGGTGCCGTGAGCGCCATCAGTGCGGGCAGGTGATGCAGAATGCCCCCAATCCAATGGCGGGCGATCGCCGACACCTCTCCCCCAATACCAGGGGTCAGATTTTCACCGTCACGCCAGAGACTCGTATGCAAGTGACAGCCGCTGCCCGCATGGTGCTGAAAAATTTTGGGTAAAAACGACACCCGCAGTCCATGCTGCAGCGCGACTCCGCGCACCGTTTCCCGAAAGACAACATGTCGATCAGCCGCTTGCAGGGCATGGCTATAACGAATGGAGATCTCATGCTGCCCTGGGCCCGATTCGGGATAGTAGCACTCTACAGGCAGATCTTGCTGCAGCAGCGCCTCCGCGATGTCATCCACCACGCGGCAATTGAGATCCATCGATAGGGACGAGGCAAACGGGGTGTTGTCCGCAGAGCCTCTCACCCCCTGCTCTGTTTGCAACAGATAAAACTCTGGCTCAAACGCGGCCTGAATGGAGAGCCCCACCTCAGCCGCACGCGCCACCATCCGCCGGAGGAACGCCCTCGGGCACAAGGCCCAGGCTTCGCCCCCAACCTGCATATCCCCCAGCACTCGCGCATGACCCGGTGCGTAAGGCAGCAGGGTCAGCGTGCTCCAATCGGGCACGAGCCAAGCTTCGCCCACTGGCCCTAAGCCGCTGTTCTCGGCCACGGCATCGACCATAACCGGCACGCCCTGCTGCCCTTGAGATAGACTAATGCCGTGGTGGAAGCGCTGTCTTAAGCCGTTGATATGAAACGCCTTGCTGCGAAGCACATTCCCGTTGTCGCACCAGACTATCCGCACAAATCGCACATGGTGCTCATCGAGCGATCGCTCAATGCACTCTAGCGATGGGGTAGACGGAACCACAGACTCGTAGGTACTAGTGGACTGCACCTGCGGTGGCACAGCAGACTCGGTCTCTTTCATGGGAACACATACTGAACAGGGAGGTATGGTCTAGATTACCGATAATAGGGGCTCCGTAGTGAATTCCTTGCAACCATATCGAGGCCTTTTGTCTAACGCAGGTCTTTTCCAGATTTTCGATTGGCCTCCTCTTCAGTCGCTCCCCCTCAATTCCACTGCCGCCCTCAGAGGTTTGTGTTTAGGAAAAACTGGCATCCCCATGCCCCTGAGCTAAGACTGAAATCCTTACCAGGACTTTATAAAGCGGGCAGGTTTAGAACAGGTCTGTAAAGTCCTGCGGAGAGCCTTGCATTCTGCTCATCAAGCGCGCGATCTTAATTAGTAAATATGCGGATTCTCTCTACGCAATTTCT
>JBGTOF010000179.1:0-14700 GCA_041742695.1 Elainellales cyanobacterium | reverse complement strand
TTTAGCGGAATTGCCGAGCAACTGCCGCCCGAAGCATTGCTGGAATGGCTGAATGAGTATCTCGAAGCCATGACTCAAGAAATTCAGCGTCATCAGGGCATCGTTAACAAGTTTACAGGTGACGGACTGCTGGCCGTATTTGGGGTGCCGGTGCCTCGCCTGACGCCTGAAGCGGTCGTCACTGATGCCTATCGAGCGGTGTCTTGCGCATTGGCCATGGGCAAGCGGCTGCAACAGCTCAATCAAGATTGGGCACGGCGCGATTTATTTGATGTTCAAATGCGGGTGGGCATTTTCACGGGGCCAGTGGTGGTAGGCAGCCTGGGCGGCAAAGCTCGGATGGAGTACGGCGTGATTGGCGATGCGGTGAACACGGCATCGCGGCTAGAAAGCTGCGTGAAAGAGCGCCAAGTAGATCTCTGCCGCATCTTAATTGCCGAAGACACCTTAGTGCTGCTGGGCGATCGCTTTCTAGTGGAATCGTGGGGGCCGATGGCACTGGCAGGAAAGCACCACCCGACTCAGGTTTACCGCGTGATTGACCATGCAGCCCTCACCACAGAAGCCCCTCTGCCCTCTGTACTGTAGATCCCCAACTGTAGATCCAAACTGTAGATCCAAAAATCAGCGCATTCTCACCGGATATGACTCCTAGTGCTGCCTCAACTAAAACCAGCGAAGATAGCGCTGCACTTCCCAGTCAGAAACCTGGTTTCGATAGGTATCCCATTCCTGGCTTTTGCAGTCCACATAGGATTGAAACATGGATGCGCCCATGACCTCATAGCTGAGGGAGTCTGTGGCAAAGGCCTCAATGGCGTCGCCCAGGGTGCGAGGCAAGGTTTGAATACTCTCTTGCTGAAGCTGAATGGGGGAATACGTCGCAAGGCTTTGGGTCTGGGGTTTGCCGGGGTCAAGCTGGTCGCGAATGCCCTCTAGCCCGGCAGCCAAGAGCATTGCAGCACTAAGGTAGGGATTGCAGGCGCTATCGACCGAGCGGCACTCTACCCGACCGCCGCCGAGCGGCACTCGCAACATAGCTGTGCGGTTGGTTTTGCCATAACCAATGTGGATAGGCGCGCCGGTAAAGCGGCCCATTTGTCCCTGGCTGACCAGCCGCTTATAGCTATTGACGGTGGGTGCCATCACCGCACAAAGGGCCGGCGCATGGCGCAAAATGCCAGCGATGAACTGATAGCCCAGTTTCGATAGGCCGCAGCTGTAGGGATCATCCAGAGACATAAACAGATTTTCGCCGCCATCGGTTGAGACCAGCGATAGGTTGAAGTGGGCGCTGTTGCCAGACTGATTGGCAAAGGGCTTGGGCATAAAGGTAGCAAAGCAGCCGTGCGGTTGAAGGATGTCGTTGATCATGAGGCGAAAAAAGGTGAGACGATCGCTCATTTTCACCGCATCCGCATAGTTAAAATTGACCTCAAACTGACCGTTGGCGTCTTCTTGCTCTGTGGAGTAGACATCCCAATCGAGATCGTTCATAGCTTCGATTAAATCGCTTAGCCAGGGATAGTTACCCAGCAGACCGCGCAGATCGTAGCGAGGTTTGGAAAGGGGGGGGCGATCGCCCAAGGGCATTAACCGCCCATCTGCCCCCTGCTTCAGCACACAAAATTCTGCTTCAACCCCCAGATTCAAGCGATAGCCCATGGCCGATGCCTGCCCCATAACCCGTTTCAAAATAGAGCGGCTACAGGCTTCAAACGGTTCGCCTTTGTAATAGAGATCGCTCGCAAACCAAGCAATTTCTCGATTCCACGGCAGAATAGTGACGCTGTTTGGGTCAGGTACTGCGACTAAGTCTTCATCTGACTCTGTCAGCAGCATGCCGTCGAGCACTGATCCCGTAAACAGTTCTGACCCCCGCATCATCTGTTCAAAATGGTTGACGGGCACCGCCTTCCCCTTCGAGATGCCGTGGATGTCTACAAAACTAGGCACGCCATATTTAACGCCCCGCTGCTTCAGCGAGTTTTTGAGAGACACCAAATCGGGTGCCGAAAAATCGTCCATGTTGTAGGCCATATCCGCCGCGGTGAAGTGGTGTAGCGCTTAAGGCGCTGATTTGAAGTCTCATTTTGTGAAACTCTTGCGGTGCAAGACGTTTACAAAAGCCGCTCTCCCATTCAATCTAAGGTTGCGATGAGATGGCAGACGCCGGGAGCGCAGCTTGTGGAATACGTGCTGCCCCGGATATCAGCCTATCAGAGCAAGGGGATGGTATTCAGAAATGAGGTGTGGCGCGAGGTAATTAGCGATGGAAGCGTCTGTATCGGCCTCCTCCCCATTTACATAATCTCAGCCGAGCCTCGAATGCTGGGGGCAGAACGGTGCACAGAAACAAAAGGTCTGAGCCCCGCAATTCTGTCAACCTGAGTTAACCCGAACGGATGTGATCTCCTAAATTCGGCAGTTTCGGAGGCGCTGCATTAGATTGGCGAGCATTTTGATGTCGGCTCCACCATAGGAGCGATCGCCTCGAAAGCCAAGGGAGCCCGTCTTTAAGCTGGCCATAGGCGACAGCCGCCAATACCACAAGGCCGGAAGGTGCCCGTGGGCAGCAGAGAGGTTGAAATCGAGGCTATTGTAGGCTCGGAACATGGGATAAAACGACGCGGCCTTAAACATCCAATTCACCGACAGGGCAAACTCCACCACGCGCTTTTGCTCACTCCACTGCGAATCGAGGTTGTTGTAAAGGCGCTCTTGGGCGGCAAAGCCAAAATGCCCACTGCTGTGGTCATCCCATAGGCGGCTAATGGTGTTGAGGTCGGCACAGGGAATGTGCAGGAGCGAGTCGGGGCTGAGCCAGTCTTCTTTTTCGCGACGGGTGAGCCGCAGCAATAGGCGTTGGGTTTCTCGGTCGGCGGCTTTCCACTGCTGATCTTGCAGATAGCCCTGCAACACGGCGTAGTCGATACCAGAGTCGTCAGAGGCGAAGTGCTCCTCCTCTTCGATCCGCATTGGGGGAGCAGGCTCAGAGATAATGTCGGGCGGCGGTGGCGGCATAATCATAGACTCTATTGAGTCTGATGAGTTGGCGCTAGCAGCGTCTCTAGGAACACCCGGTACGCTTGGGTTGACGGGGTGATGGCGTTCTTCTACCTGCTGCTCAATGTCGGCAATGGTGTCGGGGGAGATGTCGAGGGTTTGGGCTAGCGCCAGCAGGCGATCGCGATCGCCCCCATCCAGCGCCCCGTTCATGCTCATGGCTTCTTCATAGGCTCGCTGATAGCGCTGGTGACGGTCTTGATTGGCCTCGTGCTGGCGGGCAACATCACCCTCTAGGGCATATTCAATCGCTTGCACGTCGGCGGTACGCAGCCCAGCAGCTTGCCAGGCTTGGGTCAGGCGCTGACGGGTCGAGTCGCCTAGTGGAAACTCTTGGGCGATCGCCGCTTTGTAAGTTCTTTGATAGATCTTTAAGAGATCCTGGTATTGCTGGTGCTGCGCCTTCGCTTGGGCATGAAGCTGCTGCAAAATTGGCGCGACTTCGGCATCAGTGAGATGTAGATCGGCCTGCAAACGTTTGAGCTGCTGTTGGTTGCTGTCACTCAAGGGGTCGTCCTCCTGCATCAGTCGCAGACAGGCGCGGCGATAGCGCTCTAAATTGGCTTGGTGCTGTTGGGTTGCTGCCTGCTGGGCGATCGCCCGTTCCTCTAGAGGGATGATAGCGGCATCTGGGAGATTTAGATCGTGCTGGAGGCGTTGGAGGCGATCGCGCGCGGGTTTGCTCAGCACGGCGGCCTGGGCAATTTCAGCATGAAAGGCTGCCGCATAGCGGGTATGGCGCTGCTGTCGATCCGCGTGCTCGGCCTGAAGCTGTTGCTGCACCCGCTGCCGCACTTGAGCGGCATGGCTCGCATGAATGCCGAGAGAATGCTGCAATTTTTCGAGCGAGGCTCGGTCGGCGTCGGTGAGCTGAGGGTTGACCCGCGCCGCCTGTAACCAGGCTTGCTCAAACCGTCGGATATTGGCGTGATAGTGCTCGCGCTGGGTGCGGTCTTGCTGTAGCAGATGTGTTTCGAGGGGGGCAATTTTTGCATCTGTCAAATTCAGCGAGGTCTGAAGCTGGTGCAGCGCCTGCCGAGCCCGGTCTGACAGCGGATATTCTAGGGCGATCGCCTGCTGAAAGGCAGCTTCGTAGCGCTGCACCCGCTGCTGCTGGGCATCGTGCCGAGCGGCATAGGGCTGCATCACCGCCTGCTGCAACGCTTCTAATTCGGCATCGTCTAGGTTTAGTAAGGCTTGTAGCTCCTTTAGCTCGGCCACCAGGCGATCGCCCAGGGGATAGCCCAACTCCAGCGCCGCCACCAGAGCCTTGCGATAGCGCGAAACCCGATCGGTGTGGTCGCGATAGGGGCGCAGGGCCTCATTTTCGATCGCCAGCGCCTCGCCCGGGGCTAGCCCCAACATGACCTTTTGGCGATCGAGAATCATCCGCCCCACGGGCGAAATGCTGCCCTCATGCAAGCAATGCTCAACCTGCTCTCGGTAGCGCTGGTGGGGATCATGCTGGGGCACTCGCGCCAAGCGAATGTTGTAGTCTTCTTCTCGCAGCGCAATCAGTTCGGGATGGGCAGCGGGAAGCGTGGCTTGAAGGCAGCGACGGGCATAATCATGCAGGTCGCGAATGGACACTTCTGCATTTCCTCGCTGTGCGGCGGCACCCGAGGTCACCCCTTCTACCACAAAGTGAGTATAAGGAGACAGGTCTAGCGTAGGGGCGATCGCCCCTGCCCCGAGCATCACCACACGCCCCTGTGCGGCCAACTGCTGCCGGAGCCAAGCCGCTTCTGCATCAGCCTGTTCAGTTACAGCGTGCTCGCCATCGGTACGGTTAAAGCCGCAGTCTAGAATCATGACCTGTTGCTGGGGCGATCGCCCCCCAATTAACCCCTGCACCGAGCCCGCAGGCATCGCACTAGAGCGAACCAGTTCCCCATCGGCAGACACTCGCGTAGACCCTGTGGCAAAGTAAGACTGCCCTCGGTCATCCTGCAGCCCCCGACCCGAATAAAACATCACCGCCAAATCTTGCCGTCCGCACTTGCGGAAGAACGCTTCGATTTCTTCCTCCATGGCCATGCGGTCTGGGTCGAGCACGAGCTTCACCTCTGCAAAGCCACCCATCTCAGGGTGCAGCAGCATCTGTTCCATGGCGACTACATCATTTTTCGCCGTGGGAGAAGGTGCCAAAACGCTATGCGGATGGTGGCTGCTGACCCCAATCAGCAGGGCATACTTCGCCATAAATTTTGTGGTAGAGCCTGATTATGAGCAGAATTCGGCCTGAATGCGTCCATCCACCCCGAAAGCCTGCAGTGATGCGCGAACACCGCGCTCTTGTCCTAACTCTTCAACGAACCTGTTACAGACTGAACTGCATACCCTATCTTTAGAGTAATACGCCTTTTCTCAAATTAATACCGTACAGCTAAGGTCTCACCGATTTCGCCCACCAACTCTCCCCATCCCACCATAACCACACTGTAGAGAGGGCCTGCTGTTCACCCAATGCATGGGCGATCGTTATCGATCAATGACCTAATTAATTTCAGTATTAATTTCAGTTTAGATTGAGCAGGGTTGAACTTATCTTGGTCACTCACTCTGGGGTGCAGGCCCCTGTAAAATTTTCTGTACAGAAAATTAAAAGATTGCTGTAAATTTCGAGTAGTGGCCTTTAGATGATTTGGGGTAGACGCAGTCACCACCCCACTATCAAACTAAGCTGGTTTAAGCTTGCGCGACGTCAGTTCAGCAAATGCATAAAACTCTTGTTGCGCAGATTAGATTAGGTATAAAAAATGAGCAGCCCTGCTTAATTTTGGACTACCCATTTTTGAAGAACTGGGGTGCTAGGATTCGAACCTAGGAATGGCGGGACCAAAACCCGCTGCCTTACCACTTGGCGACACCCCATCAGTTGTTAAGCTTTAATATACTAGCAGCTATTTGCCGGTGCTTGTCAAGGATTTTTTTGACTATGGCAGAAGCAGCTCAAACGCATACTCGAATGCCCTGGCAATGGTGTTAGCCCAGAATTGACCTTAGCGAGACGCCCCATCTTGCAGACGAATGGCTTCTTCTAGGTTCTGTCGGGCGGTGTTGTCATCTGGGTTGAGCTCGATGGCGCGGCGGTAAATCTGAATGGCGTCATCGACTTGCCCGGTGGCGAGCAGCGCATCTCCCAGGTTGCGGTAGGTGAGGGGGTAGTTTGGGTCAGCATCCATAGACTCGCGGTAAGCGGCGATCGCCGCATCGTACTGTTTTTGATCGTAAAGGGATGCGCCTAGATTATTGTAGGTGACGGCAAGATTAGAGGTGCCGAGGGCGATCGCCCGTTCATGAGCGATCACCGCCTCGTCTAGATCTCCCTGAAGCGCCAGTGCGACCCCTAGATTGTCGTAAGCGTTGCCGTAGGCATCGTCAATTTCGATGGCGCGGCGATAGGCTGCGATCGCCCGATTCAGATTGCCGTGGCGGCGGTGGGCAATGCCCAAATTATTGTAGGCATGAGCATAGGTTGGATCAACCTCAACAGCCTGTTCTAGCACGGCGATCGCTTCTTCATACATCCCCAGCATTGCCAGGGTGTTGCCTAGGTTGTTATGGGTGATGGCGTCGTCAGGGTTGAGGTTGACGGCTTGACGATAAAAGAGCACAGCCTCGAGGGGTTTGTTAGCCTGATCGAGCACAAACCCTAGCCAGGCATGGGCGAAGGCATTCTCGGGCTGCTGCCGCAGGAGCGATCGCCAGAGTGCTTCAGCGGCTTCTAAATCTCCGGCGGCGTAGGCGGCTTCACCTTGCTGTATTAGCGATTCCAGCGTCTCGCGGCTTTCGTCTGCGTCAGCCGCAGGCACCACATTGGCAGCAACAGGGATAGGCCGCATTCCCTCAATTGATACCCAGACTAACGAAACCGCTAGCGCCCACTGAATTGCTCGACGTTGCATACTGATATCCGTTGCGTTCGATAACCTGATAGCTATCAGCCCTATGAAACGAAGCCACAGCGCTGCTTAATGACGGGACGAGGGGCGCGCTTGCTAACCTTCGCCCCGTCATAAATTGCTACCCAACCGTTTTAGCAGATTCCGCGCATGTACGGGGAAGCCCTGATACCGACTTGACGAATTTCATAAAAATCTAAGCTTGGAAAAAAAGATTCAAAAAAATCGTCGGTTTTTGGGTGAGGGTTTTATCCTAGAGAATCAAAGCAAATCAAAAGCAAATCAGGGGCATTAAACGCCCTGAGGATAGCGGGACGCGCAGAATCTGACGCGCACAATCGATGGTGCAACCACTGAATCAATCAACTGCTGGGCAGAATGACGAGAGCAAGACGCTGGAGATGGCGCGCCAAGGCAATCCAGACGCGATCGCCACACTGATCAATCGGGCGCTGAACCCCCAGGGCATTTCAGCTCAGGTCATGCGCGATGCCAATGGGCTGCATCTTGTGCTGGAATCGCCCCACGGTGCGCCCCAGCAAGATGTGGTTGATTTCTTGCAGCAGGGGGTTTCGCATCTAGGGGCTGAAGGCGTGCAGGCCTTTAATGTCTATGGGCGACGGGCGGGCGATCGCCATGCCGAATGGCAGCAGCAAATTGCTGTGACGGCGGGTACGCCCACCCATGCTCAGTTAGAGGCCTACCGGGTGCAGGGGCAATCATCTCAAACGCCGATGACCGAGATCGAGTTGGGCAATGGCACCACCGTAGGCCAGCAAATTTCGATTGCAGACAAGCTGGTGCAGTGGTCTGCGCATGGAGCAGTGGTCACACGCACCCATCACACCAAGCTACCGCTGATTCGCAGTCGGTCTACGCCGCTGGCTAAAGATTCCTGCCGGCCTCCGTCGCGGTTGGTAAATCGGCAAAGCGAACTGGAGGGGGCGATCGCCGCTATCGAAGAGTCTCACTTGGTGGAATTCTATGGCGACGTCGGCATGGGTAAAACGTCGCTGCTGTGTACCCTGGCGCATCATTCGGATGTGGAGGCGATGGCGTCGGATGGGGTGATGTACTTGCCGATGTACGCAAGGCCGCTCGACGACGTGTTGATGATGCTATTTGACACGTTTTTTCGGTATGACAACGACGCTGCCCCCCGCAAGCCTACCCGCGATCAGGTGTTGCAGGCGTTTCGGGGTAAGCGCGCGGTGCTGCTGTTGGATGAGGTGCGGCTGCCGCCTCCCCTGATTGAGCAGCTGATGGCGGAGTTGCCGAGCCAGCGAGTCGTTGTGGGAAGTGGCGATCGCCATCTGTGGCAAGACAGCTACTCTGTGGTGATGGAGGGGCTACCGCTGGTAGATGCGGTAGAACTGGCCGACTCGCAGCTAAACTGGACAATTTCGGCGGAGGAGCGATCGCAACTAGAGCTGCTATGTACCCTGATGCTCGGCCATCCTCTAAAAATTTTGCAGGCCGCCGCTTTGGCCCAGCATCGCCACTTTTCTTTAGCTGAATTGGTGCAGCAGTTGCAGACAACCGCCGTGGAGACGTTGGCCCTGCGAGCCTGCACCCAACTGCCCGAAACCGAGCGGCGGGCATTGGCAGCCCTGGGCGTGCTGGGCGATGCGCCTGTGCGACAGCACCATCTCACTGGCCTAGTGGGCACCAAGGATGTGCAGCCCATTCTCGATACGCTGATGGGTCGCGGCTTGGTGGTGAGCGATGGGCTTCGCTATCACCTCGCAGGGAACTTAATCCGCCCGCTGCAGCAATTCTGGAATTTGAGCCAATGGGTGCAGCCGGTAATTGCCCATTTGACGAACTGGGCCCGCCAACATGCGCAGGTGTCGGGGGTGGTCTCGCGAGATGCAGAATTGCTGGTGCAGGTGATGGATGTGGCGGCTCGCCATCAGCTTTGGGGGGACGTGCTGGCCTTGGCCTCGGTGCTGGATGGGCCGCTGATGGTAGAGGGGTATTGGGGCGCGTGGGAGCAGGGGTGGCAGCGGGCGCTGCATGCGGCCCAGCAACTTGGAGATCAAGGAGCGATCGCCCATGCGCTGCACCAGTTGGGCACTCGCGCCCTCTGCCTAGACGATACGTTTACCGCCAATGCCTATCTCGGACAAGCGCTGCAGCTGCGAGAATCTCAAGGCGATGACACGGGAGCCGCCGCCACCCGCCATAACCTCAATCTGTTGCTGACGCCGGACTATCAGCCCCCTGCGTCGGCATCGCCGTACCCATCGGCTAATCTTCAGCCCTATCCAGAACCGATTCACCCGCCCCCTGGTCAGCAAGACGAGGAACCTGCCTCTGCCGGGATGCCCCCCTGGGCCTTAGCGGCACTGATTTCCACCTTATTTTTGGGGTTGGGAGCATACCTGGCCTACCAGCTCAACCGCAATCCATCGACTTTGGCTTTAATGCCAGAGCAGCTGGCATTTAGTGCTGAGGACCTGAACCGTGCCACCGACCCCCAAGCGTTGACCGTGCAAAATAGCGGCAACGAGGCGGTGAATCTAGGGCGAGTCGAGGTCATCGGCAGCCACCCTGGAGATTTTCAGATCACGGGCGGCAGTTGCCCCAATAGCACCCTGCAGCCTGCCCAGAACTGCACGGTGGATGTGGCCTTTGTACCGCAAGCACCGGGCGATCGCACGGCTCAGTTAGTCATCAGCGATAGAGCAGGCGTCAACCGCTACACGGCATCGTTGGCTGGCCGCACCCCAAACTCAGCTGACCCCAACCAGCCTACCGATCCTGAACCATCGACTCCGCCCGTGGTGCTGCTCAACTTCCAGCCGGGCCAGCTAGACTTTGGCGAACAGCCTGTGAATACCGAAACCGCCTCGGGACGCATTGTGCTGCGTAACGCCAGCCCTCAGTCGCTGACCGTGCGTGAAATTGTGCCCAGTGGTTCCCTTGCCTCTGACTTCCGCAGCTCAAACGACTGCACAGGCGCTCCGCTTGCGCCTGATCAATCCTGCTCCATTTACGTTTCGTTTTTGCCTCGCGCAGAAGGGCTGCGCAACGCTAACCTATCGGTCATTGATATCGATAATAATTTGTGGGATTTGCCGCTACGAGGCTATGGCGTAGTGGTGGCACCCCAGCAGCCGGCCCTAAGCCTCACCCCTGGTGGCTTCGACTTTGGGCCGCAGTTGGTGAGCAGCACCAGCCAGCAGCAGGCGTTTTTGGTGAGCAATACGGGCAATCAGACCTTGCGCATTAGCCAGGTCGATCTCACGGGAAACGGCGACTTTAGCATTCGCCGCAACGGTTGCTTGCGCCAAGGCGACCTAGCTCCCGGCAATAGCTGCACCATTGATGTGGTGTTTAATCCCCGCAGCCAAGGCAGCAAAGATGCTGACTTGCTGGTCTATAGCAATGACCCGCGCAGTCCGGCGAGGGGGTTCTTGAATGGTGTTGGAACGGTGCCTGAGGTGCCTCGCATCACTCTAAACCCCACAGGGCTAAACTTTCGCAATGTGGAGTTGGAAGCCGCTAGCCCGCCGCAATACCTAACCCTCACAAATTCTGGGACAGGGCGGCTGTCGCTGGGCACCATCACGGCTGAAACCAATGAGGATTTTGTCAGCGATCGCGGCGGCCCAATCGGGGCGACATGCTCGCGGGTGACGCTAGAACCGGGGCAAACCTGCCGCTTTGGGGTGGTGTTCATTCCGCAGGTGACGGGCGATCGCTACGGTCGAATCTTCATCCCTAGCAATGCGGCCGAAGGGCAGCAAACCGTGACGATGTATGGTATAAGCACACAGCAGCAGTTTCCGGCACTCTCTGTAACACCGTCGTCGCTCACCTTTAATGAACAGGTCGTGGGCGACACCAGCACGTCGCAGCGGGTGTCGATCACAAATCGGGGCAGTGCACCCCTAATCACGCAGACGCTTCGGATTGAGGGCAGTCATCCCTCTGATTTCAGCCCCTCTAGTAATGAAGATTTTTCTGGCCCGGCCTGCTCAAATGTGCAGCTTCAACCGGGACAGACCTGTAGCGTCGAGATCTTCTTTGGCCCTACTCAAGCAGGCGATCGCTCGGCTCGGTTGGTGATTCCGAGCAATGATCCCAGCGGTAGTTTTAGTATCAACCTATCGGGTCGCGCGGTAGACGCTCCCGCGATTCAGCCTCGGCAATCTAACGCTAGCCAATAGAGTCATACATCCACAGTGATGTCTCAGGGGGGATATTTGAGCCGCATTCTGCAGATTACAACGCCCCCTTAGCTCAACAAAAACTTGTGGATGGCGATCGCCGCCCCGTGCATTTCCACATCAGGCGCGACCCAATCGGCCACTTGCTGCACCCCAGCAGGAGCCCCGCCCATAGCGATGCCAATGCCCGCATAGATCAGCATTTCTAAATCATTGAAATTATCCCCAATGGCCATCACCTGATCAGCGCGCAACCCCAATAGCTCTTCTGCCACATACTGCACCGCGCCCCCCTTATTCACCTGGGGATTTGCGGCCTCTAGAAAAATATCGGTCGATTTAGTGAGGTATAACTCATCGGCGGTGTAGCGCTGGCGCAGCTTCAACAACAGTTGATCCAGCAACTCCGTATTGGGACTTTGCACCAGCAGCTTCGTGGGATCGGTCGTCAATATCATCCGCAAATCGCCGACGGCGATAGGCTCAGCATGGGAGCGCTCTGCATAGCGTAGGGTCTCATCGGTAATCTCGCGCACGTAAAGCAGATCGTCAATGTAGAGATGGATCGAAAGCTGCGATGCATGGTCGGGCTGTTCAAAAAAGTCGAGGAGTTGCAGCACCTGCTCCTTAGATACGGCCCAGTGGCGATGCAGATGGTTCGTGTGGGGATCTTGGATGATCGCGCCTTGGTACGCCATCAGCGGCAGGGTTGACTGGAGATCGTGGTGGAACCGCAGCGCTGAGTGGAACATGCGCCCGGTGGCGATCGCCACGTCAATGCCTCGGGCCTGAACTGCCCGAATTGCCTCGATCACCGGCGGCTCAATTTGGTTAGATGCGCCCACCACCGTGCCGTCTAAATCCACCACGAGCAACCGAATATCTGTCATGCGCAAGAATCTCCCGTTGTGGAATAGCTGTTGTGGAACAAACAGCCGTTATAGAACAGCCCGTGCTAGTGACAAAGCCAAAATAGCTGAATTGAGCCAGCGTACTATGCTGACTCAATTCAGTTAAGTTCGTAGGCGACTACATTTTTGGTAAAAACCTAAAGCCTAGAGAAATGAATGCCCAAAGACCGTTGAGAACGGTGCCGTAGGGCGATCGCCCCTGCCTGATTCTGCCGGAGAACTGCGCAGATGACCAGATTAGCGCGCGACACGGTACTCCTCATTTGAGAGAAACTGGCGATTTTGCTCACGGATCTGCGCCGCTGCTTCATCATAGAAAAACGATAACAAGGCAAAGCGTCGCCCTGCTGTAACCGGCGTTGCCTCGTGCAACAGCGAACAGGAAAAAATAATCGCCTCACCGGGTTGGGGACGATAGAGCTGAGCGCCAAACTCTGAAAATCGCAAACAGCCCCCATCAAACTCATCGTTGAGGTTGATGGTCATAGCAAAGCGGCGGTGCGCGGTGCCTTTGGTCGTATTGTCTCGATGGCGATTAAAAAATCCTTGATTGGTGGCTTCATAACAGGCCACTAAATGCCGCTCAAATCGGGAGATATTAAACTGATAGGATTTCTCAATTTCGGGCTTTACCCGGCGCACCATCGCCGTATTGATCGGCTCCAACACGGCTGGATCGGTGAGGTTGAAGTCCTTCCGCTTTTTGAAACTGCCATCGAGCACGGCCACAGTTTTGCCGTTCAGCTGCCGCATAAAGCCTGACTCCTCGCCGCCGTTGCGCTCATAGAGTTGAATTAACTCTTGACACAGGGCGGGCGGCAGCACATGGGGAATGAACAGGACGGGAGCTTGACGGTGAGCTACGTGCGGAGCGGGCAAAGGCGGCAGCTCGGCCAAAAAATCTAACACCTGCGCCACATGGGTCTCGGCAGGGTCGATGGGGATCACCCGAATCACCTGCATCCGCTCGTTGAGAATAAAGGTCATGGGCGAGAAGCGGGTTAAGTCGCCATCGTCTAGCGGGGTCGCCACTCCATAGAGGCGGCTCACCTGCCGCTCAAAATCCCACAGCAGCTTAAAGTAGCTGGGCAGACGAATATGGGAGACGAGCCCCTGATCATTAGGGTCAATGCTGAGGCCAAAGAAGGGGGCGTTGAGTTTTGCCAGTTGATCTTGAGCTGCCGCAAACTCGTTGAAAACCAACTGCATCTCAGGCTGTTGGGTGCTGCCAAAGAAGCACAGAATCGTACGAAACCCGCCCACTGTATCAAAGTGGTAGGTGGGGTTGGCGTCAGAGGGCAAAACAAACCAGGGGGCGGGTTCTCCTAGAGTGAGGTGAGTCATGGTGAATGGGTCAGGTGAATGGGACGGGCCTGCTAGGGATTAAGCCTAGAAGCCAAGGGACGAAGGACATCACCAGCAGTTGTCATCAGAGAAGCGCGAGTGTAGGGCGATCGCACCACCGTGCCTCACACCCATGCCTCAAACCAAGTGGCTAAAGCATTATCAGAGACTGACATAGGTTTTACGCGCCAGAGAGCAATAGCTGTTTCTATTGTGCCGAGTTCCGTTATATTCGCTGCATTTTTTTGTTTTTATTAAGCGGTTTTAAGAACGAGACTTGCTATGATTTGGGCGATCGCACTACAACTGGTTACGACGCATCACAACTGCTCTCGTGGAAACCGACTGTGTAATTTGTGTAATCGAAGGAATTGAAGATGGCTACTTCTACAGTCTTAGAATTTATGCGCCAAACTGCGGAGAATGAAGCGCTGCGGCAGCGGCTTGAGGCGCTGTTGGGCGTGGGCGATGGCAATATTAGCTCTGAGTCAGAGCTAGATGCAGAGGAATCCGAAGCACTGTCGGGCGATCGCGCCCCGATTGTGGCTGAGTTTGCTGCTCAGCAAGGGTTCCAGTTTTCTGCAGAAGACTTAATTACTGTGGTAGATGCGTTTCAAAAACATCAAGCGGGCGCTCTATCAGATGCAGAGTTCGCTGCAATGACGGGTGCTCCTGTAAGTCAAATTACTGCCCCCAAAACCCAATCCGGCGCTAATCGCATTACGCGATTTCTCAAAAAAACCTACTTGGGGCTGGATAGCTAATCCGCTGTCTACCGATTGCTCACGGTCATTGCTCAGGCGATCGCGCCTCAGTGATGGCCTACGCTCAACCCATTAATCTAGATAGGCGAAGTGGAGCGGTTTACATGGCAAACCGCTCCACTTCTTATAATTTACGTTCTATCTTTATTAGCTTGTATGCAGGCGGGTTGGCGCTACTGACGGTCTTCTTGATAGCAGATGGGTCTGGCCCCGCCAGGCCGTGAGTAGGCCGATCGCCCACCGCAGTTGCGCCCAGCTCTGTCCTGATCATAGGGGCATTCACAGCCTTGCCCATATCTGGCGGCTCGTATGGGGGTGAGGGCGAGCGCTTCACTCATCCACATCGAGCTGCCACTGAACAGGGCGATCGCCAGCAGACTCGCCCCACACCATTTGCGATATTGACGCATCATTCATCAGTCTAAACACCCCCAAAACGTTAGCCCAGCGCCATCGCGATTCACAACCGCATATTCATCTATGGCAGTCGATCGGATGCGATCGCCCAGCTTACGGATGCGATTAGCACACTGGG
>JBGTOF010000117.1:0-2632 GCA_041742695.1 Elainellales cyanobacterium | reverse complement strand
GAAGACTACCCCTCGCTGCCCACGGTAGAAGACGGCGAAGCGATTTCGCTCTCTGCCGATGCGCTGCTCAATGGCCTGCGGGGCTCGCTCTTTGCCACCAGCGGCGACGAAACCAAGCAGGTGCTTACCGGCGTTCACCTGCTCTCTGAAACCGACTCCCTAGAGTTTGCCGCCACCGATGGCCACCGCCTATCAGTGGTGCAAACCACTGACGAGTCGGCCACCGACACCCCATCAATGGATGTCACCGTGCCCGCCAAAGCCCTGCGCGAGCTAGAGCGCATGATTCAGGGCTACAGCTCTAACGAACCGGTGGCTCTGCGGCTCGATGAAACCCAGGTGTTGTTTGACCTGGGGGCACAGCGCCTCACCACTCGCCTGCTGGAGGGGCAGTATCCCAACTACCGCCAGCTGCTGCCGAAGCAGTTTGCCCGCCAGGTCACCGTCGATCGCCGCCTGCTGATGTCGAGCCTAGAGCGCATCGCTGTCTTGGCCAGCCAAAAAAACGACATCATCAAAATCACCCTCAACAGCGGCGGTCAATCGATTGCGCTCTCGGTGGAAGCCCAGGAGGTGGGCAGCGGTCGCGAAGAACTGCCCGCCCAAGTCACTGGCGATGACCTCGACATTGCCTTTAACGTGCGCTATCTGCTGGATGGCCTGAAGGCGTTTGACACCACCGAGGTGCAAATGCAGTGCAATGCGGCCACCAGCCCGGCGGTGTTTGTGCCCCTGGGCGAAACCAAAATTACCTACCTGGTCATGCCGGTGCAAATTCGTGGCTAGGCGCCAGAATGAAGACAGGTTCAAATTTGCGAGGATGAATCGGTGACCAGCGCGATCGCAGAGATCATCCAAAACGGGTTGGCGTTTGATGTCAAGAACTGGGATAGCACCATGGAGTTTGGTGACCTGCTGGCTGCGGTGGACTCTTTGTTTACCACTCTGGAAGATCGGCAAATAGAGTATCTGCTGGTGGGCGGCATTGCAATGCTGAGCTATGTGGAGGGCCGAAATACCCAGGATATTGATTTTATTCTCTCGAAGCAGGCGCTAGCTAATCTGCCGGAATTAGTAATTCTCGAAGAAAACCGAGATTTTATCCGGGGAAGTTTTGGTTCTCTTCAAGTAGATCTATTGCTGACGCAAAATGAGCTGTTTGAATTGATCAATCAGCGGTATGCAGTGCAAAAGCAATTTGGCGATCGCACCATTCGCTGTGTCACGGTTGAAGGATTAATCATTCTCAAGCTTTATGCTCTGCCTTCCCTTTATCGTCAAGGTAACTTTGATCGGGTCAGCCTCTATGAAAGTGACATCACTCAGTTGCTATTGAGGTACCCATCTCAGTTAGAACCAACGTTCAAAATATTGGCTCCGCATTTACTGGAGACTGATTTACAGGCAATCCGAGAAACTGCTAGCGATATTCAATCGAGAATCCAGCGTTTTCAGGCCCAATATCAAAGGTTAGATCAAGGAACTGATGAAAAATCATGAGTTGTGATCTTGCCCTCTAACGTTGATCACCACCAGCTATGAACTACTGCCTACTCCCAACCCTCGCAGCACAGATCACCTTCGACTGTCATCGGATGTTGGGCTGAGTTCATCGTGTAGAGATATTAAGTGTTGCAAAACAACTTTATAGCTGGCTCCCAGGAGCAGGGCTGGTTGATTAAGCTGGAGATATCATGTAAACTCGTTACGAGTACGACTTGAGCGTAGGTGCCTAAGTACTTGCACTCAAGGGCACGGTGCGGCAGCCCCTATGTTTGCCGAAGCGACATCAAAAATCGGCCTGACTATGGCGCAAGCTATAGAAAGTTAATGATTTTTGTAGCTCTCCTAAAAAGAATGAGGCCAATCACTAACCTGGGATTAGAGTCTCTACTCAATCAAGCTCGTAGCTAGAAACTCTTAGTTAGGAACGGTCTAACTAATGTTGAATGCGAGTAAGGAGCTGGGCCAATGTTACTCAATCTTGGGGGGCAGCGCGTCCCTCACGTAATGTTTCGGATGTTTTCAAAGGCGGGTTGGTACAATCTCTCAACGGTGGATCTGTTTGAGCACAAAACGGTGGTGGTGTTTGCGGTGCCGGGAGCCTTTACCTGCCCGCATTCCCCGATTCAGCTGTTAGCCTACAACGAGTACGCCGAGACATTTCGAGCCAACGGCGTCGATGATATTCTCTGTATTTCGGTCAACGATCCGTTTTCGCTGGCGACTTGGGCTCAAGACGAAGGGGCCGACCAGGTGCGCTTTATTCCCGATGTGACGGGCGATTTTACCCACGCTATGGGGATGTTGGTGAACCTGGCTGACAAAGGCATGGGGTATCGCTCGCGACGCTATTCCATGCTGGTAAAAGACGGAGTGATTGAAAAAATGTTTGCAGAACCAGAGGGTTTTGAGGCGATGCCCGTCGTTTCTAACGCCAAGACTATGCTCAACTACATCAACCCAGAGGCCAAGCAACCCGAGCAGACCACTGTGGTGATGCAAATGTGGCAGACGATGCTTTCTGCCTAGGGAAAAATAGTCACCCAGAGAAGAACCTAAACAACAATAGGAAAGGAATCATGACGAGTAGCCAAATGAGATGCCCGTTCCCCATGAGCAGCAAGCTAAT
>JBGTOF010000105.1:0-5057 GCA_041742695.1 Elainellales cyanobacterium | reverse complement strand
GTAGAGCACCCCCTGCACCGTGGAGCCAGACTCGGGCACCACGTCGAGCACGCCGCAGTCGCGCAGCCGCGATCGCCGAAAGAACCCCAGCCGATACCCATCTAGCGTCGCTGGCCCCACCACGTAGGCGTGGGTGCTCTCACCCAGCGATCGCTTCAAATCAACCGGGCACATGCAGGAGCCGTAGGCGAAGTAGTAGAAGCGATCATCCGGGCTATGGAGGGGGATAACACTGGTCATGGGCGGTCGTAGAGAGCGGAGGGTTAGAGTAACGGTATAGTGCCTAGTCCTTCTCAGGAGGGGATGGAGGCAAGGCGATGCCAGCAGCGAAGCTCTGCGATGGCAAGGACTACAAACACAATCTACGGTTTTCCGGTCGGAATGCAGCGGATTAGGATTGTTACTTTCGTTTATATCACTCTATTTCTTAGGCAGAAAGGTGTCTTGATAAGTCTTTAAGTGCCTACGGTTAGGGAAGCCAGACATCGGGTTTCTGGGGCGATGGATATTAACCTCAGTAGCGCAGAGAAGAAACTCGGCTTCTGTGGCCGCGGCTACATCTAGAGCGCTAGGCCCACCAAGGGCAGCAGTTTAGTGCCGTGCTCGCCGAGCCAGCCCGCGGCGTTTTGCACGTGGGGGCGCAGCTTATCAATGGCCTCGGCAAAGCCTTGCAGGTTGCGGGCGTAGGTGAGCCCGGTTTCGAGGGTGGTGGCGGCGACGCTTTTGTCGGGCGCGGGCTTGGCGGCTTCGGCGTCGAGCTTGGCGGCTATGCCGGTGGTGACGGGGTCATTGAGGCTCGCGAGAATGGCTTGCAGAGCGGCTAGCTCGGCCTGGATGTTGACGCGATCGGGCGGGGGTAGGGTGACCTGCTGAAATTTGAGGTCGGCGGTGTTGCCATCCCCGGTTTGGAAGACGTTGCCGGTGGCGTTGCCGCCGATGTTGACGGTGCGGCTGCTGTCGTTTCCTTGCATGGCTTTGCTCTCTGCGGTGGCTTTTACATCAACAGTGAAGGTTTGCTGAGCTTGCAGCTTTGCGATCTCAAAGAAATTGTTGCTTTTCTCACGATAGATCTCAATCTCACGATCTTTTGCGTGAAGTTGGGCCTTGTAAAACTTCTCTACATCTTTCAAAGCTTTCTTGTATCGTTGCATGAAGCTCTGGTGAATGGCAGACTTATCTATCTCGGGGGATGCCTGAAGCTTGACGACGACGACTCCATCACCTTTGTTCTCAAACCCCAGGACTTCTAAATCAGCTCCTTGATGTTCAACCTTGATGTTATTGAAGGTTTGAACAAAAGCTTTCCAATCGACGCCGTTTTGAAAGATGAGGTCGATGGTGTCGAGCACTTCTTGAAAGAGTTTGGTGAAGTCGCCGGGGGCAAAGTTACCACTGCTGGGGCGACGCTCTTTTTGGTGGCGCAATAGATAAACGTAGTCGCAGTGAACGTTGTCTAAGCAGGTAGCGCTTTCAATATTCCAGGCTTCTAAGGTGGCTCCGGTAAAATGAGAACTGCTAAAGTCGGTGCCAATACAACTGGCCTCGGTCAAATCAGCGTTGTGTAGGTCGGCTTCGCTAAGCACCGCTTCGCTGAGAATTGCTCCAGTAAAGTTGGCCCCCATTAACCTTGCCCCTGCCAGGTTTGCGCCTCGCAGATTAGTGATGGAATAATTTTGCTCAGCTCCATTTAGCGTTACCAACAACTCACGCACCGGAGGGTTTTGCAGAATGGAATTGCCTACCCTCGCACGATCAAGCTTTTTAGCATCCTTCCAACGCACGTTAGTCAACACCGTTGGCCGCTGGCGCGAGTCGGCAAAGTTAGTGTTTTTAAGGGTAGATTGAGCAAAATAGGCCCCAGTCAAATCGGCTCCGGCAAAAGATGTGCCGCCCACAGTGCCTAAAGCTAGGGCGAAGACTCGTACAACAGAAAACTTGTCGTCGTCTTTGAGGGCGCGCCACGCCACATAGCCACTCAAGACTGCGCCTGCGACTGCGAATGCGACTGCGCCTGCGTATGCGAATGCGACTGCGCCTGCGCCTGCGCCTACGACTACGACTGCGACTAGGACTACGAGTGTGCCTGCGCCTGCGAGTGTGCCTGCGACTGCGCCTGCGACTGCGCCTGCGACTGCGCCTGCGACTGCGAGTGCGATTGCGCCTGCCACTGCGATTGCGACTGCGATTGCGCCTGCGACTGCGCCTGTGAATGCGCCTGCGACTACGTTTTCGACTGCGAGTGTGCCTGCGCCTGCGATTGCGACTGCGCCTGTGAATGCGATCAGACACAAAATAGTGTTGAGCGCCTTAAACGTTAGCCCCTGACGAGCAATGGCAGCAAACATGCCAAACATCATTGACAGTACAATTACGCCAGGAATAATAGTGGTTTCTTCAACCGTTTGCGGCTCGAACAAGAGCACAATAAAAATCGCGCTGAATAAAGTAGCAATGAAATTAAACAGCGCTGCTAGCGTTAGGGTGAGGGCGAGTTGCCCCACTAACCACCACCGTTGCAACCCCGCCCTAGCCTGAGTAAATTGGGTGCCTTGTAGCGTTGCATCTACAAATCGAGTGCCGCGTATGTCGGTGCGGCTGAGGTCGGCACCACTGAGGTCAATGCCTTTCAGGTTCATGCCGCGCAGCGATTCGCCGCTGAGGTCTACTTCGGCAAAGTTGCGCTCTCCGGCGTGGTAGCGGCGCTGTAAGTCTTTGGCGGTCAGCTTATCCATATTTGGATTGGCAATTTTAGATTGGGGCAGCCTGTGGGGGCAGGGCAGACGTGTCTACCCGCGATAGGCAGGGCTGAGGGGATCACTTAGGTAAGCCTACAAGCCCTCAGCCGAGATTTCGGTAATCTTTCGGCAAAAATCAAGGTTTATGCAGCGGGCAGATTGCTTGACGGTGGGAAAGATCCCAGGGTTCTGCGGTGATAGCATTGAGTTGTAGCGACGCCCAAGAAAACCCTGGGATCTGGTGGCGTGGCGGCGGATTGTTTGATGATGGGGATCTGCCCAGCATTCCCTTAACGTCAGCGTAGGGGAGAAGAACCTCAATGAAGCTAACCTACTTCCCTGATACTGATACGCTCTACATCGACTTGGCCGATCGCCCCAGCACCGAATCTGAAGTGCTAAACGACAATCTCATCATTGACCTAGACGAAGAAGGCCGCCCAGTGGGCATCACGGTAGAGCATTACAGCCAAACCGTGACCAATTCAGCTATAGAAGTCAGCTTGCTCGGTGAGCCATTGCCAGCAGCGGCAACGCCATAACCACAGCGCGACATTGATGTTCGCACTGTGGTTTTGCCCATGCGGGGCCGTGACTTGCCAATGAAACGGGTGGTCATCGCAATGGGATCGTCCGCAACACGATTGCTAGAGATGACAATGCGATCGCGATGCCTTCCCACTCACCCAAAAATCGCCGCCGCCGTCAGCCCAAACCCTGGCACCACCGTGGATTGCAGCGGTTCTGTGCTGCTATAGACCCGGTCTTCATACTGCCCGTTCACCCACAGGCATAGCGTCACCTGCCGAGTTTCTGGATCGACAATCCAGTATTCTGCAATGCCACGCGCCGCATATTCGGTGTGTTTATAGCGGTAGTCGCGTTCTCGATTGGCCTGACCAGGGCTGACCACCTCTACCACCAGGGCCGGGGGCGGCATATCGCGGGTAATGGTGGCGCGGGTTACCCCGGCCACAGCAGCCTTTGAGGCTTCAGTATGCACCAGTAAATCAGGGATTCGGCCCGTAGCACGACGTCCGGTGACTTCAATTTCTGTACCCCAGACCACCCAGTCTGGAGGCAGGTGCTGAATCAATTCCAGCAGTAGCTTTCTAGCAATGCTGAGGTTTTCATCACTTTCTGGGGGCATTTCCACCAGCACTCCGTTCACTAATTCGTAGCGGGTATCGGTGCCATCGTCATGACGCAGATAGTCCTCAAAGGTCAAAAGCTGGGTTTCTGTCGAGAGGGCTTGGCTCATCGGTACAGTGCTCCGCTCACACAAGGCCGTAAACCCCATTCTAAGGAATTCTGGAACCGTGCCACCGCCAAATCTACCCTTGCCCGCAGCAGAAACCAGGCTGCTGCATCCATGACTTATCCGACGGAGCGAATGAGCCACAACAGGGCCAAATGACCGGGATAAAAGACGTAGAACCACCGTGCCTTTGCCCCCCGATCGCCATTGGCAAACCAAAAGATCAGCAGCACTGCGATCGCAGGCAGTTGAAATGGCCCTTCCACCCAGGCCCAGAACCAGTGAAACCCCACCCACAGCAGTGCCCACCACCAATCGCGGCGAAAGTAGCGGGTCAAGATCATCAGACCAATGCCGTAGCTGCCATAGCCCAGATCAAGCCCTGCGCTCAGCCCCACCGCGCCCAACCAGATGGGAATCTCAAACCGAGGAAAATTGCGGGCTAGCCGTAAACACACCAAGCCTAGCAGTAGCTCAAACAAAATGTTGGGCCGTGCGGTGCCAAAGGTGAGCTGATAGATCGGCTGCGTCACGGCACCCAAGACCGCCAGCCGCAGACCGTAGCGCCAAATGTCGCGGGTGTGAGCTTCGCCCTGCACCAGCAGCCAAACAAACAGCGGAAAGCTCAGCCGCCCCACGATGCGCCACCCGATCACATCGGGGAAAAACACGACCCCAATGTGGTCTACCAGCATGGTCACCGCCGCTAACAGCTTGATGTGATAGTTGGTCAACGCCATAGATTAGGTCAATTGCCGTGGGTCATCTTTCGGAGGGTGTAGACCACTCAAGACCCACTGTTGCCTGCACGTTTGGATGAATTGATCCGGTCGACGATCATCGTTAAGGTCAAGACGGTTACACGTCGCTCGACCAGTAGCTGTAACGCCAATCAAAATCACCCCACTTGCTGACCAGATAAAGTGCCCGGCCCAGCGCTGTTGGCGAGGGTTGAACAATGCTGTCTCTGCACCTGTCTCGGGATCAATGCCTGTGGTGAAGTTGTAACGCCTTTCGTTGCAGCGGCGGCAGGCGAGAGCGAGATTGGCGGGGTTATCTGTGCC
>JBGTOF010000090.1:0-4714 GCA_041742695.1 Elainellales cyanobacterium | reverse complement strand
GTGCCTTTGAGAGCATCAACGGTCATCCGGTTCGGTTCTAGGGGCTGTGTGGCAGGGCATGGCCAGGTCTTCTGGTTGTGCTCTGGTTACTATGCGAGCGTGTCTCTATAAATGTTGTTAACCCCCAAGACCCCCGGTTTTTCAAAAAAACCGGGGGTCTGCTGTGGCTGGGTTTAGGGCGGCTGGGCAAAGCAGACTGTGCCCAGCCTATATCTCAGTTAACCCACTGGCTCGGTTAACCCACTGGCCTGTCGCGCCTCAGCAGGCTAAACACCTCCCCCTGTTCTGGGGTAATCAAAATGCCCGACTGTGGGATTGCGATCAATTGGCTCCAGGTGGCCTGCTCTGCGTAGTTGAGCACGTGCAGGGTGTGGATGGTCGACCGTACCCCCTCGGGGGAGCCGATCACCAGATGGCGCAAGCGCTCTGGCCGGGGGCTGGGGTTGGCCCGGCGCAGGGGATTGAGACCTCCGAGTTCTTGAAGAACTCGGAGGTCTTGGCGGGTAAAACACAACATAATTGGGACTCCTTAGGAACGTTAGGTAAGGAAGTCCCAAAAATTTAGCCGCCCCAGACATAGTGCAGTTCGGGGCGGCCAGGTAAAATCACCTTAGCCTCCGAGACAGCTAGTACCTGTCGACGGGGTTAGCCGCTGGTTGGTGTTGGTAGCACCTTCCAGTGGCGTTTAGCCAAATTTTTGGGAAGCTCAGACTGCACGCACACAGCCTTAGCTGAGTAATTTAATCTAATCGCGCACCGGACGCAAGTAAGAATTGTTACCGTTGCTCGAAACGATCAGGTGAGTGGGCGAAAGCGCAATCTTGCCCGGCTCTGCGCCTGGTGATGAAACCCCGTAGGGTTCATCCACGAAGCGATGCACCAAAGTTATGGGTGGAGAAATTTGCGATGGGTGAGCGGTGCATTGCGGCCAAAAGGGTGAATCGCACGTTTGCCCAAAAGACTGGTGCCGCCTTGGCGTAGCCTCGCCTTAGCGTTATGCACCTTACCTCTGGAGTGCTCCGGTAGAAGAAATTCGCCAGGTAGCGGAGACGTTTGTGCTGGCAAATTGTTTGAACCCGGACGTAGTGCGTTTGCCGTTTGAGCCGCCCTAGGGAGAGATCCTAGGGTTTTTCAAAAACCCTAGGATCTGGGTGTCCCGTGGTGCCAGTTAAAGGATCGTCGAAACACCTAGTTCTACGTGTGGAGGGGGGCTGAAATAATTCTTTTGGATCGGGCTGAAGCGCTTATCTGCTAGACTCTATAAGTCTTGATGCGAGAGAAGAGACACACCACTTACAAACTCACCAACCCCCCACCCCTTAAAACAAGGGAGATGTCCGGCAGGCGCTCCATTAAGAGTCTCGTTAGAGTAGTTCCAAGTGACTGATCGTCCATTGTGATCGCTAAACTTGTATGAGGCGGCTCTGGCAGATTGCTCATCTTCGCCAAAGTCAAGCTTACCACCCAACTCAACCCAGATTTGCTTTTGCACACTAAAGCCAAACTTGCCGCCGCTAAACTTCACCCATAGCCCGTCAATGAGCAGTAGCTCTTGGCAGGGAAAGTTGCGAATTTCTTCTAGCTTTAAGTAGCCTCGCTGCTCGGCTGCTGGCCCCACAGCTTTGAGCATCAGCTTGTCGGTTTCTTGGTCGGCTTCCTTCCAACTGCCGCTGGACAGGTAGTTCACCAGTTTTTGATAATGATCTGGAAGCTGCTGGCGTACAATTCGCAGCCTACAGCCGGGCCGAGCCGCATCCGTTGTCCAGGGTTGGGTGGCGGTGTCTGCTAGGCCTACGGCGGTCAACTCGTCCACTGTGGGCAAGCGATAGTCATATACACCTTTGTCGGTGGCGAGTGACTGGGTAGAGAGCCAGGCACAGAACCAGCGCGCTTCTTCCCAGGTAATGTCATCCACTAGTTCACTAGGGGGCAAATCTTCTACTTCATAGCGCTCTGTAGCTACCTGGGAGTAGAAAACACGATCTACCTGGTCTTGCAAAAATAGCTTGTACTCACCCCAGGTAATGCCCTCAGAAAGGGCTGCCTCTTCGCTGAGGGGTAGGAGGTGCTGAAACCGCTGAGCTAGTCTAAATTTGGCTTGTTCTGGAGCCTGTAGCTGAAGGGCATCGAGCAGGGCTTCTTTGAGATTGTCATTGATCCACGGAGCGTCTTTAGCCAAGCGCTCCGCCAGTTCTAGGGTGTAGAGGTTGGTGGGGTCTTTTAGGGCGGTCTCGATAAATCGGGTCGGGTCGTGCAGCACTGCAAAGAAATAGACGACCTCGGCCCAGGTCTCGTCGTTGAACTTCTCCATAATCCGATTACTACCCCACCGGCTGGCCGAAAGTTCCTTAGCGGTTAGGTACTCTTGAAAGGTTTTGTGGGCAAATTCGTACAGGTCGCCTTCTCCCCCCTCTAGCAACCCCGAAACCTGCTGGATTTCTTGCAAAAACTTCTTTGGGGTCAGTGCCGGGTCAGCATACAGGCTGATCAAGCGTTCTTGAATCCATTCCGCGCCCTGCTGGGGCGAGAACTTGGTAATGCCTGCCTCAGTAAGTTCGGTGGCGAGGCGCTGCAAAATGAGCTGGTTATCTTCGGCGTTGGTAATGGTGAGGCGAGTATCGCGGCGGTTGGGGCGATATTCCAGCAGCAGCTTAAAGATTTCCTGGTAGAGATGCACGCGCCGGGTGGGCAACTGTTCGCTGGCTTCGTGGGTGGCGGCAATGATGGTGATCAGCAGGGGGTTTTTGGCCAGGTCGGTGAGGCTGCGATCAGCAAAGAGTTGACGTTTGAGGTCGCCGGTAGCTTTTTGGGCGGCAGCATTGCTCTCGGCCTGGGCCTGCTCACGCGACAGGTGCTTGTTGGGGTCGGGGTCATACTGGCTTTCTTCCCAATGGCTTTTCCAGGTCAGCTCCCAGGTGATGAACCGATACCAGTGGTCGATAAAGGTACGTTTTTGGTCATCGTTGAAGTCGAGAATATCGACCCGCTGCACCCCAGAAAACAGGCTGCCATCGTAGCCGTGGGGGCGCGAGGTGAGAATGAATTGGCTAGGGTAGTGCTGCATCTGCCAGTTGGCCCACTGGCTGACCAGTTCTCGCTGGGCATCGGGCACCTCGTCTAGCCCGTCTAGCATCACCAGACCTCGGCCCTGCCTGAGTTGGTCTTTAAACCACTGTTCAGACGTGTGCAGCTCTGAACAGCGGGGCAGCTTTTGCACTTCTTCAACGATCAACTGGGTTAGCGAGGGCTGAGTTTGAGACTGAATGCGCCCATAAAAATCTCGAAACAAGAGCAAGATTGGGATCAGCGGTTTGGCGTTTTGGGCTGTGTGGCTCTGGTTGGCAAAGCTCAAGGTGAGAAAGCGCAGCAGGGTCGTTTTGCCATACCCCGGATCGGCAATGATCGCCAGCAACCTCTCACGAAAGGTTTTGTCGGGTTGATTGGCCTTGGGCAGCAAATCCCAAATTTCGCGGCGGCGGTGTAATGAGTTGCCCTCCTGGGTACCCGCGTTCACTCGCAGGGGCACATAGACCTCGTCTAGCACCAGGCGGGGCAAGCGCCCCTTGTAGCCTTCGACATTGAGGTTGTGGCAGTGGGTCTTAAGCGCCTCTATATATTTGGGGCCAAATTTAGAGAAGGTGGTTTGGGCACGGTCAACCTGCCGGGAAACGGTTTGGTCAGCGGTGTCGATGGCACTTTCGACCCGTGGGGCCACTTTGCTACCCAGCTTGATCAGCACCCAAACTCCAGCGGCAGATCCTAGCAGCGAGAAAAACTGCCACCATTCCCCCTCGAAGGCGCGGCTGATGCCAAACCCGGCGATCGCCCCCGGCACTCCAGTGTTGATAAGTGTGTTGTCTAAGACCTTGCGAACGTCGTCCAGCCCAATCGACTCGTATTGGTTGGGCGGGGTAGGCTGCTGCGACATTGCCTTGGTCCGGAAATTATGTCTCCCAGTGTAGGCGATGGCTCTTCTTTGAGATCGAATATGAGAACTGTCGAGACTAGGTCAACCCACGGGGTACCCCCGATTCAGGCTGGTGGGCAGGGCCTACCCTACGGCTGGTTTGCTGGTTTGAGCCGATATTCTGGCATGGCTCTTTGTTACAATTTTGGTCGCGCCTCATGGCGGCAGACCTGTTGCGACAGCCCCCTTCGCCGCTGACCTACGCATCTACCCAGCGAGCCTTCCCCGTCTATGAATATGGCCCAGCCCCCGTCGTCCTCCCCTCGCCTGCACCGGGCCAACTTAGAAAATATGCTGCAATCCCCAAAGGCTACTGCTGCGACCTGGACCATCGAAGACAGCGAAGAGCTGTACCGCATTCACAGCTGGGGAGAGCCGTACTTTTCGATCAATGCCGAGGGGCATCTCACGGTGTCGCCCAGGGGCGATCGCGGCGGTTCCCTCGACCTACTCGATCTGGTCGAGGCGATCAAGCAGCGCAACCTCAACCTGCCCCTGCTGATTCGCTTCTCGGATATTCTCGAAGACCGCATCGAGCGCATCAACGCCTGCTTTGCCAAGGCGATCGCCCGCTACAAATACTCGGGCGTCTACCGGGGCGTATTCCCGGTCAAGTGCAACCAGCAGCGGCAGCTGCTCGAAGACGTGGTGCGCTACGGCAGGCCCTACCAGTTTGGCCTAGAGGCGGGGTCAAAACCGGAACTGTTAATCGCCCTGGCCACCCTCGACACGCCGGGGGCGCTACTG
>JBGTOF010000051.1:0-5096 GCA_041742695.1 Elainellales cyanobacterium | reverse complement strand
AACGGGGAACGGGGCGCACATTCACAACAGCCTGTGGCAAGGCGAGGTGAATGCCTTTGAAGCGGGAGCCGACGCGGGTGGACTGTCGCCCGTCGGGTATCAGTTTTTGGCTGGAGTGCTGGCCCACGCTCGGGGTCTTGCAGCGCTGTGGAACCCCACCATCAACTCGTACCGACGGTTGGGCGCAACCATGACCACCTCCGGCAGCACATGGAGTCCGCGCTACATTTCCTACGGGGGCAACAACCGCACGCACCTGCTGCGAATTCCTGAAGCAGGGCGGTTTGAGTGCCGAGCGGTAGATGGTGCCACTAATCTCTACCTATCGCTGGCAGGAATTTTAGCGGCGGGGTTAGATGGCATTGAGCAGCAGCTCGATCCAGGCCCGCGCATTGATGAAAACTTGTTTGTGCGTGGGGCCGAGTTTCCCGATTTGGCCGTGCTGCCCAGCAACCTGCTAGAGGCGCTGACCTGCCTGCAGCAGGATGAATTGCTTATGGATACTCTAGGCGAGGCCGCCGCAAAAACCTTTTTTGAGTTTAAGCATCGGGAATGGAGCCAGCACAATTCCCAAGTCACGCCTTGGGAGATGACACACTATGTTAACTGCTGAGCCCACACAGGCCACCCGCCTGTATACCTACAGTTTTCCCACGACGATTGTGTTTGGGGCAGGGGCACGTTGGCAGGTGCGTCGCGCGGTGTCGCAAGTGGGGATGCAGCGTCCGCTGGTGGTGAGCGATCGCGCCGTTGCTCAACTTCCCTGGTTTGAGCCGATTTTAGAGTCTTTAGCAGCGGTGCCAGTGGCGAGCTTTAGCGAGGTGTGGGGCAATCCGGTGGGGTCTCAGGTAGAGGCAGGGCTGACGGCCTACCGCGACCATCACGCCGATGGGATCGTGGCGATTGGGGGCGGTGCCCCCATGGATGTGGCAAAGGCGATCGCCCTGATGGTGCATCATCCCGGTCACCTGTTTGAGTATGAAGATGGCAAACCCGACGGGCGACCCGTGAACCAGCCGATTCCGCCGATTGTGGCGATCCCCACCACAGCGGGAACGGGCAGCGAAGTGGGGCGCAGCGCGGTTATTTCAGACGACGAGACCCACGCCAAAAAAATTATGTTTGATCCGCGTCTGCTGCCTCAGCAGGTGCTGGCTGATCCAGAACTGTTGCTGGGGTTACCAGCGGCGATCACGGCCGCGACAGGCATGGATGCCCTGACCCATCTAATTGAGGCGTATCTGGCGCAAGGATTTCATCCCCTATGCGACGGCATTGCGCTGGAGGGGATGCGGCTGGTGGCAGCGCACCTGGCCGACTGTGTGGCGTTTGCTGAACGGTTGGCGGCAGGGGAGTCTCTCAGTGCAGAGGATGCGGCCGCACACCTGACCGCGCGCGGCGGCATGCTAAATGCATCGATGATGGGGGCGATCGCCTTTCAGAAAGGGCTGGGCGTCACCCACTCGTGCGCCCACGCGCTCTCGACCGTCTGCGACACCCACCACGGCCTGGCCAATGCGGTGATGTTGGCAGCGGCGATGCGGTTCAACTTGCCTGCGGCTCCCGAGCGATTTTTGCAGATGGCCCGGGTGGTCATGCCGGAGGCCACCCGCGGAGACCAGTTCATCGACTGGATCATCGCGCTGTGCGATCGCATTGGCATTCCCCCCACTCTCACTGCTCTGGGGGTGCCGTCTGAGTCAATTGATCGGCTCGTGGACGTGGCGATACACGATGGATGCCACCCGAATAATCCTCGGCCGGTGTCCTATGCAGACTTTGTGGCTCTCTATCGCGATGCCTTTGGGGCGGGAGTGGCCGCATGAGCGATGGGTTAGAGATTTATAATCCTGCCACGGGTGACCTTATCCAAACGGTTTCGGCAGATACCCCGGCTGAGGTCGCGCAAAAAGCTCAGGCTGCGGCCCAGGCCCAGCCCGAGTGGGCCGCGACGCCACTAGAACAGCGCATTGCTGCGGTGCAGCGCTTCCGAAATTTATTACAGGAAGAGACGGCGGCTCTGGCGGCGATTCTCACGCAAGAAACGGGGAAACCCATCACCCAAGCCACGGCAGAGGTCACGACGACGGCCAGTCGCATTGACTTTTTTACTCGCCATGTGGTCGCAGTCAGTGCCCCAGCCGCACCCCCACTATCTGCCCCAGAACCACCAGAATTAGAAGAACTGATCACCTATGATCCACTCGGGGTTGTGGCCAATATTTCAGCGTGGAACTATCCCTACTTTGTCGGCTCGAATGTGTTTATTCCCGCGCTGCTCACAGGAAACGCGGTGCTGTATAAGCCGTCGGAATTTGCCACGCTGACCGGGCTCAAGATTGCGGAACTGTTGCACAAGGCAGGCGTTCCAGAGGCGGTGTTCGCCCCGGTGATTGGCACGGGCGCGGCAGGCGCGGCGCTTCTAGACCAGCCGCTGGACGGGATGTTTTTTACCGGATCCTATGCCACGGGGCTAAAGGTGGCGGCAGCGGCAGCGCGGCAGTTAATAAAGGTGCAGCTAGAGCTGGGGGGCAAAGACCCGGCCTATATTTGCGAGGATGTGCCTGATGTGGCGGCGGTGGCAGCAGCGGTAGCGGATGGGGCGTTTTATAACAACGGGCAAAGCTGCTGCGCGGTGGAGCGCATTTATGTCCATGAGCGGGTCTATGAGGCGTTTTTGGCGGCGTTTTTGACAACGGTGCAGGGCTTTGTATTAGGGGATCCGGCTGATCCGGCGACATATCTGGGGCCAATTAGCCGTCCGCCTCAGTTGGCTGAACTCACGCGCCAAGTCAAAGATGCGATCGCTCACGGTGCAACGCTCCACTGTGGCGGCCATGTGTTGGAGCGAGCGGGCTGGTACTTTGCTCCCACGGTGCTGACTGAGGTGACTCATGACATGGCGGTCATGCGGGATGAAACCTTTGGCCCGGTGATTGGCATTCAGCGAGTGGCGGATGATGCCGAAGCCCTGGCGTTGATGACGGATACAGAGTATGGCCTAACGGCGGCGGTGTATAGCGGCGATCGCACCCGCGCTATTCAGATTCTGAGTCGGGTGAACAGCGGCACGGCCTATTGGAACTGCTGCGATCGCGTCAATCCCCAACTCCCCTGGACGGGACGGCGACATTCGGGCTTGGGCTCTACTCTATCGCTGGAGGGTATCCGCACGTTCCTGAAACCTCGCGCTTGGCACCTCAAACCTCCGGCAGCGTAACAGGTTAAGTCAAGAACCTGTGGGCGAAAAACGAGCATCGGACCCAAGCCTCAGGGGGAGCGTCCCCCCAAACCCCCACTAGGGGACGAAGCACGTCCCCTAGAACCCCTCCGCAAGGGGCTTGAGTAAGGATGGCGTTGGACTGGGCGTTGGCAAGAAAGCTTGACGTGGGGCAGAAGGGTGAAATGACCTAACTCTGGGATTGGGTCGTGCTAGGAATGTCAGTTTTAGGAATGTCAGTTTGATGTTCGTTCGGCAAATGCTTAAAACCGTGCTGCCCGTATCTTGGGCAGCACGGTTGGGTGTTAGGTTGACCCCCTAGGGCGGGGTCAAAAAAACGCGATCGAGCACATGGGTTTGAGACCAGAACCTGGATGAAGCCTGACGCAGTGCATGGGGGCTCATCCAGTTTTTCGGCGACGTTCTACCGTGGGCTGCGCTGCGCTCACCCTATACCAGTGCGGGCTCTGGGGCAGTGAGGTGGGGGTAGAGCGGGAACCGTTCGCACAGGACGGCAACGCGACGGCGACACTCTTGAGCCACGGCTTCATCGTCGGGATTGAGCAGGCGATCGCCAATGATATTCGCGATTTCGGTGAATTCAGGTTCACCCATGCCGCGGGTGGTCATTGCAGGCGATCCCAGCCGAATGCCGCTGGTGACAAAGGGCGATTCTGGGTCGAAGGGCACGGTGTTTTTGTTGGCGGTAATGTTGACGCCGCTCACGAGGCGGTCAGCGAGCTTTCCGGTCATGCCAATGGAACGCAGATCGGCTAGCAGCACATGGTTGTCGGTGCCGTTAGACACCAGCTTAATGCCGCGCGCCTGAAGCTGAGCTGCCATGGCTTGGGCGTTTTTGATCACTTGGCCGCAGTAGGTCTTGAACTCGGGCTTGAGCGCTTCGCCAAAGGACACCGCCTTGCCTGCGATCACATGCTCTAATGGCCCTCCTTGAGAACCGGGGAACACGGCCTTGTCAAATTTTTTGCCCAAGTCGGCATCGCGGGTGAGGATTAGGCCACCCCGGGGGCCGCGCAGGGTTTTGTGGGTGGTGGTGGTTACGACATCGCAGTGGGGGACGGGGCTGGGGTGATGCCCTGCTGCCACCAGTCCAGCAATGTGGGCAATGTCGGCTAGCAGGTATGCACCGACTTCATCGGCGATCGCCCGAAACTTGTCGAATTCAATCAGGCGAGGATAGGCCGAGTAGCCGCAGATGATGAGCTTGGGCCGATGCTGGAGGGCCAAGTCTCGAATCTGATCAAAATTCAGCTGCTCAGTGGTTTGATCAACGCCGTACTGCACTACATTGAACCACTTGCCGGATACATTCACGGGCGAGCCGTGGGTGAGGTGCCCGCCGTGAGACAAGTCCATCCCCATAATGGTGTCGCCGGGGTTTAGCAATGCCAGAAACACTGCAAAGTTGGCCTGTGCGCCCGAGTGGGGCTGCACGTTGGCATGGGCTGCGCCAAAGAGTTCCTTCGCGCGGGCGATCGCCAGATCTTCCACTTCATCAATAAACTCACATCCGCCGTAGTAGCGCTTGCCAGGCAAGCCCTCGGCATACTTGTTGGTCAACACCGAACCCTGCGCCGCCATCACGGCAGGCGACGTAAAGTTTTCGCTCGCGATCAGCTCTAAATGCGTCTGTTGACGCCGTAGCTCATCGTTAACAAACCCGGCCACAACCGGATCGGACGCTAGCAAAAAATCCCAATTTGATTGACTCACAGGCACGCTCCCAGGCGGTATCGAATTCAGGCAGGATGGTTCCGCATCAATCATCCTGCATTGTTTAAGATACCTAAAAATTGAGTGCTTCGGTTTGAGGCTGAGAGAACGAGCGATTTGACAGTTCCCAAACTGGCCTAAA
>JBGTOF010000490.1:0-4791 GCA_041742695.1 Elainellales cyanobacterium | reverse complement strand
CGATTTTCTTTTTCTAGAGCCTTATAGGCTTCAACAGAGTCAGTATCCACAGAGTAAGTCGAAGATGCCATAGGGAATTAAACTAAACCGTTCCTAAGAGGAGGGTGACAAAGCTAGCATGATGGGCTTTCGCTGGGGTGTTTGGCGCGAGCGCTGCGATTTCGCCATAGGTATAAAAGCCAGCTACACTGAGACCTTGCTCAAATCCCTGCTGTGCCAACTCATATTCCAGCTTAGTGCGCGTGCCGAGCAGGTTGCGGCGAACGCAACATGAGAAGATCAGCGCTGCGTCAACCTGCTGCCCAGGGTATCGACTCAGCGCCTGCTGAAATGATGTGATGGCCCCACCCAGGATGTCATCGCGACTACCTTGGGCCAGTTGCACCCTCGCCTTCTGTGGCCAGTGGGGAATGGCTTTAATGGTGCCTGTCTCTAAGTCATACCCAATAGAGACGCGCAGATAGTAGTGCTCGCCCGCCCCCTCTTCAAAAATCGCCAGCGGAAATTCTGTCGATGGCACCAAATCGTTCATGTAGTAGCGATAGAAATCGAGGGCGGGCTTGTGATCGATTTCGCGAAGGAAATGGTCTTCGGCCTGGGTAATCTCGCCCTTGGTTCCGACTGGCGTCCAACCATGAGCAACGCCGTGACTCACCTTCAGATCGCCATAGAACAGCAAAATCGGCAGGGCATCGGTGAGCACCTCTCGCCCATAGAACTGGTAACACCGTTGAAAGTGAGCCTGGTCGCCTGCAAACCCGCCTAGCAGCGGCACCGTTTCTCCCAAGGCGTGCTGAAGGGATGCGACAATGGCAGCGCTGTCTAGCGTCAGGCTTTCGGGAAACGCCAGGCAGAGTGCTGGCTCTGGATGACGCGCAGAGCTGGGATGCGATTCTCTAGCTGTAGCGATCGCCTGCTCTGCTGCCCGTTGGGGATCTGTAGAAAGGTGTCGCCCGATCCCCGCGCCAATCTGCACAGTGTCAGAGCAGAACAGCATCAACACTAACGAATCTTGCTGAAAGGCCAGCTCTGACGACATCTCGCCATCCGTGGTGCAGCCCACCAAGGCTAGCCCTGGAAACACCGTCAGAATGGTATCTAAAATTTCTTCGTGCTCAAAGTCAATCGCAGCAAAGACAACCCCCGCTTGGGGCATATGTCCGTCGAGTGCCACCTGGCATTGCGCAATCACGTCCTTTGCCGCATCCTGAGCCGCCGGATCATTGCTATGCCCCACCACCACCTTTAGCATTTGATTCTCCTGCGTCTCGGCTGATCCTGAACTACGGCGCGATCGCCCCATTTCAGTATGGAGACAGGCAGATTCAGATAGCATCGGCAATTGCTCCGCCAACTGGCGGAAATCCACGCCCTAAACCCATTTAATGCGCCGTATGTAGCCCCTATTGAAGGGATGTGGCTGATTTTTGATGACGACGGTAGAGCAAAATGGAGGCTGTGATGACGGCGATCGCCCCCAAGCCATGCACCACGTTAAAGGGCGTACCGGGAAAAAACCACGAATCTGTGCGCAGAAACTCAATAAAAAAGCGGCCAAAGGGATACCAGATTAGATACAGCAGCAGGATATCGCCGGGCTTGAGCTGCGCCTTAAATCGCCGCGATATCCAAAAAATCAGGGCGAATCCGGCAACATTCCACAGCGATTCGTAGAGAAACAGGGGATGAAAGCGAGTGCTGTCTGGGTATTGCGTGAGGTCGTTATAGGGCGGGATGCGGTGGGGTGGGTCAATCCGCAGGCCCCAGGGTAGCGTGGTAGGTGGGCCATAGAGCTCCTGATTAATGAAATTGCCCCAGCGCCCAATGGCCTGCGCCAGCGGCAGCCCCAGGCAGACGGCATCTAAGAACAGGAGCATAGGCAGATTGCGGATACGGCAGTAGAGCCAGAGAGCGATCGCCCCAAACAAAAAACCACCAAAGATATGGATGCCGCCGGTCCACACTTGCAAAATTTCACCCGGGTTGCGGAGATAGTACCCAATCCCCGCTTCGGTGCGCGGTGATTGGATAAACACATACCACAGCCGCGCCCCAATAAAGCCGGGGATTAGCACCCAAATCAGCATGTCCCAAAAATCGTCAGGGTTTTGCCCCTGTCTCACGACCTGAGAGCTGGCAATTTGAGCGGCCGTCATGATGGCGATCGCCATCAGCAGCCCATACCACCGCAGCGCAAATGGTCCAATGTCTACAATTGTGGGGCCCACAGGAGGATAGAGCGCTAGGCTACTGCCCAACGCCTGTGTTAGCACATCTGTTAGCGCACTTAGCATCACCACCTCATTGCTCAACCGCCTCTATCCTGACATGTTCGGCGCTGGGTGGATAGTTCACCAATTGCTGTACGAATCGTCCCAGTTGCATCGCTCAATCGCTACCTGGACTAGTCAGCAGATCTGCCTGCACCGAATTGAAAAGTTGTGCGGAATTGAAAATCTGCCCTAATCTTCCAAATAGCCCAAATCTCGCAGACGACGCTGCACCTCCGGATCATCAAACCCAGGAGCCCGATGCTCAGGCGTGTCTTCAGACGCCATGCCTATGGAATTCAACGCCACGTTGCCCAACTGCTGGAGATAGTCTTGCAGCACTTCCACGTTCTCTGGCAGAATATCGCACAGATTGAGCGCCTCACTGGGGTCGCTCGCGACATCGTATAGCTCCACGCGATCGCTCCCCGTTTCAATTAACTTGTGATCGCCCATCCACACCGCGCGGCGCGGCTGATCGCACGCGTGAGCAGCTACCAGATCCGGCTTGCGCTTTTGCAACAGGCTCAGCACATTCTGTGGCGGAGTCGCTTCTGCAAACGCTTGATTTCGCTCATTGTCTGCCGTCGCAGGCTGTTCCAGACCCAGCGCTTCTTCTCGCTCATCTGCCAACCCTGCCGCCGCCAACACCGTATGAAACAGCCGCCGAGTCGAGACCACATCCGACCGGACTACACCCCGCTCAAACCTACCCTTGGGGTCGCGCACCAGCAACGGCACCCGCACTAATTCGTTATAAAGCGTGATGGAATGGCCCATAAATTGCTTCTCGCCCAAGTGCTCTCCGTGATCGGAGCAGATCACCACCAGGGTTCGGTCGAGTGCGCCCGAGTCTTGCAACCGCTGAAGAAACGCCCCCACCAACTCATCTTGATGTGCTACCTCGGCGTCATACATGCCGTCTAGAGTCGCTTTTTGATGCTCGTCTAACTCACCAGAGAGCGGGGCCAGCCAGCCATAGACATCTCCATTAAACCGTCGCAGGTAATGCTGCGCCTCGCGATCCTGCAGCACATGGGGTGCAAATCGCGCAATATAGTCACGCGGGGGATGATAGGGCATGTGGGTGCCCATGAGATTGATGAAGGCAAAGGCTGGTTGATGCGCCTGCAAGCCCCGACGGTGGATCAGTAGATTGGCTGCATCTTCTAACGATTTATGGGTATTGCCCTTGAAACTGAGCGCTGTTTGCCAGAGGGGCACCATGAGTGGCGTAAACGACAACGCCAGCAGGGCCTCTGAGCGAGCAAAGGCATCTTGCACGTGGTTTAGGGCTCCGGCTACTTGCCGCTTAAACCATTGGCGATAGCGGTCTAAAAATTGGGGAGCCGTTCCGGCTTGGTTAGGGCGTGAGGTCAACAGCCCGCTGTAGTTCAAAAAGCTGTGAAACCCTCGCCTTAGACCATTGTTGATTACACCCACAAGCGGATTGTTGCAGAACCCAGCGGTATAGTAGCCACCCGCCTGCAACCGCTCGGCCAAGGTGGGAATGCCCTCGGGCAGCACTGAGTAAGATTGCAGAACCCCATGCGCTGACGGATACAGTCCCGTAAACATAGAGGCATGGGAGGGCACGGTCCATTGGGCAGCGGCGATCGCCCGATCAAACCGAGTTGCATCGGCAGCAAAGGCATCTAAATGGGGCGAGGTGGGCCGGTCGTAGCCATAACAGGAGAGGCGATCGCGCCGTTGAGTGTCAAGCACTAAAAACAGCACATCCGGGGAATCAGTCAGCGGTTGAAGAGGCATGGCAGGGTTGGTGAACGAGGGCTAAAGGCAGGGTTGTTTTCATTCTCTCTGACGAACCTGAGATTCGCGTGAGCGATTGTATACTCATCCCCAATTTCTGCCTAGAGTAGTAGGAGCGTGAGATCAATCAGCTGCATAGGCAATCCATAGGGAATCGAGCAGGCGCAAGGGTTTTGAGCCTCAAGCGAGGGTCGGATAACCGTACAAAACCAAAATCCTGTGATAGGATCAAGACACGCTAACGGATTGTTGATAGGTTCAGTTCTTGGGCTTATCCTGCTATCTATTTAAGCCTAATGGGGTTTCCTGCGTGACAGCAATCACTCCTCGGTCAGTGGGACGCAAGTGGGGCACCGTAAGTTTTGCCTCCACGTTGCATTTAGGTCCTGTGCTTGACCTTGTTATGGTCGACGTACCCGCACGGTGGCGGGCAGAAGTCCGATTGGGCTTGCAAGAAGCATTGGTGAATGCAGCCAAGCACGGCAACGATTTAGACCCCCATAAAACGGTTGCGGTTGAGTTTTTTATTCTAGAAGACGAATACTGGTGGATTATTGCAGACCAAGGGTCAGGGTTTACACCCGATGAATGCTGTGCCAATGATTGCTACAGCGCATCCCTAGACCGTCAAGATGACTGCGGGCGAGGACTGTACATTTTGCATCAGGTATTTGACCAAGTGCACTGGAACGCCCAAGGCACGGAGCTGCGATTGTGTAAGCATGTCAAAAATCGAATGCGTCTCCCCTTA
>JBGTOF010000481.1:0-6596 GCA_041742695.1 Elainellales cyanobacterium | reverse complement strand
AGTAGAGGCTGTTTCCTGCAAGGAAACAGCCTCTACTAGTTTTAAATGCAAGGTCTCGGCATTAGCCGAACTGGCGTATGGCAGTTAATGCACTGGTTTGAGTGGTTCTTGTTAGCCTAGCGGCTCAACTGCACACCCTGCATTAAAGAACTATCGCTAAATACCCGCTACTTTAGGCTGGGTTTTGATAGCTAGCAGCTCTTGCTCTACCTTTAGCAAATTCTCAATGCGTTGCTCAGTCGTGGGGTGGGTTCTAAACAGCCCCCCCATCACCTGCCGGGGCAGCGCATTCACAATCATCAACGGGCTAAAGGATGGATTGACCGCCATCGGTCTCTGAGTTGCCATCGCTTCTAAGCGCTTGAGGGCGCTAGCCAAGGCGCGAGGCTTGCCCGTCAGCCGAGCGGCACCCGCATCTGCTTCAAACTCACGGGTACGAGAAATCGCCATTTGAATGACAGACGCTGCCATCGGCGCTAGAAAGATTGCGGCCAAGGCACCTAGCGGATTGCCGCCCTCACGATCGCGCCCACCCCCAAACATGAAGCTAAACTGCATCACCTGGGCGATGTAAGAGATAGCTCCGCCCACCGTGGCCGCTACCGCCTGGGTGAGTGTGTCTCGATTTTGAATATGGGTTAGCTCATGAGCCAACACACCTTCCAGCTCATCTTTCGATAAGGTTTGGACGATGCCCTGGGTTACCGCAACGGCAGCGTGGTCTGGATCGCGCCCCGTAGCAAAGGCGTTGAGGGCTGGCGTAGGTACCAAATAGAGCGCTGGCATGGGCAGTTGAGCGCGATCGCTCAATGTTTTCACCATCTGGTAAAGCTCGGGTGCTTGCTCGGGTGCAATGGGCTGGGCCTGATACGCCGCCAAGGCGATTTTGTCAGACGAATACCACGAGAAAAAGTTGGTTACAGCTGCAATAATCAGCCCAATCAGCGCGCCGCCGCTTCCCCCAATCATGTATCCAATCCCCACTAGCAGCCCTGCCAGCAGAGACAATAGGCTTAAGGTTTTAACCTGATTCATGGTTCATGTCCCTCTGAAACTGATTTGGTCGATACTGCCCAGCGCTGGCTCCTGTCATCTATATCTGGGCTATTCCATAGCTATTCAATAAGACAAAAGCACGTCGAACGGCATCCTGGGTTTTAAGCCTTGCGGGGTTGGTCTAGCATGCTTTGAGTAGACTTTGCATCGTCTTCTGCGTTAGTCCTGATCAGCGCGACGACCGAGGGTGCAAGATGCAGTGCAGCATCGCTCTGATCAGCAACAATTCGGAAAAAGTGCTATTAGAGCGCCACCGAAGAGTTGCAGCTTAGAGAATCGGCTTAAGGCAATCTTGGTGTCACACGCTCTATTTGACTTATTTTTAATTGAACCAAGATTTTAAGATTTTCTAAAGTCGAGGTTTCCCTATTACTTCACCCTTGTCAGATGAACAACTCCAGCTTGTTAAACTTGCCGAACGGTGTAGAAAGCCACACTCTGCCGGAGAAAGCCACCCATCTTGAGCTAGGCTTATTACCCAAAATACGAGATAAAAGTAAGAGCGTAATAAAGTCAGGGCTTGTCTCTGGCCTCGTGGCAGCGGTGAATGCAATGGCACGGGCATGACTCGACGGCTAAGATGCCCCAAATGACGCTAACCGACAGTGGAGGAATGGATGGCAACGAATGTATTAGGTGAGGCGTTGCAGTGCTGCTGCACTGACCCCATGACTGGCTTTTACCGCAATGGGTGGTGTGAGACGGGGCCAACCGATACCGGTACTCACGTAGTGTGTGCTCAGGTGACAACAGAATTTCTTCGCTTTACTCAGTCACGGGGCAATGATTTGAGTACGCCTGTGCCCGCGTATGGCTTTCCGGGGCTCAAGCCGGGCGATCGCTGGTGTCTGTGTGCGTCACGATGGAAGGAGGCGCTGGACGCAGGCGCTGCCCCTCCGGTAGTGCTGGATGCGACACATGAAGCGGCGCTAGGTTTTGTGGCGCTGGCCGATCTCCAAGCGAATGCTGTATCTGCGCCTTCGATATAGCTTTGAGACAGTGGGTAATCTCGGGGGGGCGATCGCCCCAGTCGCGTGCCCAAGTGACACCCCCTTATAATGACTGACGACCTCCCGCGCGATCGCGCTAGATCTTTTTGGATTTTCCCTGCATGACCTCTGCTTTGCTGACCGTTGATCGTCTGCGCATTGCCTATCCCTACCAACGGGGCGGGCTGAATCAAGCTGGCGAGCGATCGCTCCACTGGGCCGTAGACGACGTGTCGTTTACCCTCAATCCGGGAGAGCGACTCGGCTTAGTAGGGGAATCGGGCTGTGGCAAGTCTACCCTGGGGCGAGGCGTGATGCGGCTGTTGCCCCAGGGCAGTCAGGTCGAGGGCAACGCATACTTCAACGGGCAGGCTGTGTTTGACCTGTCGCCTGCGGCGCTACGCCGATTTCGAGGAGAGGCCGTGGCGATTGTGTTTCAAGACCCCATGACTCGCCTTGATCCACTGATGACCATTGGTGAGCATTGCATAGAAACGCTGCGCGCCCACGAGCCCCAACTCTCGCGCCGGGTGGCCAAAGAGCGGGCGATCGCCACCCTCGAAGCGGTGAATATTCCCGCCAGCCGCTGGGCACAGTATCCTCACGAGTTTAGTGGGGGGATGCGGCAGCGGGTGGCGATCGCCCTAGCACTGGTGCTCAATCCTCGGCTAATTGTGGCGGATGAACCCACGACTAGCCTAGATGTGACCATTGCCGCCCAGATTTTGACCGAGCTCACCCGCCTCTGCCAAGCTCGCGATATGGCGCTGTTGATGATTTCGCATGACCTGGCGCTTGTGGGCGAGTATTGCGATCGCATCGCCGTGATGTATGAGGGCAAATTTGTGGAAAGCGGCGCAACCGCTGCCGTGCTGCGCCATCCCCAACATGCCTATACCCAATCGCTGCTAAAAGCGGCACTCCACATTCAGGCAGGGGCTCAGCGGCCCAGCGATCGGCTCCAGCAGGAGACAGTCCTCGCCCAGCGCAACCCTGACTCGACCCCCGTTCTCAAAGGTGAACCAATCGCACTAGACGATCTGCTCTGCTTAGATAAGCGTCAGGCAGAACCCTCAGGCGGAGTGCTAGATGGGGGCGATCGCTCCATCCTGGCACAGTCCCAATCCCGCCCCATCCTTCATCTTGAGCATCTCAGCAAAGACTACACCCTAGAACAGAATCTCGTGGAGCGGCTGCTATCACGCCAGCCTAACTCCACCATCAAAGCCGTTGATGACGTCACCCTTGATCTGTACCCGGGCGAAATTTTGGGACTAGTTGGCGAGTCAGGCTGTGGCAAAAGCACCCTATCTCGCACAATTCTGCAGCTGATTCCCGCCAGCGCTGGGCGGATTGAATTTTTAGGAACAGACTTGACGCAGCTATCACGCCAGGCGCTTCAGCAGCAGCGGCGATACATGCAGATGGTGTTTCAAGACCCCCATGCCTGCCTCAACCCGTTGATGACAGTGGGGCACAGCATTGCCGATCCGCTGCTAATTCACAAGTTGGCGACTGCCAAGACAGCACGGACACAGGTGCTCGACATGCTGTCTCGGGTAGGGCTGACCCCAGCCGAAGAGTATTATGACCAGTATCCTGGCGATCTCTCGGGTGGACAGCAACAGCGGGTGGCGATCGCCCGCGCCCTGATTACCCGACCTAAGCTGCTAATTTGCGATGAACCCGTCAGCATGCTCGACGCCAGCGTTCAGTCTCAAGTACTGGAATTGATGTTAGACCTCAAACGTGAGTTTGAACTAACCTATCTCTTTATCACCCACGATCTTTGGCTAGCCAGGTTCTTGTGCAATCGTATTGCCGTGATGCACGCAGGCCAAATTGTTGAGATTGGCCCCACAAGCGATATCTTCAATAATCCTCAGCATCCCTATACTCAAACCTTGCTAGCCGCTGCGCCTCTTTTAGCACGGCAAGAAATTTAATCATTGGTCTAAACAATGGCCTGGGGTGATCCATAATCTCTACCAAACGACCTCTACCGCAATAGCTATACCTAACTCAGCATCATGAACAGGTTGCTATCGTGCAGCTGATGCTAGAGAGGTAACAGCCTCAGCTACCTTTTTTGTTACTATTTGGGTTGACCTTTCGTTAATCTATGGCGGAGAGCATCACTGCTGTCCCAAACTCTGAGGAATTCCTACAGATCTGGGACTTTCCGCCAGCGTGCACTAATCCTGCATCCATAGCGATCGCATTTAAGTTAGGACAGGTAAATTTAATAGAATCCTTGCTCCGCTGGGGCTCTATTTAAGTTTTTTTGGTTCTATAGCGATGGCTATGCTAGGTCGTCATTTCCCTAACTGCCATGTACTGGCTCAATCCGAATCATAAATAATGTTTGGTTTAATTGGTCATCTCACAAGTCTAGAACACGCACAATCCGTCGCAAAAGATCTGGGATACCCAGAATATTCTGATCAGGGGCTTGATTTTTGGTGCAGCGCCCCGCCGCAAATTGTAGACAACATCAAAGTCACCAGCGCCACTGGGCAAACAATCGAAGGTCTTTATGTTGAGTCGTGCTTTTTGCCAGAGATGCTGGCCGCACGTCGCATCAAGGCAGCCACGCGCAAAATCACCAATGCGATGGCCCATGCTCAAAAGCACGGCATCGATATCACTGCACTGGGTGGGTTCTCCTCCATTATTTTTGAGAACTTTAACCTCGACCAAATCCGTCAGGTTCGCAATCTAACGCTGGACTTTAAGCGGTTTACGACAGGGAATACCCACACCGCCTATATCATTTGCCGCCAGGTCGAGATGGCAGCGCGGCAGTTAGGGCTAAACCTATCGGATGCAACCGTTGCCGTGTGTGGTGCAACAGGAGACATCGGCAGTGCCGTATGCCGCTGGCTGACCTACCGGGTGGATGTTAAAGATTTGCTGCTCATCGCCCGCAACCGCGAGCGTCTGCAAGCGCTTAGAGAGGAATTGGGACACGGGCGCATTACAGCACTCGAAGAGGCCTTGCCCGCTGCTGACATCGTGGTATGGGTAGCCAGTATGCCCAAGGGCGTAGAAATTGATCCTGAGACACTCAAGCATCCCTGTTTGCTGATTGACGGGGGCTATCCCAAAAACATGGCAAGTAAGATGCAGCATCCCGGTGTGCACGTGCTCAGCGGTGGCATTGTGGAGCACGCCCTCGACATTGAGTGGAAGATCATGAACATCGTCAACATGGATGTGCCGGCGCGACAACTGTTTGCCTGCTTTGCTGAGTCTATGCTGCTAGAGTTTGAGCGGCTTTACACGAATTTTTCGTGGGGTCGAAACCAAATCAGCCTAGAAAAAATGGATCTGATTGGACAAGTCTCGCAGAAACATGGGTTCAAACCGTTGCTTCTAGAGTGCTAGAGAGGGCGATCGCCCCATAGACGCACCCTACAGACGCGCCCCACAAATGCTCCACAGGCGCGCCCTAAAGACCCAGATCTGACCATAGCGGCCGTGGTTCTTCAAGCGCTATCCGCCATACTGTCCGGATAGAACCTCAAACTCCAGAAGAATAAAGTGGTAGATGCACCCTGATTAAAGGCTCCCAGTTTCGCGGCTGGGGGCTTTTTTTTATTGAGTTTTTATTGCAATTTTGAATGCAATAGCTATCCGACTAGAATCCAGACGGTTTGATGGTCATTCCAACACTGCACAGGTAAGGCCCCACTAAGCCTCTATCTGAACCAGTCAATCCTCCACTGTCGGCATGCCATGTCTCTGATATGAAAACTGTTGTGAAGATCTGAGCAAACAGGCATTGAGGTTGAAACCTTGAGGCAAGGCGTCGAGTGTGCTAAAGGCCATACAGCATAGGCTTCCGTAGCATTGCTCAATCCCGGTATGATTTGACCACTCAAAGAATTGGGTAGAATACCTGTGGAATTGGGATAAGCTAAGACCCGGAGTTTGTTGACCACGATGAATTAAGCGGATTAGAACCCAATAGGGCGCACAATGCTCTACAGTGAGCACACTGCCTCACACAGCAACCGATTTGTTAAATAGGACTCAAGGTTTGAAAAAATCCTACAGAATCTATAATTTAAGGCATGTTTTGATAAGCATATTTTGATTTAAACATTAAGTGAATCAATCACAATGAGAGCCGGGAATCAGATGAGCTGATTTAACAAAACTTCATTCTCATTCTCAGGTATCTTATACTACGCAAGGACGGTTATTGAGGAGTGAATGCACGATGTCGGAGGCCGTTAAGCCCCTGACAGTTCCAAGAGAGCTTGTAGGTCCGCCGGGTGACTTTAACCCTACACTTCTCATGTTTTTGTTGGCGATCGCCCTTGTCATCGCCTCAACAGTAGGGTTTTGGCGCTGGCACTGGAGCAGTTGGTGCTGTTTTTCAATTAATGTAATTGCGTTACATATGGTAGGCACTGTGATTCACGACGCCTCTCACAATGTGGCGCATCGAAATAAGGTTGTAAACGCCATCATGGGGCACGGCAGTGCGCTGATGTTGGGGTTTGCGTTTCCAGTGTTTACGCGGGTGCACATGCAGCATCACGC
>JBGTOF010000474.1:0-4809 GCA_041742695.1 Elainellales cyanobacterium | reverse complement strand
CATTGCGCCGCCGCTAAGCTCAGCTAGAACGTATCCCCAATGACTAGACGAGGGTGCGATCGCCCGATAGATTAAACGGATACGGGTTGCTCAGCCGGTCGTGTTAGTTTGTCCCGCCCTACGCTACGTTTTCTCCCATTTTCCACTCCAGAGGCACCTCAATGACCATCCGCACTGTTGAAACTACCCCCTATTCTGACCAAAAGCCCGGCACTTCTGGCCTCCGCAAATCGGTCAAGGCGTTTCAGCAGCCCCACTACCTCGAAAACTTTGTGCAGTCGATCTTCGACAGCGTGGGAGTAGCTGGGCAGACCCTAGTGCTCGGTGGCGATGGGCGCTATTATAACCGCCAAGCCATTCAAATTATTCTCAAAATGGCAGTGGCCAATGGCGTCGCCCATGTCAAGGTAGGACAGGGCGGCATTCTCTCGACCCCGGCAACTTCCTGCGTGATCCGCAAATATGGCACCCTGGGCGGCATCATCCTGTCTGCCAGCCACAACCCCGGTGGCCCCGACGGCGACTTTGGCATTAAATACAACACCAACAACGGCGGTCCCGCGCCCGAAAAGGTGACAGAAGCCCTCTATGCCCGCAGTCAAACCATCACGGAATACAAGATTTTAGAGGCGGCAGATCTCGATCTCGATCGGTTGGGCGATCGCACCCTTGGCGAGATGACGATCGAAATCTTTGATTCGGCCCAAGATTATCAAGAATTGCTGGAGTCACTGTTTGACTTTGACCGCATTCACCAACTGCTCACCAACGGCAGCTTTCGCATGGTGATGGACTGCATGCACGCGGTGACTGGCCCCTATGCCCATGCCATGTTTGAAGGGCGGCTGGGTGCACCCGCAGGCACCGTTATGAACGGCACGCCGTTAGAAGATTTTGGGCAGGGGCACCCCGACCCCAACCTGGTCTATGCCCACGATCTCGTAGATATTTTGTTTGGAGAAGACGCCCCAGATTTTGGCGCGGCATCAGATGGGGATGGCGATCGCAACATGATTCTGGGCAGCCAGTTTTTTGTTACGCCTAGCGATAGCTTGGCCGTGCTGGCGGCAAACGCGACCCTCGTACCTGGCTACAAGGACGGGTTGGCTGGCATTGCCCGTTCAATGCCCACCAGCGCGGCGGCTGATCGCGTGGCCGAGAGCCTGGGCATCGACTGCTATGAGACTCCAACGGGCTGGAAGTTTTTTGGCAACTTGCTGGATGCAGGGAAGGCGACGCTCTGCGGTGAAGAGAGCTTTGGCACTGGGTCAAACCATGTGCGAGAAAAAGATGGATTGTGGGCGGTGCTGTTTTGGCTCAACATTTTGGCCGTGCGGCAGCAGTCAGTCGAGCAGATTGTGCAAGAGCATTGGCAGGAGTTTGGCCGCAACTACTATTCCCGTCACGACTATGAAGGGGTAGAGAGCGATCGCGCCAACACGTTGATCACCCACCTGCGCGGCGCCTTGCCCACCCTCAAAGGCAAGGTGATGAACGGCTATGAGGTAGACTACGCCGACGACTTCAGCTATACCGATCCCGTTGATGGCAGCACGAGCCAAAAGCAGGGCGTCCGCATTGGCTTTACCGATGGGTCGCGGGTGGTGTTTCGACTGTCGGGCACAGGCACCCAGGGTGCAACCCTGCGGGTGTATCTCGAAAGCTACGAAGCCAACGCTGCTAAACATGACCATGATCCTCAGCAGGCACTGAAGCCGCTGATTGATATCGCAGAGTCGGTCGCCAGCATCCGCAGCAACACCGGCATGGATCAGCCCACGGTGATTACCTAAGGGGCTTTGCTAGTTCTACTTCCTGAGTCTTGTAATTTAGGGCACGTTTACTCAAGCTGCAGCCATGGAACCTGATCAGCGGCCTGCGGTATCTGTATCTCTTGAAGCCTTAACCGTGAGCAACGTTTGGTCTGCACTAGATGCATTGGGCGAGGCATATTGGTTGGCTTTTTCGAACTCGCCCTATGAAGAAACATGGGAAGATGCGCAACGGTTTCAGGAGCGCCTAACTGACTTGGTCTACTATGGGGGATTTCGCGGTTGGGTCGCGCGCGATCGCCCCTCCCACGCCGTTGTGGGGTTTAGTTTGGGCTACACCAGCAGCCCCGAGCGACTGTGGGCCTTGAGGGTGCAGAGGTGCTAGGGCGATCGCGCGCCCAGCAATGGCTCTCAGACTGTTTTGAATTTGTGGAACTGGCTGTGGTGCCCAACTATCGGCGGCAGGGCATCGGCACACAGCTCCACAATCATCTATTGGCGGATCTCCCTCATGCAACGGCCCTACTGATCACGCGAGAAAACTCACCTGCGCTACAGTTTTATCGCCACCAGGGGTGGCAACCGCTAGGGCTACCGATTCTCGCCCATCCGGATTCCCCTAGTCCGCAGAGCGACCAGATCTTGGGGCTGCGGCTGCGCAACCGGCAAACATTTTAGTTATATTCAACAATACCTTGAAGAAAATCGACGTTTCTAAGCAGCGGCTTTAAACGTGCTAGAAAGACAAACGCTTTGTATCAGTTGCTACACCCCTATGCTTGTGGCAAATCTTTATGGAATCTTGAGTCACGACTTTTGGTTATTTTTACTATAATTGAGGCTAGGATTTTGTGTTGCTGCGCTGGTCTTCAGCACTCTGCGGCAGCATAGGGTTTGATGGGTTGATTACTTGACTGACTAACTGGAGTGAACTACTGCAATGGGCCTTGCGTGATGCCTGAAGACTTGATGACGGCCCCAACAGCGGGTTTACCGCTAAACCCTAGCCCTGCCCACTATGGGCTACTTACTGACCTCTATCAGCTGACAATGGCGGCCTGCTATGTCGGCGAGGGGTTGGCCGATCGGCGCGCCTGCTTTGAGCTATTTGTGCGGCGATCGCCCGCAGACTTTGGCTACTTGGTGGCGATGGGGCTAGAGCAAGCGCTGGAGTATTTGGAGTGCGTCAGCTTTGGTGAGGCCCAGATTAGCGCATTGAAAGCGACCGGCATCTTTGACCATGCGCCTGCGGAGTTTTGGCATCGGCTAAGCACGATGCAGTTTGACGGCGATGTGTGGGCGGTGCCCGAGGGCACAGTAGTGTTTCCGCAAGAGCCGCTGTTGCGGGTAGAAGCACCGCTGTGGCAAGCGCAGATTGTGGAGACCTACTTACTGAATGCCCTCAACTATCAAACCCTGATTGCCACCCGAGCCGCACGGCTTCGGGATATCGCGGGGGATGATGCAACGCTGCTGGAATTTGGCACGCGCCGGGCGTTTAGCCCTCAAGGGGCACTTTGGGCGGCACGGGCGGCGCTTGCCGGGGGCTTGGATGCGACCTCGAATGTGCAGGCGGCGATCGCCCTCGGGCAAAAGCCCAGCGGCACCATGGCACACGCCCTGGTGATGGCGCTCAGCGCGCTGGAGGGCAGCGAGCAACACGCCTTTGCGGCGTTTCATCGCTACTTTCCCGGTGCGCCGTTGCTGATCGACACCTTCGACACGGTGGCAGCAGCCCAGCAGCTCGCCGCTCAAGTCAACGCTGGAACACTAACGCTGAACGGCGTGCGGCTCGACTCTGGAGATTTGGTCACGCTGTCGCAAACCGTGCGATCGCTCCTTCCAGAGGTGCCCATCTTTGCCAGTGGCGATCTAGATGAGGCCGAACTGCTGCGCCTCAGCCAGGCCAAGGCCGCCATCGACGGCTTTGGCTTTGGCACCAAGCTCGTCACGGGATCGCCCGTAAACGGCGTGTATAAACTGGTAGAAATCGATGGCATCCCCACGATGAAAGCCTCTAGCGGCAAGGCGACGTATCCCGGTCGCAAGCAGGTGTTTCGCCAACGGCACGCCAATGGAGTCTGGGTGGGCGATCGCCTGGGGCTGCTCACCGACGATAGTCCCAACTCCGACGAAACGCCCCTGCTCCAGCCCGTGATGGAGCAGGGAAAACGCTGTCTGCCGCCGGAAACCCTAGGGGCGATCGCCCATCGCACCCGCCAGCAGGTTCACCACCTTCCCCCCGAGCTGCGCACCATCTCTACGCCCCGTCTCTATAACCCCACCCTGACACCCGCCCTTGAGGCGCTGACGCAAGCCACTCTAGACGGGTTAGAAACGTCTAAACCCTAAACCCTCTCCCAACCCCTCTTCCCTAACCATGCACATCGCCCTGTTTGGAACGAGCGCCGACCCGCCGACGATGGCCCACCAACAAATTTTGGTGTGGTTGTCGCACCACTATGACCAGGTAGCGGTATGGGCGTCGGATAACCCCTTTAAGTCACACCAGACGCCGCTAGAGCATCGGACACGGATGCTGCGGCTGTTGATTGAGGAAATTGACCCGCCGCGTCAAACTATTCAACTGCATCCAGAACTCAGCAACCCCAGAGCCTTAGCGACGGTAGAACGGGCGGGCGATCGCTGGCCCAATGCGACGTTTACCTACGTCATTGGGTCTGACTTGGTAACCCAACTGCCCCGCTGGTATCGCGTGGCAGACCTGCTGCAACAGGTTAAGCTGTTGGTTGTTCCTAGACCAGGCTATGCCCTGAATGATGGGGATCTGGCGGAACTGCGGCAGTTGGGGGCAACGGTGGCGATCGCCGATTTCCAAGGCTTAGAAATTTCCTCCAGCGCCTATCGCCAGGCCAAAGATGCCGACCTCGTGGTACGCCCCATCGAAGACTACATCCATCGTGAACACCTGTATGACGCTCAGCACGAATGCCAGGACGACGCACCAAAAAGCCTGACACCCAGCGGGCACTAGCCGACTTTAAGGTCGGAGTAGACAACGTGATTTTTTCGGTTG
>JBGTOF010000451.1:0-4038 GCA_041742695.1 Elainellales cyanobacterium | reverse complement strand
TCAAGTCTAAATATCAGCTTGATTCTCATTTGGCTACTGCTATCTCTAGTCCACTATATTCTGTTTTGAAGAAATTAGATTTAGGATCAGAACTAGAGCGTAGTGAATGTGAATGGTTGAAGCAGCAAAACTTGAGCAGGTTAATTGCAATCGATCGAGAGCGTAAAGACAAAAGATTCTTTGCGGAGCTTAAAGATAAATATAAAGCCACTCAACATCAAAGCTTAGATCCTTCTAATCATCTTTTCTTAATTCTAAAAAAACTCGCCATCAGTGAGATAACAGCATCCAGTATTTCCAAAGAATTAAAAGAATCGATTGACGATGTGGGATTTCAAATATCTGAGAAAGACATTCGGTGGTTATCAGAAAAGAGATTTTTTGAAACAGTAGCTATTGCTAGACAGATTCATTTTAGAACCTTGAAAACTAAGTATCAGATTGTAGGTAATTTATTGATCGACCCATTTTATGAAATTATGCTCAAACTTGAGCGTGAAGAACGACTTGACTCAATGCAAGTCGTTCAGCTAATGGATGAAAGACGACTTTCTCGGCATGGAAAGATAGCGATCGCCTACTACAGATTAGAAGCAATATTTTACGAAAAAGAATATCAACGAACTGGAAACAGATGGAATTTACCCAGTGCAAGTAGTAACTGGCGTAAGGCGAATAAACCTGAGCGTGCGCTAAAAGCGACGGAGGATGTGAATTGGAATAAAGTTCAGGAATCCGATCTGAAAGCTGCTTTGTTAGTCACAAGGGGCGCCGCGTTTCGGGATCTTAGTCGGCTAGATAAAGCAGAACGCTGTGCGGCCGAAGCGATGGAATGCCAGGCTGAGAGCCATCAGCCTTATACCTTAATGGGGGCAATTTACTATGATCGAGGCGAATATTTAAAGGGTGATAAGTGGTTTAAGATGGCAGCCGAACGTGGAGCGGATGATATAGATGATGAAATTGAAAGAATTGTCAGAATGACAAAAGACAAGGATAAACGCAGAGAAGCTGCAAAGTATCTTCTCCAAAAAGATCCAGATCGCTACAGTTGGGCAATGGCGTATGGCGCTTAACGCGCTGGATTTTGCCCGCCAGTTGATAGGTTAGCGCTTGCCAATCAGGCGATCGCGCAGTTGTTTAATGCGATCGCGCATCTTAGCGGCTTCTTCAAACTCTAGGCGCTTAGCGGCGTCTTTCATCTGGGCTTCGAGCTTGCCGATCAGATCGGGAATATCGTCTAACGAGAGATCATCAACTTGCTCGCAGATCTCTTCTAGATCTTGAGCATTAATGCGGCGCGAGACATCCAGAAATTGCAGAATAGAGTTTTTCTGCTTCTTAATAATGGGCATGGGCACCACGCCGTGGGCCTCGTTATACTCCATCTGGATAATGCGACGGCGTAGGGTTTCGCTGATGGCGCGTTCCATGCTCCGGGTGAGGTTATCCGCATAGAGAATGGCCTGCCCATGAATGTGGCGGGCCGCGCGACCAATGGTTTGAATGAGCGATCGCTCCGCCCGCAAATAGCCTTCTTTATCGGCATCCAGAATCGCGACTAACGAGACCTCGGGTAGATCAAGCCCCTCCCGCAGCAGGTTCACCCCCACCAGCACATCGAAGCCCCCCTCCCGCAGGTCTTGCAAAATCTCAATACGCTCAATGGAGTTGATTTCGGAATGCAGGTAGCGAACGCGCACCGATCGCTCCTGAAAGTATTCGGTTAAATCTTCGGCCATGCGTTTGGTCAGCGTGGTGATTAGGGTGCGCTCATTGCGCTTCACCCGCTCTTGAATCTCACCCAGCAGATCGTCAATCTGGCCTTCGGTTGGGCGCACGAACACTTCGGGATCCAGCACACCTGTTGGGCGAATCACCTGCTCCACGACCTTGCCCGTGCCTGCAATGTATCGGTGATCGCTATCCCGCACCTCTTGGCCTTCCACCGCATCTAGCTCAAACTCTGCGCCGCACTGCTCCAGTTCCCAAACCCCGGGTGTGGCCGAGACAAACACACACTGGCTCACCTTATCCCAAAATTCTTCAGCCTTGAGCGGGCGGTTGTCGGCGGCGCTGGGCAGGCGAAAGCCGTGGTCAATCAGCACCATTTTGCGAGAGCGATCGCCGTTATACATGCCGCGAATCTGGGGAATCGTGACGTGAGATTCATCAATCACCAGCAGCCAGTCGTCTGGAAAATAGTCGAGTAAGCACTCGGGGGGCGACCCAGCCGTGCGCCCTGCCAGATGCCGCGCGTAGTTTTCTACGCCGTTGCAGTAGCCCACCTCGCGAATCATCTCTAAGTCATAGCGGGTGCGCTGTTCGAGCCGCTGCGCCTCTAGCAGTTTGCCCTCTTTTTCGAGTTCTTCTAGCCGTTCTCGCAGCTCTGCTTCAATGGCGTGGCAGGCGATTTCTACCCGGTCGCCCGGGGTTACAAAGTGCTTGGCGGGGTAAATGTTGACGCCATCCATACTTTGGATTGTGGTGCCCGTGATCGGGTCGATGTAGCGAATCGCGTCAATTTCATCGCCAAAAAACTCAACCCGAATAATGCGATCTTCGTAGGCGGGGCCAATTTCTAGCACATCGCCCTTAACGCGAAAGCGTCCACGCCCCACATCCAGATCGTTGCGCTCGTATTGAATCGCCGCCAAATCGCGCAAAATACTGCGGGGGTTCTTCTCTTCCCCAACCCGCAGCGGCACGGAGGCGTTGAGGTACTCTGATGGAATTCCTAAGCCATAGATGCAGCTAATGGAGGCCACCACAATCACATCTTTGCGCTCAAATAGCGATCGCGTGGCAGAGTGGCGCAGCATGTCGATTTCTTCGTTAATCGACGCCGTTTTGGCAATATAGGTGTCGGTAACGGGGATGTAGGCCTCGGGCTGGTAGTAGTCGTAATAGCTGATGAAATATTCGACGGCGTTGTCAGGGAAGAACTCTCGCAGCTCGTTGCAGAGCTGCGCGGCCAAGGTTTTGTTGTGGGCTAGCACCAGCGTGGGCTTGCCCAGGTTTTGAATCACCCGCGCCATGGTGTGGGTTTTGCCGGTGCCAGTGGCACCCCGCAGGGTTTGAAAGCGGTTGTCTTGCTGAAGCAGTGTGGTGAGTTGGGCGATCGCCGTAGGTTGATCACCCGTAGGCTCAAACGGGGCCTGAATCTGAAACTCCATAGGGCTTGCCGTGTAGAAAAATATTAGAAGGAAGGGCTATCTCAAAACCTCAGCAGCCGTGCAGATTGAAGCCTGCACCTGGTTTACATGATGACGGATTTTTCTTAAATATGGGACGGTCAATCACCGGTCAAGTGAGGGTAGGGACAGGATGACTTGAATTTGAGGAATGGGGGCCTATGACTGGGGTGACCCAACGGGTGATTTGGCTATGCGTTGACCCTGCACTCCGGTGGACTTGGGTTCTTGCCTGAAGCCGAGCACTGTATAGAGTGCTAAGACAACTTCTGGAAAACTTTCTCGCTAAGGGTGGGCAGTGCCCTACGGTGGCTACAGTCGCCGGATAAAGTGGGGATCTTCTTTTCTAGAAATCTCCTAAGCGATGAGAGGGCGATCGCCCACTAGCCGAGATACCTGCCGCCGCAGCCGATGCTTCACTTGCTCTTCTAAGGCATGCCGCAGGGCCCGATCGGCATGGCCCGTCAGCGGCATCTGCTGCGCTGCTTGAAACTGCTCTACGGCGGTTTGGGTTTGCCCATCATAAAACTCGCTAATGGGAAGCTGCGCTTCGACCACTAGATTGAGGCTGTGCTTCAGGTTGCGAACTAGCTGACGCGCCCGTTCTTGAGTTAGGCGATCGCCCTCGCCCGTTGGGCGCAAGGCATAATCTTGCTGAAACGCTTGAACAGCCGCACTTTCTCCTTCTAGGCTGTCCCAGCCAGTGGCATATCCCAAGCCAACTAGAACTGCGAGAAATTGCGACGAGGTGTAGGGCATAGTGTGCGTCCGGTGCGTCTGGGAGAGCAATTGTGTCGATACATTCAGCCTACGAGGTGCGATCGCCCCTTAGCCTCATTCTGCT
>JBGTOF010000435.1:0-10032 GCA_041742695.1 Elainellales cyanobacterium | reverse complement strand
ATCAGCCCTGTTCCCAAAATGACCGCAATCACCAGCCCCACCAAGCCCACACCCGCCAACCCCACATCCAGCAAGATTTTGTCTTCGGTGCCCCCCGAGATCGGAGGCAGCAGCGGGGCGATCGCCAATAGTGCAACTGCAAACAGCCCCACTAAATAGAGGATGCGATCGCGAACCACCTCCCGAAATACATTCGTGGCAATCACCACAATCCGTCCCACACTCACCTAATTTTGCTCCTGTGCCACGCTATTGCCCCAGATCATATCGCTTGTCGGCTGGCACTCAACCTGTGTTAGAGGTTCAGCCGTGGCATTGGTGCCATCCAACGTCGTAAGGGATGTGGGCACCTGCCGAATGACGCAGAGTTTTTCGATGGCATAGCCGCCCGGCAAAGAGCTGGGGCCACTCCACACCGCACTCAAGTTCAGCACATATTCCGTTTCGCGCACCTGATAAGGCACAGTGCCACGAAATTCCCAAAACTCATCTTCGGGCACCTCTGGCACTCGCTCTAACGTTTGATTTTGCAACGTTTGCAGGCTTTCGGGCAGGTTATAGAGCCAGGCCTCTGTTTCAGACCAGCGCCGCCCGTTGAGGGTGCCTTGCAGCAGGGGATCGGCCACGTTGAGCAGCAACCGGCCGCGCGGCGGCGCTGAGGTTTCGCGGTTAAGCCGCACCACAAACGCACTGCGGCTAAAGTTATCGGCTAGCAGGCTGGGATAGGTGATGACCCAATCTTGCACGAGGAAATGAAACCGAAACCAGCAACTGAGCAAGAGGCCCACTAGCGCTAGCAGAATCGAGGCTTGCCGCGTGGCGGGATCAGGCAGGATGAAGGTGAGATTGGGGAAAAATCGAGGAACGATGGCGATCGCCACCGAAATCAGCGGCCAGCTAATCAACGGGGTGGCGATCGACGCCTGATTCCACCAGCCATATAAAAGCACACAGGTCAGAGCCCCTGTTATCCATGGCCCTGGATAAAACATCCATCCCAGCAGGTTAACCCGTGTATTTCCGGTGGCCCAGCCAACTCCCCCAGTCAAAAATAACCAACCCAGCCAGGCCAGCAATTCCTGCAGCTCTGGTGTAACAACCAAGAGACACAGAAACCACGAGAACAAACTCAGCAAAATTAACGTTTGCCAAGAGAGCGTTTGGGGTGGTTTTAGCTGATCCCAGACCTGACCAAAGACGCCAAAGAACGATTTTAGTGCAGCCGGGATAAGAAGGGCTTTGAACACGAGTGGTGGCGGGGTTGGAGGAATGACGTTGGCAGACTGTTTCTGGGCGGAATGCGGCGGTGACCATACTCCCGATTCTTTTTCGCCGTTACTGGAGGGGGTTGCCCGTAAGGATGATGCGGGTGAGCAGCAGCAGCAGGATGGCGGTATGGCTAAAGGCGTTAGCGGCCAAGATCGTGCTAGCGCGCTGGGGCATATCTGCGGTTGGGGCTTTGCGAGAGCTAAAGCGCCGCCGATCGAGCGATCGCCCCGAGGTTTCTTGCCGCGCTGCCCATTCTTGGGGCGTCATGAGGGCCAGCTCTAGCTGGCTAAACCCCAGCAGTTTAATCAAGAAGTTGGCGAAAAAGATTAAAAAACCGGCTCCTACAAACAACGACAGGGTGTCTACTGTCCAGCGGTCAAACAAAACATAGTTAAGCAACTGCTCTTGCAGGCCAGGCGACAAAAACGGCTCAAGGCTAAAGAACAGCGTCCACCCTACGCTGGTGGTTAGCAGATTGAGTGTAGCCGCATACTGAGTCGCCTTGCGGGGCGAAAAGCGCAGATTGCGCTGAAACACGTGGGATTCAGCGGCGATCGCCAGCAACAGAAACATCGCTTGAAAGATAATGGCGCGCAGCGGAAAAATGGAAAACGACATGGGGGTGCGGTAGAAATTGTCTGCAAACTGCCGGATGTGCTACCTGTAGGGGCAAAAATGCGCTTAATATAGAGTGACCCCGCTAGGGACAGTGTTGCTTAGCTAACGACCCCTATTGTGGCAGCCTGATGTCGCCAGCCAGCATAGTTAACTAAAGCGTGCGCGTTGTCAGCCGTTCATCCTACTTCTATTATTCTGACTCTTCTGACTTGAATGCGATCGCCCTCGACGTTAGGTTTAAACCGCCACGTCTGCCTTGAGCTCGTTCATTCCAGCGCTGGTTCGCGAAGGCGAGCGCTAGCAATTCTATTCTCCCTCTATTCCCCTTAGGGCCTATCGCCTCAGAGCCTACGAGCTTTGAGATGGCGATACCGTTGATTTGATAGGATTCAGTCCTCTAATGAACAATCTTACGACCATGACACGAAACGGCATCGGTATTCGCACCGCTCAGGTGCGCTCAGAGCGATTGGTGGGGCAGATTCATGTCTATGACGGAGCGGGCAAGGGCAAGTCACAGGCGGCATTGGGCGTGGTGTTGCGCTCGATTGGGCTAGGCATTCATGCCGATGAGTTAGGGCCGTCGCGGGTGCTGTTGCTGCGCTTCCTCAAAGGGCCTGGGCGGATGTATGACGAAGATGCCGCGATCGAAGCGCTACAGCGGGGCTTTCCCCATTTGATCGATCAGGTGCGCACGGGGCGGGCTGAGTTTTTTGGCGCAGAAGAGGCGACCCGATTTGACCGTCTAGAAGCGCAGCGGGGATGGGATGTGGCAAAAGGGGCGATCGCCTCTGGGCTCTATTCAGTCGTGGTGCTAGATGAGCTGAATCCCCTACTCGATTTGGGGCTGCTCTCGGTCGATGAGGTGGTTGCCACGCTAAAGCACAAGCCGCCTGAGTTAGAGGTGATTGCCACCGGACGCGGCGCGCCCCAATCCCTGCTAGATATTGCCGATCTGCATTCTGAAATGCGACCCCACTATCATTCCGTTGCTCAGGCCAATGGGATTGAGGGGATTGAGATCTACACCGGAGCAGGAAAGGGAAAATCCACCAGTGCTCTGGGCAAGGCGCTTCAAGCCATTGGCAAAGGCATCAGCCAAGACAAATCGCACCGAGTCCTCATTGTGCAATGGCTGAAGGGCGGGGCGGGCTATACCGAAGACGCGGCGATCGCCGCCCTGCAACAAAGCTATCCCAACCTGATGGACCACCAGCGCTGTGGTCGCGATGCCATTGTGTGGCGGGGGCAGCAGCAAGAGCTAGATTATGTCGAAGCAGAACGAGGTTGGGAAATTGCCAAAGCGGCGATCGCCTCTGGCCTCTACAAAACCATCATTTTGGATGAACTCAACCCCACGGTAGATCTCGAGTTGCTTCCCCAAGAGCCTATCGTGCAGGCCCTGCTTCGCAAGCCCCGCGATACAGAAGTGATTATTACAGGGCGCTGCAAACATCCCCCAGCCTACTTCGATCTGGCCAGCGTTCACTCTGAGGTGTTTTGCCACAAACACTACGCCGAAAAAGGCGTCGATCTCAAGCGGGGCGTTGATTTTTAATTGCTCAGGCGGTAAGAGATATCGACTGATTCAATGCTGTGAAATTAACCTCCGGCCTGCACTCAACCTGCACTTAGAAAGGCCGCTACGCCGTTTTATCTAACCGTGTGCCTTTCAAATTGGCCCCTAGCAGCATAACGCCCTCGACGTTGGTGCCCGACAAGTCGGCACAGAGCAGGTTCGCTTGACCCAAATTTGCGCCAGCTAGGTTCGCACCACTAAGGTCGGCCTCTTCCAAATTGGCATCAGTCAGCACAACCCCTTGCAGGTTTGACTGGCTGAGGTTAGCGCCCTTTAAGTTGGCCTGACTCAGGTTGGCACCCCGCAAATCGGCACCCCGCAAGTCTGCGCCTTTTAGGTTTGCCCCAAGCAAGTTCGCGCCGCTGAGGAATGCGCCCGCCAAGGCAGCCTGCGCCAAATTTGCTTGCATGAGGTTGGCACCGCGCAGGTTGCTACCGCGTAAGTCAGCCTCGGTGAGGATCGCTTGCATTAGGTTCGCCCCCAGCAGACTGGCCCGCAGGTCGGCATTGGCGCAGTCGCAGCCCAGCAGGGTCGCACCATCTAACCGGGCTTGGTTAAGCCGGGCTCGCGTGAGAATTGCCCCGGTCAGCGTGGCCCCAATCAAATTGGCATGACTGAGATCCGCATTAGACAGGTCTTCGTCTTCTAAATCAGCGCCCACCAGATGCTTTTTAGTTCCGGCGCATATGGCTTGAATATCCATCGGTTCCACTACATTCTGCTCTATCAAATGGCTCTAGCAATTCAGTCAGAAGGGTTCAGGGGAGTCAAGACCGGGTGGGTAGGGAGGTGCGATCGCCCCTCGACCCCAGCAGGCCCTCTTCTCCTCTCGAGTCGAGCAACCACAGCCCTGTCGCAATTTTGGGGATGCTCGTAGATAGGCTCAGCCCCTGCTGGAGGCCGTTGATGATCAGCGACAGCGTTTCCACCAGCTTTGGATCCCAACGAATACCCGCTTCCTCTCGGCATTGGGCCAGCGCCTGAGACAGCGCCTCTGGTTCGGGCATGGTTGCCCCTAAAACCGCTACCCGTTGCTGAAATGCTGCCACCAATCCCAACAGCCTCGACTCAAGCGGAATTTCATCCCCAGCTAGCTGCGCCGGATAGCCTGCCCCATCCCAGCGTTCAGTTTGATGGTTGAGGATTGTGGCGATCGCCTTTAGCCGATTCATGCCCCGCAGCAGTTGGGTGCCGGGCATGAGTGGGCAAGACGGCGACGCAGTATCGTCCTCTCCATAGCGGGGAGACGTGCCCCCACTGAGGGATTCGCCTTGGTGCTGTAAATAGGCAATGCGGTGCATCAAACCAGCCAATCGCAAGCGGTTGAGCTGCCAAGCGGGTAGATCTAAAAGCTGCCCCATTGCCTCAGCTAGCGCAGCTACCTCCGTGGCCGCCAGCGGATTTTTAAGATCGGTTTGGTCAATTAACTGGGCCACGCGCAGGTAGGCTTGCAGTTCGTTCGACACCAGATTATCACCCAAATCGGGCCACCGTGCCGCGATGGGAGCCTGCCCTGTGGGCGATTGGTGGCAGTTTTGCAAGTAGTCCACTACGCGGAATACAATATCGCCTAAATGGTCAGCATTTAGAGACTGTTGGCGAATATCTTGCTGCTGCATCTGGCTAGCGATCGCCGTGACCTGGGCCGTTAACTGCTGATGCAGTTGGGGGTTATAGCGCTGAATATGGGCGATCGCCAGATGCACCGTTTCTAGCACAAGCAATGGCTCAAACGTCCATAGCCCATAAAATTTTCGCGCTAGGTCATGCTCAGGCACGCCCTCAGGGCCATAATCTTCAACCGAAAGTTCCTGACACAGCACCATTGCGGTGTAGCGGGGCGACAGAATGATCAGGTGCCACTCTTGAGCCACGGGATCGTCATTATCCAGCGATATCAACGCCACATTAGGATGCTGGCTGGTAGGGTGATCGGCAAACCCGCCATCGAGTGCAGCCATAATGACGATTTGAGGAGCATTTTGGGCGATCGCCCCATAGCGCTCCGCCTCTTGCAAATACCACTTTCCCTGCTGAAACGCCGTAATCATCAACGGCTCATAATCATTCGCCAGAATCGCGTCCTCGAGCGCATGGCACAGCGCCACCAGCGTGTTTTTGTAATAAACACCCAGATTGAGGGGTTGTGTTTCCGATGGCCCTGCTACCCCTACAGCGTCATCCCCCTTAGACTGATGCGCATCGCTTAGCGCCTGCAAAATCGAGCCTGTCAGCATCTACCCTAAGTCCCTTGCAACTTCTTAATTGTCGCAGGTTCCTCCCGAAGGGGCAAAGCATCTAAGTTTTTCATCATCCATTTGCCCTAGCTAGCTAGATTAAACCAGGGAAACCTAAGCCTAGCGACACATCAGGTCGGCAAATACCTAACGTCGCACTGCCCGCAGGCAACACAGGCAGCACAGCTTAACGTTGTTTCAGCCCGAGGGAATCAACTCTAAACACTGAATCGGGGTGCTGCATTCTAATGCAGCGCCCCGATTTCAACCCCATTGGGATCACATTTCCTTAAATAGACCTATCTAGTCTGTCTAGATACTGCCGCACCCTTAGGGCCACTCCCTAGGCTGCCGCTAGCCCATAGGCCGACATTCGCATGATGTCGCGTGTAGTGAATCCAATATTGCTCAGCGCTTCACCGTAGCTAATCATGAAATCTTCCACCAGTGCGTCCCGTTCCATGCCGAGCACGTGAGCATCTGCAGCAACTTGGTTCAGCATTTGCCAAACCAGCGGCAGATTTTGCCGATTGGCATCCTCTAGCTCTGCTCGGGCAGTTTCAAAATTGGCCTTGAGCCACTCTTCTCCAAAATTGAGGTGCAAGTATTCATCCTTCACCACGCCTTCGGTGATCTTGCGGGCAAAGTCATCCGCTACGGGAATGTAAATGTTGTAAGCGGAGATGGCAAAGCACTCAATCACCAAGGACTGGATCAGCAAACAGGTGACAATTTTGCCTTCAGCCGCCGCATCCTGAAAATTTTGATGCAGCTTTGAGAAAAACTCCTTAGCGAAGCCCATGTCTGGCGTCACCTGCAAATTCCGCCCACACGCCTGAAACCCTTTCTTATGACGGTTTTCCATCTTAGAAAGGCTCATAAGTTGGTCAGCATACTCAGGCATCATCTCTGCTAGCTGCTGATAGTTAGAAAACGCCTCGTCTTCGCCCTCGATCACAATGGCGTTGATGCGACTATAAGCGTCTTTGTAGGCATCGCTTTGGTAATCAAGTTCGGGACTAAGCTCAAGCTGAGGCATAACGCTGCAATCTCCTAAATCGGATCAATGTCAAAATCGAGCACCAAGAACGGCCCCGATATGGGTGCAATGCTGTTCCCAACCCAGGGACATAGCCTCTGATCGGCAGATCGTGCCAGCCAGCAAACACAGGCAGGTTAGGATTAGGACTGCTTAACAAATATACTCAGTCTATACTTTACTGCACTCTACTAAGAGGTGTGGTTTTGGAAGAGCGAGTTTGGGCTGCTGCTCTGGTTGCCACGCCGAGCATTTCTGCCAGACAAAATAGTCGACGGGATGGCTATGGTGAGCAACAGTCGTTGGTTTCGGAAGCCTATGAGACAACGTTGAAGGAATGCAGGTCTTGTAAAAACGTGGAAAAAACCATTTCACAACATCATTCTTTAGTGTGATTAGTGTGAACGGATGTCACCCAGCCCATTGACGCTTCTCGATAAACCATCCCACGTAACGCACGGCGCTAATTTAGTTTTATGGCAAGTCTTGACGAACCGACAATCCGCACACCTGCTCCCGTGACGGCTTCACCATCGGCCAATCCCTCTAGCCTATCTTGGCTGAATGCTGGGCTGCTGCTTGTGGGCGCGCTGCTGGTGCTGTCGCCACTGGTTGTCGTCGTGCTCACCTCCCTCAGTCCTGCTGGCACCGCCTCTACCTCTACCGCTCGGTGGACGCTCGACAACTACCGAACCGCTTGGCAGCAGGGCGATTTTCTGCTGGCGTTTGCCAATTCCACCCTAGTTGCATTGGCGGTGACCGCCCTGCAAATCATCACCTCAGCGCTAGCAGGCTATGCGCTGGCGCGGCTCAAGTTTCGGGGTCGCCAAGCTGTATTGCTGGTCGTGTTAGCAACGCTTGTGATTCCCTTTCAGCTCTTGGTCATTCCCATTTTTATCGTGCTGCGTTGGGGGCACCTGATCAACACGTATGGCGCGCTGATTTTGCCTACAGCGGTCAATGGGTTTGGTATTTTCTTGATGCGTCAGTTTTTCCAGACAATTCCGGTAGAACTGGAAGAAGCGGCAGCACTGGATGGGGCTACCCGTTTGCAAACCCTCTGGCGTATCATGCTGCCCCTGGCTCGCCCCGCCATGGTGACGCTGTTTTTGTTTACGTTCATTGGCGAGTGGAATGACCTATTTAAACCGCTCGTCTTCACCACTCGTCCAGAACTCCAGACCGTGCAGCTTGCCCTTGCGGAATTTCAGGAGCAGTTTACGAATGACTGGTCGAGGATGATGGCCGCGGTGGTGATTACAACGGTGCCCATGGTGTTCCTCTTTTTGCTGGGGCAGCGGCAGTTTATTCGCGGCATTGCGGCTACGGGGATCAAGAACTAAAGCCCACGGATTGAATGCTGCGAAGGTCTAGAGGCCAAGCTATCAAGGGTTTGCTGCTGTTCTAGCTTGCTCCCTTCAGGACTCTCCTTCTTCAGGCAAGATGCGCAAGCGAATGGTGCGGGAGAGGGGGCTGTCGGGATCGCCGAGTTGAATTTCGAGGGTGTCGCCAGATAGAGGGCTGAGGTAAGCAAGGAGCGATCGCAAGTTGGGTGTACTAGAACCACTGTCGAGGTACACGCGCTCGGCTAGGCTGTTGAGCTTCTTCCACGTGCCGTAAAGTCGAGCGATAGTTTGCTCGAGTTGGGCGGCGTTGTTTACCAGTTCTGCAGTGGGGCTGAGGCATCCAATCCGCAGTGCTTCTTCTAGGGCCAGTTCCAGATTCATGCCGTCTCGGTTGAGCGCCTGCACCTGAGTTGCGGCGCTGAGGTATTTTGCCAAAAACCGAGCCTCAGATGTGGCCTGCTTTACGGTATCCACATCGGGATTTAGGGTGACTTCTTGATGAATTTGCTGCTGATGCACTTCCGGCAGCTTTTCCATCTCGCGCACTAGGGGCGCAATGTAGCGAGTCGGAATGAGGTTGTTGGCGGCTTTTTCTTTGATTTCTTCGGGGAGTAGATCAGAGGTGATAGCCGTCCACTCATCCGAAAGCTGGCGCACTTCGCGGCGAGTGATGCGATCGCCCTTCTTGGCCGCATCTCCCACCATTTGCTGCACCTCGGGAGACGATTGCGCTGTTTCAACAAAGGCTCGCTTGCTGAACTGGTTGACGTCTTGCGGTTCTAGCATGCCGCTGTCGAGCAGCGTGTCGGCGCTTTCTGCTAGCTCAATCAGTGCATAGGCTTGGCTCTTGCTGATCTCCTGATCTTGCAGCCATTTCACGAAGCCGCGCCCGCTCCCATCGCCGCCTACTTTTTCGCGATCGCGCACCGTTCGCAAAATGCGTCCCCGCCAGATATCAGTCTGCAAATCAAAGCGATCGCACACCTGCCATGCCGACTCGATCATCTGGGCAAAGTCGTAATCTGAAATGCCCTGGTCATCTGGACTCGGCAACTGAAACGTTAGCTCTGCTTCTGTCGCGCCGTTCAAGACATCGGTCGTAAAGGGCGCATAGGGCGCTGCTGTCACTGCTGCTACTGGTGGAACCATAGAGAGCCTGGGAAAAACCGCTCATCTATTATTCCACACCCTTTCGCTACATGTGGCGCAATCTGCCACCAAATCTCTCAGATCAACGCAAAATGTGTGGGATTGGGAGGGGTAGGGCTGCGGAGAAGTCTCGGGCTTACGCCGCAATCCCCAAACCCAAGACCTAACTCTTGACCTTCTCCAATACCATCTCATCCACAGAAAAATCGATCTCGGCTTTATCACGGCCTGAGGCGAGGTAGTCTTGCGTGAAGGAGTCGGTGAGACCGGCGACTAGATCGTACTGAGGCTGCCAGCCCAGATCGGTGGTGGCGGCGTGGCAGTCGGCAAAGAAATGCTGCATCCGCAGCGGAAAGGCTGTGCGCTTGCCAAAGTCGAACGCGCTGGGATCGTAGTGGAGGAGGCGGAGATCGCTAAGAGATTTGCCAGCGGCGATCGCACAGGCCCGTGCCACCCCATCAAAGGTGACAAAGCGATCGCCCGAGATGTTGTAGATTTTGCCGATGGCGCTGTCGTTGCCTAACACGGCGGCCATCGCCGTCGCCAGATCATGGCAGTGGCCCAATTGGGTGATGTGCTGCCCGTTGCCGGGAATAGGGATAGGGCGATCGCGCACAATCCGATCAAAGAACCACGCTTCTAGATCGTTATAGTTTTGCGGGCCATAGATGTAGACGGGGCGTACCGACGTAAAGGGGATGCCTGCCTCGGCTAGGTAGGCTTCAGTCTCGTGTTTGCCCCGGTGGCGGCTATTGGGATCAACCGCATCTCCCTCCCGGTGGGGCATTTGATCTG
>JBGTOF010000429.1:0-12187 GCA_041742695.1 Elainellales cyanobacterium | reverse complement strand
TAGCAGGGTGGGGATCATCAACACGCCGAACCAGCCCACGTAGAGGCGGTTGTTGGTGCTCGTGACCCAGCTGCAGAACTGTTCCCACACGTTATTGCGCTCTGTGCGCTGTAGTGTAGTTGTCATAGTTCGATGAGTGCTTTTTAACTACAAGTAACTTAGGTGTGAGCGGATTGCTCACTGATGTAATAATAGGGGATATGTTTCTTTTTGTAAAGCTTATTTGAGTAAATGCTCAACTTCCATTAACTTCCCTAAAGCACTACGGTGGAAGCGGTACAGGCGATCGCCCTTCTGAATAGGCCCGTTATTCTCACTCATTTCTGAGAGCCTTATGTGTCATAGGTGGCTCTAGACTCTAAGAATGCAGCCTGAGAGGCCGTGGGGATAGAGCGTATGTTCATAAAAATTCACGGCTGAAATCCTTGATTGGCAAGCGATCGCCCCCAAATGCTTACCAGGGACTTGATAGACTAAACCTTAGATCGTTGATTTTAAATTCGCGGTTAACATAGCGCTTTAGTCGCAGTCTGGATGCCTTGAGATGTAACGGATGTTGTAGTGCAGCGGCAAAGCGCATGTACCTTGATATCTTAGCCATCTATATAGATTCTGAGACTGCGGGTGACATTAGAAGAACGTAACCATCATCCGAAGAGAGAACGCTGGGAGGACGAATGAATATCATCGTAGTGGGGCTAAGCCATAAAACGGCACCCGTTGACGTTCGCGAGAAGCTAAGCATTTCTACGCAGCAGATGGAGGGGGCGATCGCCGATCTATGCAGCTATCCCCACATTCAGGAGGCCGCTATTCTTAGCACCTGCAACCGGCTAGAAATTTATGTAGTCACAGATGAAGTTGATCGCGGGATGCGAGGCGTCACTCAGTTTCTAGCAGAGCGAAGCAAACTCTCGATTTACGATTTGCGCCATCACCTCTTTGTATTGCTACATCAAGACGCCGTTATGCATCTCATGCGTGTGGCGGCTGGGCTCGATAGCCTAGTGCTGGGTGAAGGGCAAATTTTGGCCCAGGTGAAGCACACTCATAAGGTTGGGCAGCAATATCACGGCATTGGTCGCATTCTCAATCATCTGTTTAAGAACGCATTGTCCGCGGGCAAGCGCGTTCGGACAGAAACTAGCATTGGCACGGGGGCTGTGTCCATTAGTTCCGCCGCCGTAGAACTGGCCTGCCTCAAGGTTGATCCCATCTCGTCGCAGCGGGTTTGTATTATTGGCGCGGGCAAAATGGCGCGACTGCTGGTGCAGCATCTGCTGTCAAAGGGCGCAAACCACATCACAATTGTGAACCGATCAATTGAGGGGGCTCAGGATCTTGCTAAGCAGTTTCCTGACTCACCGCTGAGGCTTTGCACGATGGAACACATGGACGGGGCGATCGCCGACGCTGACCTCGTCTTTACAGGAACCTCCGCCACCGAGCCGCTCCTCAATTGCAGCAAACTCGAGCAAATTCTGGCTCCAGGTCAGACTCTCCTACTATTCGACATCGCCGTTCCTCGTAATGTAGACGCCGATGTTAACCAAATCGCCCATGTTCATTGCTTCAATGTGGACGACCTTAAAGCCGTCGTGGCCCAAAACCAAGAAAGCCGTCGCCAGATGGCAATGGAAGCTGAGATTTTGCTCGAAGAAGAAGTGGATGCATTCGACATTTGGTGGCGATCGCTCGAAACCGTTTCTACCATTCGCAGTCTGCAAGATAAGGTCGAGAGCATTCGCACTCAAGAAATGGAAAAAGCCCTCTCGCGACTTGGGTCAGAATTCGCTGACAAGCATCAGGCCACCATTGAGGCACTCACCAAGGGCATCGTTAACAAAATCTTGCATGACCCGATGGTTCAGTTGCGCGCCCAGCAAGATATTGAAGCCCGAAAACAGGCAATGGAGACCCTCCGTACCCTGTTTAACCTGGAAGCAGAGTCGCAATCTAGTCGTCAGTTTGGCTAAAACCCGACCGAGCTCAGTGGTTTTAACTTAAGGGCGTGAGAATTGTAGCTCTCACTGCAATCCGAAATTCCCTCAAAACTCAGGGCAAACCAAACCAGAATCCAACAGCCTAGGCCGTGGTGAGATCTGATCTCACCGCGGCCTAGGCTGTCTTAAAGATGTGTTTTGATGAGTGACTGTCCAGCGTATGTGCTCACTAGGAAGGTGAGTTCGACGGCGTAGGTTCTGGCCGCAACGCGGGTAGAACAGGTTGGCAGGTGAGTGCTGAACTGACGTGATGTCAATGCCAAATGTACCGAACAGAGCATCGAATCATTGGGTTAGGGATGATCCACACGCAAACCCTAATCGACCATTCAACATTCTGTCCGTAAGCGCACATAATTTGGCTCGGCTGTATCGGTGCTCTTTGTATACACCTTGGCATCTATCGTGAATACCGAGGGTATGCACCTGTGGCGCTCACGTCGGGTGTATGCACTAAACATGTGTTAAATGTGTTACAATTTGAGAAGCTGGAATCCTTATCAGTCAAGGATTTTGGCGCATTCATCAAAGGCAGTTGTCGCACCTCTAGCTCGGTGATGATTGGGGCAACCTTAAGTTGTTGCTCAGACGTCACAGTGCCATTGGCTACTGTCTATTCCTCACGCTGGAGCTTTCGAGTTTATGACCTTTTCCCAGGAATCGCCTCAAGACCGGATTGTCCCAACCGATTTGCGGATGGAGATGTCCCGGTCTTACCTGGAATACGCCATGAGCGTGATCGTGGGACGAGCTCTCCCAGATGCGCGTGATGGACTTAAGCCAGTGCATCGCCGCATTCTATACGCGATGCATGAACTGGGTTTGGCGCCCGATCGCCCCTTCCGTAAGTGTGCCCGTGTTGTGGGTGATGTGATTGGTAAATACCACCCTCACGGCGATACGGCGGTTTATGACGCGCTGGTGCGGATGGCGCAGGATTTCTCGATGCGATTGCCCCTGGTCGATGGGCATGGCAACTTTGGCTCGGTAGACAATGACCCACCTGCTGCTATGCGATACACCGAGTGTCGCTTGCGCCCCATCACTGCCGATGCGCTGCTGCGCGATATTGAATCTGAGACCGTTGACTTTGGCAGCAACTACGATGGGTCTCAGCAAGAGCCCCTTGTGATGCCGGCTCGGGTGCCCCAGCTTTTCCTAAACGGCTCCTCCGGTATTGCCGTGGGGATGGCGACAAACATTCCGCCCCACAACCTGGGCGAGTTGATGGATGGAGTCGTTGCGTTGATCAACAACCCTGACCTCACCGACTTGGATTTAATGCAATATATTCCCGGGCCCGACTTTCCCACCGGGGGCATCATCCTAGGCACTAGCGGCATCCGCGATGCCTATACAACCGGACGTGGTTCAATCACTATGCGCGGCGTGGCAGAAATTGAAACCATTGAGCGTCGAGGGCAGCAAGACCGTGAAGCCATCATCGTCACTCAGTTGCCCTATCAAACCAACAAGGCAGCGCTGATCGAAAGAATTGCTGAGATGGTGAACGAGCACCGTCTCGAAGGGATCTCGGATATTCGGGATGAGAGCGATCGCGACGGCATGCGGATTGTCATCGAACTGCGTCGAGATGCCTATGCGCGGGTTGTGCTCAACAATCTCTACAAGCAAACCCCGATTCAAAACAACTTTGGAGTCAATGCGTTAGCGCTGGTTAACAGCGAACCACAACTGCTGGGTCTGCGCCAAGCGCTCATGGTGTTCCTCGATTTTCGAATCGAGACCATTACCCGGCGCACCCGCTACGAACTGCGCAAAGCAGAAGAGCGGGATCATCTGCTGCAGGGGTTGTTGATTGCTCTATCTAACCTAGATGCCATCATTGCGTTGATTCGTAGCGCGGCAGACACCCCAACCGCGAAACAAGAGCTCATTAGCACCTATAGTCTGTCAGAAGTGCAGGCGGATGCCATCTTGCAAATGCAGCTGCGCCGCCTGACCGCCCTAGAAGCTGAAAAAATTCATCAAGAGCATGATGATCTTCAAATGAAGATCACCGATCTGCTGGATATACTGGCGCGGCGCGAACGGATTTTGCAGATTATTCGCGATGAAGCCATTCAGCTTAAGGAAGCGCATGCTACACCGCGCCGTACTGTGATTGAGCATGCCGATGGCGACTTAGGGGACATTGACCTCATCGCCAATGAGCAAGCGATTGTGCTGCTGACTGAGCAAGGCTATATCAAACGCATGCCGGTCAGCGTGTTTGAGGTGCAAAACCGGGCAACCCGTGGCAAAGTGGGCACCCGCATGAAAGAAGAAGATGGCATTGACCACTTCTTGTCGTGCAATGACCATGATTATGTGCTGTTTTTTAGCGATCGCGGTGTGGCTTACTGCCTGCGGGCGTTTCAGATCCCGATCGGTTCACGCACGTCACGGGGCATGCCGATTGTGCAACTGCTGCCTATCTCCCATCAGGAACGGATTACCTCCATCGTTCCGGTGTCAGCCTTTACCGCTGATGAGTATCTGGTGATGCTTACCCAAAAGGGGTTTATTAAGAAAACGCAGCTGTCTGCCTTTAGCAATATTCGCGCCAATGGGCTGATCGCCATCTCTCTAGAAGAAAGCGATCAGCTGCGGTGGGTGCGCTTGGCGCGGGCTGAAGATAGCGTCATCATTGGATCTCAAAACGGGATGACCATTCACTTTCGCGCCAGTCATGAGCAGTTGCGCCCACTAGGTCGGCCTACTCGGGGCGTCAAGTCCATGGCATTACGGGCGCAGGATGAGCTGATCAGCATGGACATTCTACCCAGTCAGATCGCTGATATGGTGGCCAATGCAACAGCTGACCTAGCCGATGCAGCTGACTTAGATGAGTGTGAAGAGGGAGAATTAGAACCCACTAACAGTCAAGGGCCATGGGTTCTTGTGGTGACGACGGGCGGGTTGGGCAAGCGTGTGCCGATCTCTCAGTTTCGGCTACAAAACCGCGCGGGGATGGGGTTGCGAGCTATCAAGTTCCGCTTTCCCAATGATCACCTTGCCGCCCTACGTATTGTGAATGATCACGATGAAATGATGATTGTGACCAGTCGGGGGATTATTATCCGCCAGGCGGTCAACGCGATTTCTTGCCAGTCACGGGCGGCTACTGGGGTGCGCGTGCAGCGGTTGGATGAGGAAGATGCGATCGCCGCGGTGGCTCTGGTTCCCGCAGCGGCTGAAACCGAGGCTGAGGCTCAAGTGGATGCGAGTGATGAGGTGGATGCTGACGGTGAGATCACCCCAGAAACCACAGAACCCACAGAGGAAACTATAGAAACAATAGACACCCCTGACGACGAGCAATCAGAATCCTAACGGGCCGGTGACACCCTCTGGTAGTCAACTCTCGTTGGATAGAAACAAAGCACTGTAAGATATCAGGAACACGCCTTACGTCCCCTTCGTTTCTGTTGCCCTAGTCTCGGTGAAGTTAACCCCTACACGCCTGACGCAGCGAGCTTTTCCAGTCCGCGTCTCTATTTTTGTGTTGATGCTAGGGGTGCCGTGGCTACCGGTTGCCACGCTGCTCGCTTGGTTGATTCCTGACGCTAATCTGGTCACCATTTTGGCAATGGGGCTATTGTTTCTGATGTTTCTGGGGCTGCTGCGCTGGTGGGTGCAGCGGGTGCGGCGGGATGAACAGGGGCTGAAGCGCTATGGGCTCGTGTGGACGCGGCGCAATGGGCGTGAGTTCTTGTTCGGCCTAGGGCTGGGGTTAACCCTGCTGGCGGCCTTATTTTTGCTGCAGGGAGTGCTGGGTTGGCTGACCTGGCAGTCTTCTCCGTATTGGGTTCGGTTTTTGCTAGAAGGCTCCTTAGTCGGCTTAGGTACCGCCTTTGCTGAAGAGTTAATGTTTCGCGGCTGGCTTCAGGATGAACTAGAGCAGGACTATTCTCCCGTCGTCGCGTTGTGGAGTGGGGCGATCGCCTATGCGCTGTTACATTTCATTAAGCCTTTGGACGAAGTGCTTCATACCCTGCCGCAGTTTTTTGGATTGATGCTGCTGGGGCTAGCATTATTGTGGGCAAAACGTAGCACAGGACGTTTAGGGCTGCCTATCGGTCTGCATATGGGGCTGGTGTGGGGCTATTACCTGATTGATTTAAGCAAGCTGGTCGTTTATACCGATCGGGTGCCTGCATGGGTGACAGGCATCAACCGCAATCCCTTAGCGGGGCTGCTGGGTATAGGAGTGTTGCTGCTGCTCGTACTCGCGTTGCGCGCTCACGCTCGGCAGGTATCCTGGTCAGCAAGACAGATGTGAGGCCTACAGTCTAAAATGAAGGCACCTTGTTGGATGCATCGGATGAGAGCTGGATGACTTGCGCCACTAAGTCACATTTGAGTTCCAGCATGACTGAGCCTGCGAATAGCCCTAAGCTACTGTTCACGCTCTGCTTTACTCTAAGTTTCATTATTTTTTCCTGCGAGCATTGTCGCCAGCCACTATGTCAAGCCAGCTAGACTCGTCTTACTCGTTACCTCCTGCTGTTCGTCGGGTTGCTAGTGCGCTCCGCATGATAGGGTGGGGAAGCTTTTGGGCCCAGACGGTGCTAGGCGTTGTTTCTACTGTTGTGCTGTTTTTTAGCAGTGTCTTTCTCACCGCGCAACCCGCAGTAACTAATCTTCCCAACACTCCCGGTGGTCAAGCCGTTAGGACGACGGAGCCAGGGTTTGGAGCGGGCATGGTGCTGACCACCTGTGGACTGGTGGCGCTCTACATCGGCATTTTTTGGGCCTTTCGCTATACGCGCCTATCGCGCAAGCTGCAGGCGTCTGACGGGCGAGCGCGGCCTAAGCGGGGCGACACGATCAAAATCATCCGCAACGGGCTCATTATCAGCCTGACGGGGATGCTGTTTACATTACTCGGCACCTTTGCAATTGTCGGAACACTGGTGGGCAAGTCGTTTCAGCAGGGTGTGTCGTCGGTGTGGGGTGGATTGCCTGCTAACTTCATTCAAGGCGCTGATATTTTTACGGTGCAGGGCGCACTGATTGTGTTGCTAGCCCATTTCATTGCGCTGTCGTCGTCGTTGTGGCTGCTTCGCACCATGAATCGCCAGTAGGGCGATCCAAGTTTCCCAACTGTTTTTCTGCTTTGCTTTTTCTGATATGCCTAACGGGGGATTGTGCAGGTTCGTCTTGCATAGAGCCCTTGTGCTTTTCTCGCGGTATCTCACACAATAGCTCGATACATTGCGCTGCTCTGGCGATATCGGGCAGCGCGTGTAGATGCTAGGTTTAGTAGGAGAAGCACAGAAGAAATCGGCAATAGATACGCCATGGTGCGCTTAAAGCCTGGGCAGATTGCGGTGTTGGTGTTGCCTATTGTGGCGATCGCCCTTTTTTTGCTGACTGCGGCGGGTCTGCAAATTCAGGCTTGGGGGCTGACCTGGATTTGGGCAGTGGTAACGCTAGCGCTCGTGGGTTGGCGCTGGCTGCTCGTGCGGTGGACGCGTCCCGTAGCGGCGCAGGTTGAGTCGTTGGTTGCCGAGGTGCAGCAGGATCTGGATGACGCCGCCGCTGCGACCCAGCTGAATGCCGCCCAATCTGGCAGCCCATCGCAGCCGATGTCTGCCTTGGAAGCGGTGGAAGCGGTGGTAAAGGCTTCGCAGAACGATGTGCCGATGTGGGAAGACTGGAACCTGTTTTGGCAACGCTGCCAGGAGATTGTCGGGGCGATCGCCTGCATCTATTACCCTGAAGTCAAATATCCCCTGCTTAATATCTATATTCCGCAGGCCTATGGGCTGATTCGCGGCACCGTGGACGATATGGATCGGTGGATGCAGAAATTGTCGCCTGTGTTGGGTCAGGTGTCTGTGGGGCAAGCGGTGCAGGCCTATGAGGTGTATCGCCAGCTAGAACCCTCTGCCCGCAAACTGTGGCGCGTGTGGAACTGGTCGCAATGGCTGTGGAACCCAGCGGCGGCAGCGGCTCGGCAAGTCAGCACCGGCTATAGCAACCAGGCCAATCAGCAGCTGTTAGTCAACCTGAGCCATACCCTGCGAGATGCGGCTCTGCGCACCCTGGGCAATCAGGCGATCGCTCTCTATAGCAACACGACCTTGCCTGCCGATGTGGAGGGCAATCTCCGCCCTGGTTCAACCCCCACGGCAGCACTGCCTAAGGCCAGAACCCAAACCCTGCGCGACATTTTAGAACGTGCAGAAAATGCTGAAACGGTGCAGCAGCGGCCCGTTACGATTTTGCTGGCGGGGCGTACGGGCGCGGGCAAAAGCAGCCTGGTGAACACGCTATTTCAGCAGGAGAGGGCGGCGGTTAACGTGCTGCCCAGCACCGACCGCATTCAGGATTATGACTGGACGACAGACACGGGCGATCGCCTGGTGCTGTTCGATACGCCTGGTTATGAACAGGCGAGCCGCAGCGATTTTCGCGATCTGGTGCTGGAGAAGGCCGCGACGAGTGATGTAGTGCTGGCCGTAACGCCCGCCCTCGACCCGGCCCTGCAGATGGATGTGGATTTCTTGCAGGCGATCAAGACCGAATTTCCTGACCTGCCCACTCTAGTGGCCGTCACTCAGGTGGATCGGCTGCGCCCCATTCGCGAGTGGCAGCCGCCCTATGACTGGCAGTGGGGCGATCGCCCGAAGGAAGTGGCAATCCGCGAGGCGACCGCCTATCGCGCCGAACAGTTGGGAGAGTATGGCGATCGCATTTTGCCCATCGTCACCGCCGATTCCACCCTACCCCGCGAGGCGTGGGGAGCCGATGCCTTATCGCTGGCACTGTTAGAGGCGATCGCCCCCGCTCAGCAGTTTCGGCTGGCGCGGTTTCTGCGCAATCTAGATGCCCGCACCGTTGCCGCCGCCAGAATCATTGACCAATACACTATGCAAATGTCGACCAGCCACGGCCTAACCATGCTGCTGAAACAGCCGGTGCTGCAATTTATCTCGACCCTAACCACGGGGTCCCCTGCGCTGGCCTATGTGCTGGCAGAGAAAATCCCCATTGAGGAGGCACCCGTGGTGTTGGGCAAGCTGCAAATGGCCTATGAGCTATCGGAACTTTTGACGGACAATCCCCTCGCTGCTGATCTGCTCGCCCTTTGGCCCGTCGTGCTAGACAATCCTGCCCCCTCCCATCGCAATGCCTGGGCCTTTGGGCATGCACTGGTCGAATATTGGACGCAGGATTTGGCCGTCAGCCAGCTCAAAACTCGCTTTGATGACTATATGCAGCAGTAGCGGGATGCAGCAGCAGGCGGTCGATTAGGAAGGTAAGCGTTACCAAACGCGGGGTGGACAAGGCGATCGCCCTACTAGCTCTTGCCGCATCAGCCCCCACACTGCCGTCAACCACCGCCGCGCTTCAGCGGTGGAATGGCCCCGATAGCGACAGAGCATTCCCGCCATCAGCCGAGTCACACCGACAGTGGCGGGGGTGAGTGGCCCGGCTGGTTTGGTGGTCAGCTCTGGAGCAGAGCCAATTATGGGAGATACCGATTGGGATGCGGTTTGGGATAAGGTGCGATCGCCTTGACTGGAACCGGATGGCGTCCCCATTGGGCTCCAGAGCGATCGCGCCGCGTGTACCAGCTCCGGCGAGATCTCGCGCCCTACGACGGCAAAACTTGCCACCACCGGGCATCCTGCCAATCCATGCGCGCTCGTCATCATGGCACTGCCCCCCTCTAACTGTTGGGGATCAAGCCAGAGCAGGCGATCGCCCTGCCACACTTCGGTGTGCGATCGCCAACAGCCGGTTGAAAACTGCTCGCCTCGCGCCGTGCGCCCCAGCCGCACCATCTCCCAACCCATCCACAGCGCCTGATCAGCCAGATCCACCCGCATCTGCTGCTGTATCCTCGCGCCGTTAAACACAATAGTCTCCTGCGGCAGCCATTCTAAGCAGCCGCCGTGCTGCACCTGCACCTGCACTGATTGCGTTGCCGTTTGCCCATTGCTGCGGTAGACCTTAGTCGCTGCCGCCGTGGTTAGCAGCGCCTGGGCATCGGGCTGCACCTGAATATGGCTAGACAGGCGATCGCCCCCCACAATGCCCCCCGCCGTATGCAGCATCACTACATGGCACACGCCATCTCCTTCGGGATAAAACGGACGCTGCACCTTGAAGGGCGATCGGGCAAAGCTATGACTCAGGTGAGTTTTGGGATGGCGATGGGTAAAGTCGAGATGAAGCTGCCCGTGCCAAGCCTTTGACGGATGTGGTGAGGAAGACGTGTGAGGTGGGGACAGTACGTCGAGCGGCAAGGGGTCGAGAATCGGCGAATCAGGAGACATAGAATCTCAGCAACAGGGCAGACGTTTATGCGATTTTAAGGGATGCCGTCTGCAAACCAACGCCTGACCTGCCTTATCTCTGCATCATAGTCCTGCATCAATACAGGGCTGACATTAACTTGCGGCGATAGGTTTGAGTCAGGGGATGGGCATCACCCAGCAGGTCAAAGATCAAAATCAGGGTCTTGCGCGCTGCATCATTGCGGAAGGTGCGATCGCCCTGCACCATGCCGAGCAGGGTGTCTAGCGCTGGCTCGGCATGGTTGGCGAGCGCATGCTGCACCGCCTGCATATAAACCGCATCTTGATCCGTCGTAGCGCTAGCGGGCAAGGGTTGAATCTCGAGGAGCGATCGCAGCGCTTGCGCCTGACGATACACATCCTTATTGTGCTCGGGCACAGCGGCAAGAAACTGCTCGGCATCGTCGGGGCGCTGGTGCCGCAATAGCCCCCGTGCCACCGCCATCAGCACCCGCCCATCCTCAGGGTACTGCTCCATCAGCTCTGTCACCAGACGATCCACCTCTGGCCAGTGCTCAGCAGCCTGTGCGGCGTGCAGCTCTGCCAAGCCCGTCTCTAGCGTTGATGAAAGATTGAGCTGGGCGAGCAGTTGCCGAATTTGCTCCTCAGGCAACACGCCGACAAACCCCGGCATTATTTGACCGTTGACCACCACCCGCACATCGGGCACCCCTTCTACTTTGTGGACATTCGCTAGGTCTGGATTCTGGTCAATATCTACCTGTGCCAAAGTGAATTCATACTCCTTCGCTAGCTTTTCGAGCATGGGTTTGAGCAGCTTGCAGGGGCCGCACCACTGGGCGAAGAAATCTACCAGCACCGGCTGGTCAAACGATTTGCGGATGACTTCGTCTTCAAAACTGGCCGTGTCAACGACGACAGAACTACCCATAGTGACGCTCAACTTCGATAGGGGTGGATTGATGGGGGTGGTGAGGTGAGAGAGAGTAGGCGACCAGCCTAAGAGTATTCCATAAAAAATTCATCCATCTGGCCCTCATCCCCCAACCCCTTCTCTCAGAGTGGGGCTCCTAAGTACACATAAGTCTTCCGACTGAGGATTTGCCTGGGTCGATCCCCCCTAGCCCCCCTTAGCAAGGGGGGATCCGAGTCGGAAGTCCCCTTTGTTAAGGGGGATTTAGGGGGATCTCAACGGATTCGCCATAGTCAGGGCAATTTGTGTGTACTTAGTAGCCCAGAGTGGGAGAAGGAGAGCCGGAACGCCTTGTCTGGCTTCCCCCTCGCCCATGTTTGGGAGAGGGGGACTGTGGGGGTGAGGGCATACGCTGAACGCTTTATTAATTGGACTACTCTAATGCGAGAACGCGAGTTACGCCGCTCTCGTCTCCAGTCTGTTGATTGGTATTTGCGCCCATTCATCGTTGCAGCACTGCAGCAGTGCTTACGGCAACGCTGCAACGATGCGTATGACCTTTGTCTTAATTCTAGAATTAGAACGTTGGTTATCTGAGCTTTCGTTGTTTATCCTTCAGATTTCGGCAGCGGGCCTCGCAGTTCTTGCCAATCCAGAAAAATACGGTTCAATCGCTTTGAGAATCAAGGCTTGATTATCCTGCAAAACCAGGCAAAATCAGCCCTGATGAGCGGAGTCTGGCGATGGATAGGCAATGGAGATGACCCGCTTGGGGGATGCGATCGCCCATGTTGACTCGCAAAGATAAGGGGCGTCTGATAGGCTGAGCGCCGTTTGCAATCGCCGTTGTTGCTTATACTCTGCTTAGGGTTGCAGTTCTACCAAAACCCTGCATTTTCTAACTGTTTCGCCAAATTGCTATGCCTTCTCCCCAATCGTTTGCTACTGTCGGCCTTGGCGTGATGTTGTCTTGTGGTATGGTGCCTGCCCTGCCA
>JBGTOF010000392.1:0-9305 GCA_041742695.1 Elainellales cyanobacterium | reverse complement strand
GCCGTTCATCTCGCCCCAGGTCATGGTGACTTGGCGGGCAAAATCGTAGAACAGCGCTTGATTGTGCAGCAACCGTTCGAGCAGCACGGCCAGCGCCGTGAGGGGAGAGTCGAGATAGCGGCTAATCTGGGTATCGTTGGTCTTGACCCAGGTTTTCAGCGTGGCCAGTAGTGCGCCTGAGCTATCCACCACATGCAAATCGAGGAAGTGCAGAATTTGGGCGATCGCCCGCGTTAGCCGAGGCATGGGCGACTCGCCCCGCATAAAGGCCCCTGCCTCTTTGCCGATGGCGTCTCCTAGAGAAAACAGCCGACCCGCGCGAATCTCTTGTTCGAGCGATCGGGATGAGTCATCGGGTGGGACGGGCGTCATAGGGCAAAAGCATCTAAAGATTCAGCAGTTTTGGCAGGCGGCAGAAGGCGAGACGCAAAATTACACGGCGGTCAGCGAGGCCAGCGGGTTGGGAATCGCGTCACTGGGAGCACTGAACTCTCCCGTGAGCACAAACTCTAGCCGCAGCTTGAGCCAGGTAATGAACTGGGGATTAGTGGAAATCACCGCTGCCGCAGGCTGGGGGCATTTGGCTTTGACCGCAGAAAGCTCAGGCGCATCCAGAAACGCAGGCTGACGCACGAGCCAAAAGTCGATTTCTTTGCCCTGTTCGCCATAGAAGCGGTGACGCTCTTTTAGCACTTCGTCTAGCGGTTCATCGTGGGTTAAAAACTGCTCGCTCGCCAGGATGTAATGGTAGGTAGTCATGGAATTTATTGCTCTCCTCGAATGGCTCGGTTCATATCATGGACGGCACGCTCTAACCCCACCAACACGGCACGGCTGATGATGGAATGGCCAATATTCAACTCTTCCATGCCCGCTAGCTGCGCTACGGGACGCACGTTCCAGTAGGTCAGGCCATGACCCGCATTGACTCGCAACCCCGCGGCAATCGCCCGGCTGCATCCCTCTGCCAACTCGGCCAGTTCTCGCGTGCGGCTGGCCTCGTCGGGGGCGTCGGCATAGCTGCCCGTGTGCAGCTCGATGAACTGCGCCCCAACGGCAGCGCTGGCCTGAATTTGATCGGCGGCTGGGTCGATAAATAAACTCACCGGAATGCCCGCCGTCTGAAGTCGATCGACGACAGTAGCCATGCGGTCTTTCTGTCCGGCGATATCTAGCCCACCTTCGGTGGTAACTTCTTCGCGGCGCTCGGGCACAAGGGTCACATAGTTGGGATGCAGATCAAGGGCGATCGCCACCATCTCGTCGGTTGGGGCCATTTCTAAATTCAGGTGGGTTCGCACGGTGTGCCGCAGCACTCGCACATCCCGATCCTGAATGTGGCGGCGGTCTTCCCGCAAATGCACGGTAATGCCATCGGCACCGCCCAGTTCTGCCAGCACAGCGGCGGCCACTGGGTCGGGTTCTACCGTGCGACGCGCTTGGCGAATCGTGGCCACATGATCAATATTGACGCCAAGGGTGGGCAATGGAAGCCTCCTAATAAAAACCGCAGCTAAGCTAAATCAAAGTCAGTCATTGCGGGAGTCGAGCCACCACGCTTGACCACAACTCCCTATTTTACAGCGCGTAGGCACTGATAACGGGCCGATAGAGGAGCCAAGCTTGGCGGATGGGGCGATCGCCAACCGAGAGATCTGCGGTCAATGAGGTACTCAGTGCACCAGAAAACTGTCAAGGCTTGAACAACCTCGTTCGCGCACCATCTTCCTGAGAGAGAAAGCCCAATCAGCCGATACCTTATTTTTTGGCAGGTTCCTTAAACCGCTCTCAAAACATGGGGCTGTCGCAAATCGGCCAGGGTGGTGCAGCCTGCACAAAAGACGGCAGTGCGAATCTCGGCGATCAGACTCGTGGTGAGCTGATGCAGATCGTCCTCAGAATTAGCGGCGGCTTGCAGGAAGGGGAGCGCCAGCCCGCCGATGTCAGCTCCAAGGGCGATCGCCGTGGCCACATCCAGCCCATGACGCAGCCCCCCCGAGGCAATCAGCGGCACCGTCGGCGCGATCGCCCGCACCTCGGTGATGCACTGCGCCGTGGGAATGCCCCAGTCTGCAAAGGTGTTGCCCACGCGCCGCTGCAACGGATCTTGGGCGCGTTCGCTTTCGACCCGAGCCCACGAGGTGCCCCCTGCACCAGCTACGTCGATCGCCTGCACACCCGCCTCTAGCAAGCGCTGCGCCATTCGAGCCGAAATACCGTTGCCCACTTCTTTGGCAATGACGGGCACAGAGAGTCGGGCACACACCTGCTCAATTTTAGAGAGCAGCCCGCCAAAGTTGCGATCGCCCCGCGTTTGCACGGCCTCTTGCAAAGGGTTCAGGTGCAGCACCAGCGCATCTGCGCCCAGCCAGTCTACGGCACGCTGGCACTCGGCCACACCGTAGCCATAATTGAGCTGCACCGCACCCAAATTTGCCAACAGCAGAATGTCAGGGGCGATCGCCCGCACCGAAAAGCTCGGCAGTACGGTGGGATCTTCCAAGACCACCCGCTGCGACCCCACCCCCATTGCCAGCCCATAGTGTTGGGCGATCGCCGCCAGCCGAGTGTTGATCACCCGTGCGAGATCCGTCCCCCCCGTCATCGACGAAATCAGCAGGGGGGCTCCCAGAGTTTTCCCCAGAAACGAGGTCGCAAGGGAAACGTCGGCATAGTCTATCTCGGGCAAGCAGCAGTGGGTCAGCCGATAGTGCTCCAGTCCGGTTGTAGTCCGATGGCTTTGCACATCATCGTCTAAGCACACGCGAATATGCTCAGCCTTGCGCGCCTGGGTTGCTGCCGCTTCATCTACTAGCTCTACTGGCTCTACCGGATTGATTGGAGCTAGCGGAGCTACACCCCACCCAGCGATCGGCGCTGGAGAATTATCCTGTGTGGCCGGGGCATTCGTGCCGTATCGATTCACCATGGGCTCTATGAAATTCAGAATTCAGCTGTCATTCAGCGCTGCCAGCGACACCAATCTCCCCAGCTCAACCCTCAGTGCGGAGTTGCGCCTGGGATCAACGCATCTGGCTGCTTTGCTGTAGCGCTTAACACGCGAGTTTGCGTGGTTTGGGTTGTGCCCCTGCTACTTAGGAGGTTCACACCAAGCATCGTCTTAATCAACCGATCAGTTGCCCTAAGGGTTAACCGATCGACGACCTAAGACTCTTGCGGCAAACCGTTTGCGTAACATCGCTACTGTTTCGCTAGTCTCTCACAGGGCGGCAGCAGCAGGCGCAGTCCAGACATAATGCGATACACATGGCCGATCCCGCTCCCAGCCGCCGCAGGCTCTAAGTCCCTGGCTCGACCAGCACATACAAAAAAGCATCAAGACGGTTGAGGGTCGAGCAAATTTGGAACAGCGCTTCATCTTCGCCGAGGGGCTCTAAGGTAACGAGATTGTGGGGTTGCAGCGTCAGGTAGCGGTTCACCAGCGTCGCCACAGACTGAGGGCCATCCCACAGCGGCAGCAGAGTTGCGGCGATCGCCCCGTCTACACTCACCTCGCCCCGCGCCGGCATGGCGATAAACTGGCTGAACTCCATCGGTCTGCCCTGTTGAACATTCTGGATGGCAGTCTGCCGCACTAAGTCATGCCTCAGTTGAGGATGCAGATGCACCACTGCCTGCCGCCACTGCGTTTCCGTCCACGTGTCTACGGGATCGCCCGGCGGCGTGCCATCGGGCTTGATGGCCCAAAGGTCAATCAGGCGGTTTGCCGGATGCAGCAGGTCATGCATGTAGAGCTGCATCGGCTCCGGGGCTTCGGCCAGCGCCATCGCCCACAGAGCGGGAAGGTCGTCAGGCTGCTGGAACAGACTGGGAATTTCCCACCCCCGCCAGTGCACCATGCGAATAAACTCTAGACCTGCTGCGTCTAACAGATCAAACATTTGGGGCACGGAGAAGCCCTTATCCCCTTGCAGCAGAAAGTTTGCCAGCACCTCGGGAGAACAGTCGGGATTTTCGTACCGAGAGTTCCAGATCTCGGCCCGCAGTTTGCTCGACGGTTTTAGCGCCTTAAAGACCTCGATGACGGCCTCAATTTCTGCCTCGTCTGGGTTGTTATCCATCAGCCCCATATCCCGAAATAGCTCTTGCGCGCGGTAATAGGGCTGGCGTTGGATGGCGCTGTGCAGGTTCACTCGCAAGATGCCGCCGGGCTTGAGGGCGGCCTGCATAGCCTGCATCCCCTGCTCGGGATCTGGCAGCAGGTAGAGCACCTCGTCACAGTCGATATAGTCAAACTGAAGGCCGAGCTGGGCCAGATCTTCTAGGGCGATCGCATGAAATTCTGTATTCTCAAAGCCATAGTATTGCAGCCGCAGTCGGGCAAACTCTACGGACTTTTCAGAGAGATCCACGCCTACAATCCTGGCTCCAGGATTGGCCTCTGCCAGCATCAGCGATTTATAGCCGCTGCCACAGCCTGCGTCCAGAATCACAGCATGGGTGGTATCCACCATCCGGCGATGGTAGAGGTAATAGGGCGTTGCCAGACTATGGGAAAACAGCTCGTTGAGATCATTTTTGGGAGATGTTTCGACGGGTACTGAGGGGTAGGGCACCCCGTCGAACTGTTGGCGAATTTTGGCGAGTAGGGCTTGAGAGTTCATGAAGGTTGCAGGATGGAGTGGGGCGTTAGGAAGCAAAACCGACGCTATTCTGGCGCGCAACTGGCGCTATTCTGTGATGTCGAACAGGACATACAGGTATTGCTCTAGCGTGAGCAGCAATTGCTGCACTGCGGCTTGGGCAGCGGCGGGGTCGATGGGCTCTAGGGTCTGAGGATGAACTGGATTAAGGGTGCGGTAGCGCTGGGCGATCGCCCCCACCGACTGCGGCGCCTCCCACAGGGGCAGCAGGCATGCCGCCAGTTCACTCAGCATCAGCACCGAGCGGCCTGAGGAATAGCTGAGAAATTCACCAAAGTCGAAGGGCTGACGCTGCTCACAACAGGCGACTAGAGCGGCTTTGACCTGGGGACGGCAGAGCAGCGGATGCAGATGCACCGTCACCTCAGGCCACGTCTTTTCCTGCCGCAGGTCGAGAGAATGGGCGGGCGATCGCCCCGGTTTAGCGCCCCAAAAGTCCAACAGCCGATAGGCGGGGTTGATTAACTCATAGGCACGCAGCCGTTGCTCCACCGATAGCCGCGCCACATAACGCGTCCACACCTCTGGCAACTGCTGAGGTGTGTGGAACAACTCCTCTAACTGCCACTGGCAGGCATTCACCATACTGACAAACTCCAACCCAGCCTCTCGCAGCATGGCAAACATATCCGGCACCGCAAAGCCCTTGTCTCCCAGCAGTAGATAATCCACCAGCACGCTTTTTGGCTTCTCTAGATAAATTGGCTGCCAGGTCAGACGCCGCAAAAAGGTTTCGGGTTTGAGGGCTTGCATCGTCTCCAAGACCAAATCAATCTCCATATCCTGAGGATTGTCGTCCATCAGCCCCATCAGCCCAAACAGCGCTTGGGCTTGATAATAATTGCGTCGCTGGTAGCGGTTGTGCAGGTTGCCGCGCACAATACCCCCCGGCTTGAGCACAGCTTGCAGCATCGTCAGCCCCGCCTGGGGGTCAGGCAGCAAATAGAGAGTTTCATCACAATTGATATAGTCAAATTCCAGCCCGAGGGATGGCAACTCTTCGATGCCGATGGCGTGAAACTCTGCCGTCTCAAACCCGTGATACTGCAACCGCTGCCGCGATAGCTCTACCGATTCAGCAGAAATATCGACGCCAATGACGGTAGCCCCTGGGTTTGCAGCGGCCAACAGCAGCGACTTATACCCACTTCCGCAGCCCGCATCCAGAATGAGCTGCCCCGCAGGACTGGGAACCGCTCGGTGGTGCTGATAGTAGGGCGCAACCAAGCTGTGCATGTAAAGCAGATTGAGGTCGTCGCGAGGAAATTCCTCTAGCGGCACCGCAGGAAACGGGGCAAAGTCGAACTGCTGGCGGATCTTATCGAGGGCGTCAAGGCTCATGGCGGTTACGGTAAGGGCAAGGGGCAGGCAATTCTCGGGTCGGCTGAGGTAAGGGCGATCGCACGGGCAGAGTAAACGTTAGACTGTATCAGCAATGTGTCTTGACATTTTTTGTCTGAACTTTTTGTCTTGATATTTCTTATAGTCTGACTTCAGCTAATCAGAGCGTTCGTTTCAGGGAGCGGCGGCGCGTTAGCATTATGCCTTGTGAATCGCATAGCAGGAGAACTTTTGAAGCGGATTCTGCGTCACCTCAGCCATCTCAGCTTTGAGTATGCCCAAAACTCTCCACATAGACCCATGGGCTTGCATTGAGCAACACAGATTCCCAAACTCGTCTTTGCTGGCGCATCGCTTGCGTTATGGTATCGACCTTACCCATAAAGATTGCCACTGTTTTACCCCGATGGCGCTAGGATAAGAAAATTATCGAAAATTTTACCTCTGCCTTGAACACGCATTCTCTGTCTACTCTGCCTGACGCAGTTCAGTTCCCGGCTCATATCTGCACGCTCAGCAATGGTCTGACGGTGATTCATCAGCAGACGCCGACGCCTGTGGTGACAGTCGATGTATGGGTCAAGGCAGGGGCGATCGCCGAGCCTGATCTATGGGGCGGCATGGCGCATTTCCTCGAGCACATGATTTTCAAAGGCACTGACCAAGTGCCGCCGGGTTATTTTGACCAGGTAATCGAAAATCACGGGGGTGTTACCAACGCAGCCACTAGCCACGACTACGCCCACTTTTTTATCAATACAACTGCAGGCTACTTGCCCAAGACGTTGCCTTGTCTGGCAGACCTGCTGCTGCATGCAGCCATCCCCGATAACGAGTTTGATCGAGAGCGCGATGTGGTGCTCGAAGAAATTCGCCAGTCTGAGGATGACCCCGATTATCTGGGCTTTAAAGCGCTGTCAGAGCTGGTCTATCAGCGTCATCCCTACGGTCGCCCTGTGCTGGGAGAGCCCGAGAACTTGATGAGCCTGCTACCCTACGAAATGCGCAGCTTTCACCAAACTCTTTACCAGCCAGACAACATGACGGTGGTGGTGGTGGGCGATATTGAGCAGCAGCGCACCTTAGATCAGGTAAATGAAGCCTTTGATGGGTTTGCGGCATCGCCCGGCTATCCCATTGTGTCGGTAGAAGCTGAACCCGCCATTGCGGGAATTCGCCGCCGCGTCTTAGAACTGCCTCGCTTAGAAACGGCGCGGCTGATGATGGCTTGGGTGGGGCCAGGGGTTGAGCAGTTGCGTCATGCCTATGGGCTCGATGTGCTGTCGGTAGTGTTGGGGGGGAGTCGCTCATCGCGGCTGGTGCGTGAACTGCGAGAGGAGCGGCAGCTCGTGCATGACATTTGCTGTAATGTATCCCTACAGCGTGATTCCAGTCTGTTCACGATTTCAGCGCTGCTCGACCCAGAGCATTTGGATCAGGTGGAAGCGTTGGTGGGCGATCGCCTTACCCATCTCGTCAACCACCCCATTGAGGAGAGCGAGCTCAACCGGGTCAAGCGGATGCTGTGCAACGATTATGCGTTTTCTAGCGAAACATCGAGTCAGTTGGCTGGGCTCTATGGCTATTACAGTGCGATCGCCACACCCCAGGTAGCCGTGTGCTATCCCCAGCAAATTCAAGGACTGCACCCTGAAGAATTGCAGCACCTCGCCAGTCAATATCTGTCTCCCTATCACTATGCAGTGACCATTCTCAAGCCTGCCTCGTGAGCATAAAGAGCGGCTAGACGTTGACTCTCCATGCTGCCTTTACAAACAGCCAACAGCAGTACTGTATACAAGGCTCAGCCCTTGACCCCGATGGCTGCCAGCTGGCTGATTAAAGCATTCAGCTCCATCAACTCTCTCCTTCCTCAATTCCAATTTCTACAAAATTTTTACAATTACCCTTCATGGTTAGCGCGCCTAAATCTTCTTCAACCCAATCGTTTCACCGCACTGTTTTGAGCAATGGCCTCGTGGTGTTGGTATTAGAAAACGACACGGCAGACATTGTGGCTTCACGGATTTTTGTGAAGGCAGGGAGCCGGTACGAAACGCCTGAGCAGGCGGGCGTTTGCCACTTGCTGATGTCGCTGCTGCCCAAGGGCAGTGAGCGGCTGTCTGCGGTGCAGATTGCGGAGCAGGTGGAGTCGATGGGGGCCAGCATGGGGGCTGATTCCGCTACGGACTACAGCTTGGTCAGCCTCAAAAGTATTTCTCAAGATTTTCCCGAGATTTTGAAATTGGCGGCAGAACTGCTGCGATCGCCCGCGTTTGCTGAATCAGAGGTGGCGCTTGAGCGGCGGCTGACGCTGCAAGGCATTCGCTCCATGAAAGAGCAGCCCTTTTCGATTGCTCAGCGGCAGCTGCGGCAAGCGCTCTATGGTGAGCATCCCTACGCCCTTTCCACTTTAGGGACTGAAGAAACGGTGCCGAATCTCGATCCGGCCACGCTGCACCAGTTTCACCGTACCTATTTTCGACCCGACAATTTGGTGATTTCGATTGTGGGAAGAATTACGCCCGAGCGGGCGATCGCTCTGGTTGAAGAGACCTTTGGCGATTGGCAACCGCCCCAGATTGAGGGCGAACGACTCCCGCTGCCCACGCTAAACTGTGCCGGGGCCATGTCTCAACCTCAGCGGGTTTCTGCTGTGCAGGATACTCAGCAGGCGATTGTGATGCTGGGCTACCTTGCTGCTGCGTTGCATAGTGACGATTATGCTCCGTTAAAGCTGATTAATACATATCTAGGCAATGGCCTTTCGAGCCGCCTATTTGTTGAACTGCGCGAAAAACTGGGGCTGGCCTATGAAGTGTCGGCCTTTTATCCCACGCGCATTGATACATCCCAGTTTGTGGCCTATATGGGCACTGCGCCAACCAATGCGGCGATCGCCCTTAAAGGGCTGCAGCACGAGGTTGACCGCTTGGCGACCCTGCCCCTAAACCAAAACGACCTTCAAGCCTCAAAAAACAAGTTTTTAGGACAGTATGCCCTGGGTAAGCAAACCAATGCTCAACTGGCCCAGGTCTATGGATGGTACGAAATTTTGGGCGTCGGTGCTGATTTTGATGCGTCGTTTCAAGAGGCGATCGCCAACGTCACCGCCGAGACGATTCAAGACGTCGCGCAGCGCTACTTCACCCAGCCCTATATTTCTATCGTAGGCCCCCAGTCTGCGGTCGAAGCGATAGAGTGCCTTAATTAGCGTCAGTTCGGGTGAGCAAGGTTTTAGGACAGCGCGCGGCGTGGGTTGCCCCAATACCTTGAAGGGGTCGTGCGCATCGCGCACGA
>JBGTOF010000383.1:0-1559 GCA_041742695.1 Elainellales cyanobacterium | reverse complement strand
GATACTGCCGAAGACGAGTCCGCCGCACCGCGCTACATCGTGGATCTCCGCCGCATTCAGTAACTCGGCATTGCCGAATACGAGGATGAATTCAAACATCCATGGGTCTCGTAGGGGCGCATGGCCGGTGCTCGTGCCCAGATTCATGGGCGGTACGTTATGCCTAGAAGCTTCTAGGCGAAGATCTCGGGCGATCGCCCCATGATTCTGTCACTCTATTGATCTCAGGTGCTCCATGAGCTTACGTATAAGAGGCGCCTTGCTAAGTGTAATCAATCCTAAAATCTAGGCCAAACTTCCTAAAATATTCTTAAAAAGGTTAGTTTATACCGTAAGTTGTGATGGCTAGATGAAACCGAAAGTTTGTGCCGCAGCCTGAGTTTGCATTGCCCAACCTGAGCGGATCGCGCCCATGAATAGTTCAGCCTCGCCCCATCTAGATCAGCCCGAAAGTCCTTACCGCGATAAACCTCATGACCCGGTGGTGAGGCTGCAAGCGCACGTCGAGGCCCTGCAACGGCAGGTCGCTATCAGGGAGCGATCGCTCGCGCAGGAGCAAAAGCTTCGGCAGCGGGCAGAGGCAAATCTCAGCAATTTCTTAAGCCAGCCCAACCTCTCCATCGTGAGCTTTCGGCTGTTTGAACACGATCCCCATACCTACGATTACGACTACTGTTCAGCGGGATGTCACGCTGTTTTTGGCTACACGGCAGCAGAGTTCACAGCAGATCGCACGCTGTGGCGATCGCGCATTCACCCAGGCGATTGGGACACCATCATTGCCCCCTCCTGGCACAAGCTCTTGCAGGGGATTTCCCATCAGCGCGAGTATCGGTTTCGCCATCGTGATGGCAGCCAGCGGTGGATTCTAGCAGACCTTACCTCGCAATGGAATGCGGCTGAACGCTGCTGGGTGGTGACTGTCATTGACCGAGATGTGAGCAATCGCAAGCAGGGACTAGATGCCCTTGCCGCATCTGAGAGTCAGTACCGACTGCTGTTTGAATCCAACCCCAATCCCATGTGGATTTTTGACCTAGAAACCCTGTTGTTTCTGGCCGTCAACCAAGCCGCCGCGAACCTGTATGGCTACACCCAAGCCGAACTCTTGCAGATGACACTGTCTGATATGCATCCGGTGAATCGCGACACAACCCTGGCTCAATCTCTAGACGCGATCCGCCAAAACCCTGACCCACAGTACCGCGGCGAGTGGGTGCATCAACGTAAAGACGGCTCTCTGATTGAGGTTAGCGTCAGCAGCAGCTCGATAGTTTGGGCCGGAAAGCCCGCCCGGTTCACCCTCATCAACGACATCACAGCGCAAAAACAGAGTGAAGCGCGGCAGCAGTTTGCTGAGGCTCAGCGCTCCGCCGCTGAACGGGCGCTGAGCAAACGCGAAGCTCAGCTGCACGCGCTGATTGAATACTTGCCGTTAGAAATTTGGGCGAAAGACCGTAACGGTATTTCTATCATCCAGAACCGAGCAGATCGGGAACACTGGGGCAAAAATGTGGGAGCCCCTCATGATAAAAGCCAACTGCCTTCAGACCTATGGA
>JBGTOF010000367.1:0-36748 GCA_041742695.1 Elainellales cyanobacterium | reverse complement strand
TCGAATTTATGCTAAGAAGCGGCTTTGGACTTCCCCATTGACCGGCTTAGCTCTACCGCTTATGCCATCCAATACTCTCAAGTCTCAGAATGGATCGAATACAATGACCGATTCTGCAGGGTCCCTCTCGACGAGCAAACGCGACAGAGGTTCGGTGGGAACTGCACAAGCGGATTGGTCGCTGACTACAACCAACAGCCGTCGTATTACTGAAAGCCGTGCCGAGGAGTTAGTGCAGTTGCTAACGGCGCACCAGGGCGATCGCCATCTGGTGCTGCTGCAAGATTTCCCCGATCCTGATGCGCTCTCCTGTGGCTGGGCCTATAAGCTGATTGCCGAGCAATATGACATTCGCTGCGACATTGTTTATGCTGGTACCCTGAGCCATCAAGAAAACATTGCCCTCGTCAAACTCACTGGCCTGCCGAGCCATCGCTGGACACCGCAAATGGCGAAGGAGAAAGACCTTTCTAGCTATGGCGGCTGTGTATTTATTGACAACCAAGGCACCACTACTCAACTGTTGCCGCTGCTGCAAGAGCTAAATTTGCCGATGCTGGTCGTGGTTGACCACCACAGTCATCAGGGTGAGATTGAGGCAGAATTTACAGATATTCGCACCCAGGCACGCGCTACGGCCACCATCATGACGCAGTATCTTCAAGCGGGGTTGCTTCATTTTGACAACAACAACACTGAGCATGTGAAGTGTGCGACAGCGCTGATGCACGGCTTGCGCTGCGATACCAATCGCCTGATGCAAGCGCAAGAAGAGGACTTTTTAGCGGCGGCCTATTTAAGCCGCTATTACGATAGTCAACTGCTTAACTCGGTGCTGCAATCGTCGCGCTCAAAGCGGGTGATGGATGTGATCGAGCGATCGCTCCGCAATCGTCTTTCCCACAACAATTTCTGTATTGCGGGCGTGGGCTATCTGCGGTATGACGATCGCGATGCTATTCCCCAAGCGGCCGACTTCTTAGTAACCGAGGAAAACGTTCACACGGCGGTTGTGTATGGCATCGTTCATGACGAAGACGAAGATCTAGAAATTGTGGTCGGGTCTCTGCGAACCAACAAACTCACGCTAGATCCCGATGAGTTTATTAAAGAAGCGTTTGGGCAAGATACTCACGGGCGCTTTTTTGGAGGCGGGCGATCAATGGCGGGTGGCTTCGAGATCCCTATGGGTTTTCTCTCTGGCTCTAACGAGAATACAGAATACACCCGGATGAAATGGGAAGTATTTGATGCTCAAATCAAACAAAAGCTGCTGCGGCTGGTGAATCCTGATAACGGGATGATTCAAACTCATTGAACCATCAGCCTCTATTTGGCATGCTTTGCAGCGCTGCTTGCTGAGTGGGGCTGATGAATGCTTTGAATCTCAGCCACCACACGGGCTTTACTCGAAATTAGATGGGTTTTGATGGCATCCGCGGCGGTTGCCACATCGCGTTGGGCGATCGCCTCATAGATCTGCCGATGCTCTAAGCGAATATCGAGCACGTTGGGGTTGTGGCATAGGGTTTGAATCCGCAGGAGTGACATGGCGTCAAACACTTGCTCTAGCAACGACACAAGGCGCTGATTGCCTGCGCTTTCGGCAATGAGATGATGAAATTGATAGTCCAGATCCAGCAACTGCAGATTGTCGGGTTTCGCAGTGCGTGCCTTGCCTAAGGCTTCTGCCTTGTTTACAAACTCGGCTAAGCGCTGCAGTTGGGCATCGCTGGCGTTCCGACACGCTTCTGCGACCGAGAGTTGCTCTAGGGCCAGGCGACAATCATAAAGCTGGATGGCGTCATCTGCCGAAATTGTGGTGACCCGGAGCCCGCCGCTGATGTCTGCCGTAACTAGCCCTTCTCGCTGAAGTTGACGCAGGGCTTCACGCAGAGGGGTGCGGCTCACCTGCAAACCCTGAGCAAGCTGGGTTTCGATCAGGCGATCGCCCGGTGCCAATTCACCCGACAAGATGCTAACGCGCAAGGCTTCGTAGGCTTGTTCATGCAGCGACTTTCCTCGCTGAATCGGTTGAGCAGATAGGGCCAAGGGTAAGGTCCTCGAATCTCTTAAGAAGTGAGTAAAAACTAAAGAAGAAAGCAGTTGGGCTAGATGAGTGGCGACAGTCCCACTCGGAGACGCATCCACGACACAGGATGTGTATCAGGGCTGACTTAACAGGTACAGTCGGGGCGGAGCAGTGGACGGTGCGACGCGGCTCCATTGCTCTGCCGTGTTAGGTATTTTTGGCATACTGTTTCTTGCACACAGTATACCCATCTCTGTGCCAGAAGGGTGCGCCGCAGTTGGGAGGATGGATGAACCGAGACTAGATGTTGCCCATGGGAGCGATCGCCCCACGATTTAGCTCGTCTTGCGCTCCGCGTTCTTGGGCCCAACTCTCGACAGCCGGGCGCACATCCACATAGCGCATCCCTGCCCGCTGGGCGGCTTCTATCCCGACTTCGCTATCTTCATACACCACGCAGTCGCCGGGGTCTACCCGCAGCCGCTGCGCCGCCAATAAAAATAGGTCGGGGTTGGGCTTCCCCTGCGTGACATCCTCAATAGTAAGCACGGTCTGCATGGTGGCGGCCACCCCAATAGCCTGAAGCGTGCGGTGCACCACTTGGCGCGTGCCTCCAGAGGCTATCGCCATGGGCACTTTCCCTTCATAGGCTTGCACCACGGCCACCACGGGCTCAATAGGCTGAATCAAATGCACTAGGTCTGCAAAGTGCCGATGCTTTTCAGCTTTAACCGCACCCACCTCTAGCCGATAGCCAAATGTTGCGTTCAGCAGCGTTACTAAATCGACGGTAGAGACCCCTGTATGGTTGGCATACCAGGCCCGATCCATGCCTGCGCCAAACTGACGAAGCGCGGCCACCCAAGCTTGGTAATGCACTGAGAGCGTATCGGCTAGGGTGCCGTCGCAATCAAAGATGAGGGCAGCAAAGGGCGGAGATGGGGCGATCGCAGCAGCATTCATACAGCAGAAGTAAGAGCAGTCACAAAGCGATAAAGACGCTCTGCCCCTAGCATAGCGCCACGTTGCTCAATAGAGTGCCAAGGTAGCGCGTTTTAGTCGGAGTAAACCTTGAGGTTGTGAACAGGAGCAGCTAGCAGGAACGAGTGTGCAGCCAGTGCACCAAAAACTTAGCCGTGCCATGGGGAATGAGGGTCGTCGCGGGTGCAAGGGAGACACCCGCCTGGCACTCAATCTGCGCGCCGCACTGGAGCAAATCGGCGATCGCCCATTCTGTGCCATCCTGCATCATTGCCAAATGAGCATCCTGCATGTAAATTAGCGCCGCTAGCTCATTGTGGGGCACAGGGGGGGCGTTGAGGCTGGCATCAAAGGCCACCAGATAATACGCTCGGTCTGAGACCGCTAGGCTGCCGTGCCCTGTGTGTTTCTGCTTTTCTAACACCAACCGGGGGGATATAGCCTCATCGGTTAGCGAAATGGCCGTAAGGCTACCATCGGCACGAAACAAATGGGTTTGGCTAGCAGAGTCGATGCTGGTGATGACGTTACCAATTTCCTCTATCCCCTCTCGCCAAGCACAGTCTATAAACGATTCGGTGCTGTTGCTGCGCTTGCCGCCAACCCCCGAAAATCGTACAGAGTGGGGCGATCGCACCAGCTCTCGATGGGGAATAGAAAAGACATGATGGCCATTCCAAGTGAGGAAGAGCGCAGTGCCCGCGGGCGTGGTTGGGGTGATCCAATCAGAAAGTCGCATTCAAGCTTGGAGCGACGGGGGCGATCGCAGCCGTCCGCTAGTCCCAATCATACTAGGGCAAATGAAGTCAGTTGCTAGCCAGAGGACGGATAGTGCCGGGCGATCGCCCATAGAACTGGGCAAGCCGCTGTTGCCAGGCCTCCCAATAGAAATGCAGGTGATCTGGGTCAAACCAAAACACCTCCGCAGGGTATTGGGGCACTGCCACCACCAACATCGCCTGGCGAATGCTATCTCCCTCTGCCCGCTGCTGGTTCACAGCGCCGCAATAGGCCGCCAGCTGCAACGGCCCATCATACAGCCGCTCTACTGACCCCTTCGGCACATCTGCCGTCTTCCAATCCACCACGCAGGGCTGCCCCTGGTAGTTGGCCACACAATCCACCTGCCCGGCGTAGCCCAGATTGTAGTGAAACACGGTCGCTTCCACTAGATTCACTGCGTCGAGGTCTGCCAGCACCGGCTCTAGGCTTTGCCAGTAGGGGCGAATGGCATCAGGACAGGGGGGAGCCTCGCCGCGCAAGTAATGGCGCAGGTGTTTGTGGGTTTGGCTGCCGCGTCGGCTGGCGGTGGTGGCCACGCGAGTCGCCTCAGCAGATCCTAGGCGATCGCGCCAGCGAGCTAGGGCTTCTCGGGCCTCTGGGGGCCGGGTGGCGCTCAGAATGGTAGTGACACTGGGCAGGCGCACGCCCTGCGCGTCAGTTAAGTAGGCGCGGCGTCCCATGGTGAATGCAGCGTGTAATTTGCTTTTTTATGCTAACTCAGGCATCATACGCTGCCCTACGTTCTCACGCGATCCTACCCACGCGGTGCCCATTGCAACCTGCCTTCGGGGTCAGTGTTGTCCCAGCAGATTCCACTACACTGAAGGCTGTCCCCTCTTCCTGATAGATGATCCCGATCGATGAAATTTCTGGTATGGCATGCGCGGTTGCGCCCAAGGCACAGCATGGCAAAAACACAGGAGAGCGTTAAATGCCGCTGCTTGGGCTGGCGATTTAGGCTGCAACCGTCTGCCACAGGGGAAACAGGATGACCGCACGGGCTCGCAATGTAAAGCTGGCACTACTGGCAGGGATGGCGACAGTCGGTGCGATCGCACCGCTGCACCTGAGCCTAGGGGCGATCGCGGCGAGTGCCTCGACCCTATCCACCGACATCTTTGACCGCGAGGCGCCCCCAACTGTCCCCACTCCGACTGACTGGACGGTGCTGGTAGCAGCAGTGCTGTTGCTCACGACAGTGGCGCTGCATTATGGTCTGCAGCGCTTGTGGCAGCAGGTGCTCATTCCTCGCGTGCGATCGCACTTTGCCCACGGCACATCAGAAAGCGACGACCCCAAACCCCCTGACGTCCACGACCTGATTGAGCGCGCCATGCGCACTGCACTGTTGCTGACCCGCACGGTGCTATGGCTGGTAGCCCTATGGCACCTCACAGGCTTATTCTTGCTCACCCGTGAGTGGAGCCGGGGTGGTGCAGAAGTTTTGCTCGATAGCTTTACTACGCCTCTGATGGCTCTTGGGGGGCGGCAATATTCATTGGTGCAGTTGCTGGCATTGCTGGCGATGCTGGTCTTGCTGATTCTCGCCTCCAAAGCGATGACCGATCTGTTTCGGTCACGAATTTTGGAACTGGCAGGCATTAACCGGGGTGCGCAAGAGGCGATCGCCGTCATCTTTCGCTACGGGCTCATCTTTGTTGGCACGTTAGTGCTGCTACAGGTGTGGGGGCTCGATATCAGCTCACTCGCAATCCTCGCCAGCGCCCTGAGTGTGGGGATTGGTTTTGGCTTGCAAGACATTGCCAAAAACTTTGGTAGTGGTCTGGTGCTGGTATTTGAACGGCCAATTCAAGTCGGCGATTTTGTAGAGGTGGGCGATTTTCAGGGCACAGTGGAGCGAATTGGGGCCCGCAGCACCGTCATCCGCACGCTCGATCAGGTGTCGATCATCGTGCCCAACTCTCGGTTTCTAGAAAAAGAGGTGATCAACTGGAGCCACGATAATCCGGTATCACGGCTGCATATTCCAGTGGGAGTAGCCTATGGGGCAGATGTACCCAAGGTGCGATCGCTCTTGCTAGATGCCTCAAAAGGACAGGCACGGGTGCTCAGCTATCCTGCGCCGCAGGTGTTTTTTAAGGGCTTTGGCGATAGCAGCTTAGATTTTGAGCTGCTGGTCTGGACGCGAGAACCCAGCCGACAAATCTTGATCAAAAGCGATCTCTACTTTCAAATCGAGCATCTATTCCGCAAAAATCGGGTCGAGATCCCCTTTCCTCAGCGGGATCTGCACCTCCGCACCAACGACCTCGCTCTGAGCCTCTCGCCGGAACTGGCAGACTCCCTACAACAGTGGATTGCTGGAACCAACGGCGCTGCCGCTTCGCCATCCCATGCTGCAGAAACCGAGGCGGATCACAACTAACGATCGTCTTCAATGGGTTGGACTAAGGCAACGTCCTCTATTTTTCCTTCAAGGTCGCGATTTCCCCATTTCCGCTGGGATTACTAAATAGAGTGCCCGCGTGCGATCGCCGCATCCGAGCATCTTAGTCAGGGCTCAACAGCGTCCTGGTTTTGGATTAGTTGCATTTAGTTGCATACAGATGCAGCACATCCCAAAACCGTCCTACCGCTTAAATTCTGGTCGAGTTGGGGTGCAGTTCATGTACAACTTGCGGGTTGCAGATTTACCCACCAGCGAGCGACCGCGAGAGCGTTTGCTGAGTGTGGGTGCTAGCCGATTGGCGACAGCAGAATTGATTGCGATTTTGCTAGGTACAGGGCAAGGGCCGGGCAAGCTGTCTGCGGTGGGGCTGGGGCAGCATATTCTTAAAACTCTGGGCGACCATGAGCAAGACCCCCTCACGGTTTTAAAGGATGTTAACCCTCATGAACTGATGCAGGTGCCCGGGGTCGGCGCCGCAAAAGCCTGCACCATTTTGGCTGCTATTGAGCTAGGAAAGCGCGTCTTTATGGCGCGGGGGGGCGATCGCCCTATTGTGGATGATCCGGCGATCGCCGCAGGCCTACTCAGCAACGACCTCATGTGGCAAACCCAAGAAAAATTCGCGGTGCTGCTGCTCGACATCAAGCATCGCCATGTCGGCACTCAGGTGATTACCATCGGCACCGCCACAGAAACACTAGCCCATCCGCGCGACATCTTTCGTGCGGTGATCCGTCAGGGGGCAACCCGCGTCATCATTGCCCACAATCACCCCTCAGGCAATCTTGAGCCAAGCCCTGCTGATCTCGCCCTAACTCGCCAGCTATTGCAAGGCGCTGCCCTGCTCGATATCCCCCTGTTGGATCATTTGATTCTGGGCAACGGTGACCACGTTAGCCTGCGGCAAACCACCCTGCTCTGGAACGAGCATCCTCAGGGGGATTAGCGCCGACCTAACCTTCCGGGACATAAGCTTTTCAGTAACGTTCTAAAAGTTCTAAGCGAACACCCTATACGCGATCAGCGATGAGCTGCACGATCGCACCCTTAACCCCGTGGAGAAAATAAAGCTCTGGTGACCTATCAGCAGGCTATCCAATCCAGTGGATATCCCAGAATCATAAGGTTTACGCCGATCCCCAAATCAGATAAAAAAACTGTAGTGAGCCATTGCAACGGTAGATGTCCTGACGTATACTTAAGCCTCTGATTGTGGTCAGCGCTGCGATTAACAGCCGGGAGGCGTCTATTTTAGAGACATTGAATCTAACAGTTAGCCTTCGAGGCACCCGCGAGGTCAAAGACAATTACCAGCTCTTTCGTTTAGCTGGCCAGTTGGATTCCTACTCTGACCCTATTTTCCGCAAGGTCCTCGACAAGTGCTTAGACGAAGGGCCATCCAATCTGGTATTGGATTTGGCGCTCATTGATTTTATTGACAGTTCAGGGTTAGGCGCGCTGGTGCAGCTTGCCAAAAAAGCCCAAACTGCGGAGGGCACCTTTCAGATTGTGTCGAACCCTCGGGTAACGCAAACGGTCAAGCTAGTCCGATTGGAGCAATTTTTGTCGCTCCAGCCTTCTGTGGAAGCGGCCCTAGACAATGTCAAACGGTCTTGAGAGAAACGGCGCTCAGTTTTCTGATGCAGAGCTTCAGCGGTTTTCTCCGGCAGCATTGGCGTATTTGGGAGATGCAGTCTATGAGCTGCATATTCGTACTTGCTGCCTGCTGCCGCCTCGGCGTATTCGGGCGTACCATGAGCAAGTAGTGAGTCAGGTTCGCGCTGAGCAGCAGTCTCACTACCTTCAGCAACTCATCCCGCATCTCACACCGGATGAGTTGGAGTGGGTGAAGCGAGGACGCAATTCATCGTCGCGTCATCCCAGACGACTTGACCTTGCTACCTATCAAGCTGCGACCAGTCTAGAAGCCTTGCTGGGCTATCTTTACTTGCAGCATCCCGCACGATTGACTGAGGTGTTGGCGCTGCTGACGCCATTGGTGACGGCTCCGACAGCCCCTCCGGTTCCCTAATGGTGCTATTAAGTTGATCTGTTGGCTGAGCGATGGATCTAGGCAAAGCTTCGTAGAGTCTAGCCAGAGCTTTTTGCCAAGATGTTTACTCTGTTGGGTGTTGCAACGTCCGCAAAAATCGAATCAAGATGAATGTGGTCTGTACACTAACAAGTTGCACTGAATACTAGGTCTTGACTGACGTGGTCTGGGCCATGGTCTGATATATGAGCAGTCTGAATAAGATACAGACAGGCATCATAAACTGGACTCTGCCTTTGGCTTCGGGCATTGAACTCCACACATCAAACCGCATTCTGGTTAGAATAAGCGACTAAGCCACTGAGCCGGGTTTCTACAAATTTGAAGATAATGTCGGATTAAGTAGGCCGTACTCGCGGCCTACGCTGGCTTCAAGTTTTCAGGTCTCGTCCGGGTTTTTCTAGTTTGTCTCGTGCGTTGGCCGGGCTCTTGAGAGTAGCGGCTGTCGGGGACACCGAGGTGCGAGTGTGTGGTGGACCCGCTTTATTTCTATCCTTATTTCTTTATTAATCTTTATTCTGGTGAACCATGCCCACACCCAATGGACCTCGCTCTCGGAAACCAAACTCGGCTCAGGGGCGCAAGCCTAAGCTATCTGCTAGCGGCAGGCCCGACGCCAAGCCTCGGGGTAAGCGAATTATTCAGTCGCCTGGGAAACCTGCGCGGGGATCGGGCGATCGCCCTCAGCCTCGTCCGTCAGACCGTTCCCCAGAACGGCCTCAAGAACGGCCTCAAGATCGCCCTCAGATTCGCCCCAAAGATGGGGAGCGATCGCGCCCTGCGGCCTATGGCAAAACACCCGATGCAGCAGGCTACGACAAATTTCGAGATCAGCCTCGCAACACTCGGGATCGAGACAATTCCGGTGGGCGTCCGCCCTATCGTGAGTCGGGCTATCGGGATCGGGGGCGAAATCAGGGACGGGATCAGGGGCCAACTCAAGGACGGGATCAAGGCCGCGATCAGCGATCAGAACGCTATCCTCGCCAAGAGCGGTTTGGGGCGCCCCAGTCTGATGCAGTGCCGACGTCTGCCTCGCTACAAGACGAGCAGTCCGCCGATGAGCCCGATTTGCTCTATGGGCGGCATCCGGTGCTGGCAGCATTGGCGGGCGATCGCCAGATCAACCGTATTTGGGTAATGTCCCACCTGCGCTACGATCCGCGCTTTCATACCCTGCTCACAGAGGCAAAAGCCAACGGCGCGGTCATCGATGAGGTTGATGCTCGACGTCTTAGCCAGATCACTCAGGGTGCCACTCACCAGGGCATCGTGGCACAAATTGCCCCCTATAGCTATCTCGAACTGCCGGATCTAATCGCTCGCGCCAAAGCAGCGTCTGACCAGCCGGTGCTGATTGCAGCCGACAGTATTACTGATCCCCATAACCTGGGCGCAATTATCCGTAGTGCCGAGGCGATGGGTGCCCAAGGTTTGGTGATCCCGCAGCGGCGATCGGCGGGCGTCACGTCTACCGTGATGAAGGTAGCTGCAGGCGGGCTAGAGCATTTGCCTGTGTCGCGCGTCGTCAACCTCAGCCGAGCACTCGAGACCCTAAAAGCGGAGGGCTTCTGGATTTACGGAATGGCAGCTGATGCAGCTCAACCGTTGCACACGGTATCGTTTAGCGGGCCAGTGGTGCTGGTCGTAGGGGCTGAAGGCGACGGACTGAATTTGATTACTCAGCGCCATTGCGATGTGCTGGTCTCGATCCCTCTAAAGGGAAAGACCACGAGTCTGAATGCATCTGTAGCAACTGGTATGGTGTTATACGAAGTCTTCCGCCAACGATGGGCTACTATTCGGTCCTTGGATGCAGGCTCTCATTCCTCAGAGCGTTCATAATTCCATCCAAAGGTGCTTGTCTCTTCTAGCTAAATTTTGTAATGTGAAGTAGGTTTTTATATTCACCTTTGCGATTGCTGTGCGCGTTGCTGACCATCTAAACGCTATCGAAAAACGCCATCAGATTATACTGCGAGACTTATGAAAGATTTCTTGACTGGCTTACTCCAGACCTTTGGTCTTGCTTGGTGGGTCGAAATCTCGACCGATTCTCCCCGCTGCACCTACTTCTTTGGCCCGTTTCTCAGCGAATCCGAGGCTGAGCGCCACAAGCCTGGCTATGTAGAAGATTTGCAGGCGGAAGGAGCTCAGAATATTCGCATCGCCATCAAGCGCTGTAAGCCTGATGAGCTGACGCTCTATGACGACACGCTCGATCGAATGGCGATCTCTGGCGTATTTAGTCGCCAAACTTAGCCATTGGTTGAGAGGCTATGGGTCGGGTGCATTGCTTGGCGTGGGCTATCACCGCTTGATTTCGCAGTGACTGTATTTTGCGGAATTGTGTGAGCGAGCAGTACAAGCACTATTGAGTGCAAGGCATTGCCGGAGACTGCTTCGGCCTGAAAACTTCGAACCAGCCTTAGCTAGTCAACGCCAGTTCGGGCTGAAAGGGTTTGAGCTGATCCCGCATTCAGTTAGCATCGGTTCGGCAAGTTCCTAGCACCGTGCTGTCTATGACGCGGGCAGCGCACTGCTGTCTTGTTTCAACCATGAGCGCAAGACTGAAACAACGCTATTGAGCTCGCGTCAGGTTAATTGGCCTCAGCGGCTGAGGTTATTTCGGGGTAGTGGGCCAGCCAGCGATCAATGTCATGCAGCACCTGCTGGGGGATTTCCCAGGGGAACAGGTGGGCCACATGCGGGTAGCAGTGAGATTGGCAATTGGGCAGATGGGCCGCTGTTTCTAGGCTGGATGCTGCGGTGATATGCACATCTTCCGCGCCCGCTAGCATGAGGCTGGGGCAGGTCAGGCGATGGAGCTGGCCTAATCGATTGTACCGCTGCCGCAGGGCTGTGTTTAGCGCTGCATTAGCCTGAGTAGACGTGGCCAGGTAGGCCGTGACGGCATCCTGTGCTAGATAGCGATAGGTTGATGGCGTGTGGGTGCGAACGAGGTAGCGAAAGAGCGATCGCCGCCCGAACCAGTCAATATTCCACTGTGTCCCGGGCAGCGCCCAGTTCACCAAGCCCGCTACACCAGTCAGGGCATAGGTAGACCAATCCACAGTTGGATGATTGCCGACAGGACGTGCTGCCGTGGCAATTAATATCAGCCCCGTGATGCGTTTGGGATACCGCAGCGCCAATTCCATGGCCAAGATGCCGCCCAGCGACCAGCCCAGGACTAAGCACCGCTCAATAGCCAAACGATCTAGCAGCGCCTCTAAATCTACCAAGTGATCAGCCATCTCGAAAGGCTGCCGGGTTTTGCTACTGCCGTAGCCCCTCAAATCAGGCGCAATGGTGGTGAAGCGCTGTGATAGGGGACGAGTAAAGACACCCATGCTCTGCCCTGAACCTGGATGCCCATGCAGGCAAAGAACGGGAAAGCCGCTGCCTTGAATCTGAGTTTTGAGGGGAAATGCCGACGCCATAGCTCAAGGATAGGGGTGACAGAGCCGAGCCACACGCATCTGCCTGGCTCAGGCTATATCCTGATTGTGGACGGCTTGTCGCGGAACGGCAACTCTCTTAGAATCCGTCATTAGCGATCAGGTGGTCAACAATGGAACGCATGACGGCGCGATAGGCGGGCTCGTTGGCAGTGTAGTCGATAGTGAGGGTTATCACATAGATGGTGCCATTCAGCGTGACACCCATCGTTGCGCCCAGCATTTTGGAATTTTGACCGGTCTTTTCGCCGACCCAGATGGCAGGTCGCCGCACCGTCGAGTAGCCCAGATCCCAATCGTATTGGTTCACCAGACTCTCTAAAATCACGTCGTCCCCGGGATACTCTTTGTTATAGATCCCCACCATCATGTCGGTCAGTTCATCGGTGGTGATGCTGTTGGGCACGCCGGTGATGCCGTTGCTAGGCGCAATAGACTGACCAATCAACTTAGTGTTAACCCGAGTGGTTCTGTAGCCGCGATCGCGCATTACCTCGTTAATGTAGTCCATCCCCACATAGTCGATTAGCTCATTGGTGGCGATGTTGCTGCTGTAGGCCAGCATTTGGTAGTTCACTTGGCGCAGCGGATATTCTGCACCAACCCAGATTTTTGCGGCGTCTTCGGTGTAGTTACTCCGGCTGATGGGAATGATTTCGCTAATATCGATTCCATCCTCTTCTACCTTTTGCATGAGGGCGATCGCAATCGGCACTTTGATCAAACTAGCGGGGCTGGCGGGTTCCGTATTCCCTTGATATCGGCGGCATTCTCGCTGGGTGCTGCATACGGTGATGCGCACATCTGAGTCATAGCCCGACTCTTCCGCAATCTCTTCTAAAAAGCCAGACCGGGCAGTGTCATAGCGGTAAGCGGCGATCGCCAGCCGCGTTTGATAGTCCTCCAGTTCGTCTAGCGCTTGGTCATAAACTAAAGACTCGCGGGGAACGCCCAGCAACAGCGCCACGGCCTCATCCCAACGCTGATACACAGAGCCATCTGCCGCCTCTGTCGGTGTGTCGGGGTCTAGCCGTCGCTCTAGCGATCGGGCCTCGTTAGCTAGGGCGATCGCCTCTGCTAACCGCTCTTTCGCCATCTCTTCGATTTGGATGCGGATTTCGACGGCTTGCAGCTTCTGAGTTAGCTGAATACCGCTTGACCCAGCGCCATTACTGCTGCTGAGAAGCACTTGGGGCTGCTGATCGAGATCGGTGAGGAGCTGGTCACGAAGCTGACGCAAATCTTCGAGCGATCGCACCGTGTCCAGATCGAGTGCATTATCGTAAGACGCCTCTACTACAGGGGTAAGCGCCGGATACGAGTGCACGAGCACACCCCCCGTTAACACTCCTAAAAAGCTAATAGGAGCAACTAATAATAACCATCGCAGCCGACGCATCCATCAACCTCACACGGGATAGAAACACCCCAACAGTACTGTCTTTAATCGTTTGCCCTAACCGAATCGTTTATCCTCAACTGCTGGTCTTTGCACAGTTCAGCCCCCTCGCGATACCTCAAGACATCCGGTTTGGATGGTTCGTGTCTTGCCGTGGGCCTCTCCGACCACTAGCCCCACGGCCTACCAACCCCATGAGAAAAAGCATCGTATGGGGATATCAAGAAACCCAATGTTGAACGTTACAGACAAGAATAAATCTTAAGGAAATTCTAAGGGTTGATCAAAGTTAACTATAGAACATCCTCAGTGAAGTGAGTCCCATGATACATCCCTGGCTATTTTTAAGATCTCCACAGCCCATGGTTCAGCTAGATCTGAGTCCCCGTTACCCGTGTGCTGGGGTAGCGACCGCTAAAGCGGCAAAAAATCGACTAGACTAAAAAACGGATTATCGCCAGCCCGCGAGGATTAAGTTAAAGAGGTACCCCATGGCATCTATCCGAGAGTTGCATCATCAGCTCATCCAGAAGGAGCGCACTGCGGTTGAGCTGGCCGAAGCAGCCCTAGCACGTATAGACGCCCTAGAGCCCCAGATCAAAAGCTTTTTGATGGTGACCGCCGATCATGCGCTCGCTCAGGCCCGCCGAGTCGATGCCCAAATTGCTGCAGGCGAGCCGATTGGGCTGCTAGCGGGGATCCCCATCGGCATTAAAGATAACCTGTGCACCCAGGGCATTCGCACCACCTGCGGCTCGCGCATTTTGGAAACCTTTGTGCCGCCCTATGAATCGACTGTGACCCAGCGGTTGCAGCAGGCGGGAGCAGTCATGGTGGGCAAAACGAATATGGACGAGTTTGCCATGGGCAGCTCTACCGAAACGTCGGCCTACCAGGTCACCGCCAATCCCTGGGATGTGGAACGGGTGCCGGGGGGCTCGTCGGGGGGCTCGGCAGCTGCTGTGGCCGCTGGCGAATGCGTGGTGTCCTTAGGGTCGGATACCGGCGGCTCGATTCGGCAGCCTGCTTCGTTGTGTGGCGTAGTAGGGATGAAGCCTACCTATGGGTTGGTGTCGCGCTATGGGCTGGTGGCGTTTGCCTCATCGCTGGATCAAATTGGCCCCTTTGGTCGCTCGGTGGAAGATGTGGCGCTCGTGTTGCAGGCGATCGCCGGTCATGATCCCCACGATGCCACCAGCCTAGATGTGGAGATTCCCGACTATGCTGCCGCACTCAAGCCCGACTTTAAGCCGCGCGGAAAACTGCGAATTGGCATTATTAAAGAAACCTTTGGGGAAGGACTAGACGCCACAGTAGAAGCAGCGGTGACCCAAGCGGTGGAACAGATGCAGGCGATGGGCGCTGAAGTGCAGGTGATATCGTGCCCCCAGTTTCGCTATGGATTGCCAACCTACTACATCATTGCGCCGTCAGAAGCGTCGGCGAACCTGGCCCGCTATGACGGGGTTAAGTTTGGCTATCGCCATGATGATCCCGAAAACCTGCTAGACATGTACGTTAAGACCCGCTCTGAGGGCTTTGGGGCAGAGGTGAAGCGGCGCATCATGATTGGCACCTATGTGCTGTCAGCGGGCTATTACGATGCTTACTACCTCAAGGCGCAAAAGGTGCGAACGCTGATCAAGCAAGACTTTGAGCGGGCGTTTCAGCAGGTGGATGTGCTGGTGTCGCCGACTTCACCCACCACGGCGTTTAAGGCCGGTGAGAAGACCGATGATCCCCTTGGCATGTATCTGCTGGACTTGATGACGATTCCGGTGAACTTGGCGGGGCTGCCTGCCATTAGTTTGCCCTGTGGCTTTGATGCTCAAGGCCTACCCATTGGTCTACAGCTGATTGGCAATGTGCTGCGCGAAGATTTGCTGCTGAGTGTGGCCTATGCCTATGAGCAGGCGACAGAGTGGCACAAGCGCAAGCCGCCCCTCACGGTGGGATAGGAGAGTAACCGTTGATCGGGCGATCGCTCCTCTCACTGGGCATTAAGGGTATTGCGGTGGGGTTGGCGCTCTATCTGGCGCTGTGTGGCTATCTCTATACCCAGCAGGCGCGATTCATCTTTTTTCCTCGCCGGGCGATCGCCCGCACTCCCGCTGCGGTGGGGTTGGCGTTTGAGGATGTGTGGATCTCGGTTGAGGATGCGTCAGCCGGAGAGGTGATGCATGGCTGGTGGATTCCCGCCGTAGACTCGTCACTGGAGGACGATCCCCTGACGCTGCTCTACTTCCATGGCAATGCGTCGAACGTGGGTGATCTGGTAGATCTAGCTCGCCAGTTTCACGACATGGGGCTGGCGGTGCTGCTGGTAGACTATCGCGGCTATGGGCGCAGTCAGGGGCGCTTTCCGTCACAGGCGTCGGTGTATGCGGATGCGGATGCGGCCTGGCGCTACCTGGTGCAGGATCGCCAGCATGATCCCAGCCGCATTGTGCTCTACGGCCACTCGTTAGGTGGGGCGATCGCCCTGTGGCTCGCCGCCCAGCAGCCTCAGACCGGCGCGGTGATTGCCGAAGCATCGTTTACCTCAGTGGGGGCGATCGCCCAACGCATTCCCCCCTACCGCCTGCTGCCCATTGATCGGCTGCTGACACAGCGTTTTGATGCGCTGGCTGCGGTGCAGCGGCTGCACGTGCCGGTGCTGTTTCTGCATGGCACGGCAGATGTAACGATCCCCCCCGATATGAGCGAAACGCTGTATGAGGCAGCGGCAGAGCCCAAGGATCTCTGGCTGGTGCCCCAAGCCAATCACAATACTATCCCGGCTGTGGCGGGAGCGGCTTATCCCCAACGGATTCAGCAGTTTTTGAACCGCATGGTGAGATGAACCGATGACGCCGGAGGGCGACGTTACAGCTGCTCTACGACTTCTGGCTGCTCCATCATGTCAATGATGGGCAAAAACCGTCCAGAGCGGTAGCGCCAGCTAATGCCATCGGGATCGATCGTTTGGCTCCAAACCGGGAAGTTCGCGAGGCGCTTGCGGCGGCTAATGGTGCTAGGGCTAACCCCTAGGCGCTTCGATAGCTTGACACCAGACAGCGACCCGTCCCCTTCGGCTAGATCGAGATAGAGCTGCCACACGCCTACCAGCAGCGCAAAAATGACCAAAATGGCGGCCTCTGGGCGGCGCATCCAGTTGTCGTCTGCGTCTACAGCGGTGGGGGCAAAGGCCAGCTCTGTCGGCACGTCTACGGGATCTGCCTCCTGAAACTCTGGCTCGGGCTGTGCGGGCGTTGGTTGGGAGGGTTCAAACCACTCAGTGGGATCCATAGTGTCTAGAAAGGACGGATGTTCAAAGGGATTTTGCAGATCGGGCGGTAGTTCGTCGATGGTCTGTGCTGGGCTGCTGGCAGCATACCCCGAGTCGGGCGATCGCAGCTGTGTGCTTGATGACGCTGCTTCAACTGCCCTCTCGGGCGATCGCAGCGATATCTCATGCTGCCAGGCAATGTGCTTGGCATAGGCTTGGTGAGCGTAGATGTGCACGCGCTGCAGGTTTTGAAGCTGCAAGGTTTGGATGAGCTGGTCTACGAGGGCGATCGACTGCTGCCGGTCGGGCGCGGGGGAACTGTGCAGCACTACATGCAGCTCTTGCTCCCGCGTGGTGGCCCGTGCGGTAATGCCCAGCGGCTTAAGGCTGTGGTTCAGAATCGCTGCAATGACTTTGGGGTTGCCCTGCTGCGCCAGCGCCAAAAACTCAGGAGATGGCATGACAAACGATGGCTCAAACCATCCGCAAACGTCCACCTTAGTAGACCATTCAGCGGTACATCTTTTCAACCGGATGATCGAGGTATTTGGGTTAGGACTGACGCACGTCGTGCAGCATCCTGAGAATCTTGGGCGATTTTGGGGAGGCTTAGCCTCCCCAAAATCGCCCAACTGCGTAAGGCCTATGGGCATGCTGCGGTGAAGCGAGGGCTGTACCTGCGCTCTTTTCGAGAAATCTCCTTAACGCCGTCGCGCTTTGCTAACCATTTTGCGCGACAGCCGCAGGTTGAGATCCTGCTGGTTGGCCCAGTCTTGCAGCACCCGAAAGAACAAGGCTCGATCTTCTACTTTGAGGACGGCGGTTTGGTCGGCGGTTTCGATGGCGTAGGGGTAGCCGCTGCCGATGATCACTTCGCCGCGCACCCAGTCGAGAATCTCATTGTGGCGGTTGTCATCGACGATCCACTGCGGCAGTTCGATGCGGGCGGGGTAGTTATCGCGGGTGGTTTTGAGGTAGGTGAAGGCGATGCGATCGCTCTGTTCGGCATAGTTTTGCAAAATATCAGCCCGTTCGCAGCGAAACATCGGCGTGCGATCGCCCCAGGCTAACTTCAAGCTGTTGACCAACTGAGCATCATGAATGGTGTTGGCAGTGGGCAAGTCGTAGAGCGATCGCAGCATCCCCGTCAGATCATCGGCATAGGTGGTGTCGATATAGGCCACTAGCGCTACTCGATGCTGCTCACTCGCGCGCAGCACCGCCAGCAAACAATCCACATAAAATTGCCGCACCTCGGGCTCAAAGGAGCGGGCAAAGGTCGCCACCAGCGACCCATCCAAAAACAGCAGGCAGCGCTCATCGCCCGAGTGCGCCTCCATATAGTCCACTAAGCGCTGGGTTTCCATCCCAAACCGCCGCATATTCACCAACCGATCCACGGGCTCGCCGCTGTGCCCAGCCTTTAAATCATGGGGCGTCAGCACATCGAGCTGAATGTCTTTTTCATAGCCCCCGGTGGGCAAGTGCTGATTTTCAAACCAGCCAATTTGCACCAGCGCCACGGGAATCGACAAGTCTTTGCCGGGATAGATCTGAGAGCCATCGACGGCAAAGGTGGTGATGCCCGTCAGGCGATCGCGCACCCAGTCCATGCTCTCTTCTCGATTATTCCACTGCCCCGGCCCGGGTACGACCCCCTTCTGCGCAACCGCAACCGGCTCTAACGGTCGCGCGCCCAAGGGCTGAGGGTGAGAGTCAACCAGGTGCGATCGCTCGTCATCAGATAGGGCGACAAAGTCTTTCAGTGCAGTTTTATATTGCTGCAACAGCCGCAACGCCCGCGCATCAAATTGGGCAAAGGCATCGCGCTTTTGCTCTAAACACTGAAATACCTGAGACGGCTTAATCGGCATGGGGGTTACGCACTCTTACAACGACCTTGGACGGATGCGATCAGACCTCGCGGAGGGTATATCCCCGGGGCGAACGCAGCCACATAATACAAATGAATTATACGCATTAGGCTCGTAGAAATAACGTCGTGGTTTCACGGAGAGTGGAGCATTGCGCCTCAACCAAGCGCCAAAACGGCAAGAAATTTCACGGAGACGCGTTAAATAAATTTACATTGGCGCTAGACGTAACGGATGATGACAGGGGCGATCGCCCGACTTCTCCGCCCTTCTACGGATCTCCGCATCCGCTGCCCAAAAGATTCATGAGAAATACGGAATTCAAATCTTGAAGCTGAGATGAAACTAGATGAAGCAAATAAAAATATGCATGAATCTGCATAAGGTATCGATAGTCCATGAATCCCAGCGTCACCGAAATGTTTAAGCTTGCTCAAGAGCGGGGTTGCATCCTTAACATGATGTTGCACGATGGCGTGCTGTTCTATTGGGTCGAGAACCAGCACTTCATCGGCAGGCCTTGTCAGCAGTTAGAAGAATTAATGCGCATCGTTCATGCGCTGCCGACTAAGGCCGTGAGCGAGTATGGGATGCACAGCGCCTAACGCCTACGGGTTGACCTCATACGTCCTGGCAGAAATTTCGCCCATCGGTGGCGATAGTTTTACGCAGGTAAGGCGACTGTGGCTGAGTGGATACAGCAATCGCGTGGTTACAAATCAAGCGATATCAACATGCGAACCACACTGTCGAGGCTGTTGAAGTCGCCTACTAATCGCCGCACTGGGGGCGGATACACCTTCACCAGAGTAGGCGTTGCTGTAATTTGATCGGCCTCGGCCTGCTCTGGGGCCTTGCGAATATCGACCACCTTTAACGTATAGGGCTGCTGCAATGCTTGGTCGAGTAGCTCGTGCAGCCGTTGCAAAATCTTGCTGGTGACGCTGCTGCTGCCAGACACATACAGCCGCAGCACATAGCCTTGCGTGTTGGACTTGCCTGGCGCCAAGTTCCAGTCGAGGGGATAGTCACGTTGGGGCGCGTGCGAATGCGCGGCGGCTGAGGGGGATTGCGTCGTCCCCAGCCGAGCCACAAGGTCGTGATTTTCCCACAGTTGTGGAAATTGCTGGCGGTAGGTGCTAAGGGTGAGGTCATTGCATACGGCTTCGTCTGTAGGGGCTAACTGCCACGGGCAGTCTTCGATGCCAAACATAGCGTTGAGCAAGGCCCGATGGCGCAACACTCGGGGGTGGGCTTCGGCGGAGAGGTGCACCTGCTGAGTGCGGGGGTCTACCCAGCGATCGAGCGTGGCCGCATAGCATGAGACCAAAAAGTGCGGCGGCTCCGCTAGCCCGAGTGTGTCTTGCAGCATGGCGCAGAGCTGAAGGTGCCAATGTTGCTGCTTTTGGGAGTCGAGGCTATACACCACGTCCCCGCCGGGGGTGAACACTGCAATGCCTTTGAAGGATGTTATGGATGCAGGGGTTGATGGCTGCTGGGAAGAGTGGGACACGAGGGAGAAGTCCTGAAAGGGGAGACGCAGGATGGATTCAAATTCTGGCAGATCCCTGGCAGATTCTTGGCAGATCTGTGGCAAAGTTAGCAGATACTCGCGTATTTTAGCGTTGCCAGAAATTTTGTAGGGGCGATCGCACGCACACCCATTTCTTTAATCGTGTTAGCAATAGTTTCTGCTGCTGCTTGATTACGTAGATAATTCACACAAACTGCATACCCTTGTTCGGCAGCAAGCAAAGCAGTCGCAGCTCCAATGCCTCACTCCTCCCCTAACCATTACTATGCAGCACTACCAACGGTTTAACTGCACCTTGCGGCAACGGATTTTAAGATTGGTTCGCAAGACCCTATCATTTTCCAAAAGACTGGAGAATCATATCGGGGCAATCTGGTATTTTGTTCACCACTACAACTCATCCTTACTTGTTTAGGATTACCCTGCAGGAACGTGTAAAATCTCTCCTACAGAGCCCTCGCAGCATTATGCCCCCCCTAAGCGCAATAATCCGATAATTTGGCTACTTGCCATTGCTATTGGCTAGGCTTACCAGCACCTCTCCCTTCAGCATGCGCTGAGCCGCATCCAGTAGCGCTTCTTCCAAGTAGGGCTTTGTGAAGTATCCTTTTGCGCCTAATTGAATCGCCATTTGCCGATGGCGGTCGGCACCGCGCGAGGTCAGCATAGCAATCGGGATGCGGTTGAGGTGACCATCTTTTTGTAAACGCGATAGCAACTCCAGCCCATCCATGCGAGGCATTTCGATATCGCAGAATACCAGATCGCAAGGCAAGCCTGACCGCAGCTTCTCCCACGCCTCCTGTCCATCCCGAGCCTGCTCCACCCGATAGCCCACTTTGTTGAAGGTCATCGACAGCAGTTCGCGCACCGTAATGGAATCATCCACGATCAGAACGGTCGGTTCTGTCTTGGGTTTTTCTGGCTCTGCTGCAATGGGTATACCATCCTGTTCCCACAGCAGGCTGCCTGCTTCCCGGCGAATGCGCCCCATTGATAGGTCAATTAGCTCTAACACATCAGCAATGGGCATAATTCGCCCATCCCCTAGCACCGTCGCCCCGGCGATGCCTACCGGCTTGGGCATGGGGCCCTCTAGCTGTTTGATTACGATTTCTTGCTCACCCAAGACCTGATCGACTTGGAGTGCCAAATAGCTACCTGCGTTGCTGCGCAGCACAATCACCGAGATGATATCTTCTTCCTGATTACCGCCATACACACTGCCGCGGCCCAGGCTGCGGTTAAATTTCAGCAATTCTGATAGCGGTTGGAATGGCAGGAGTTGGTCGTGCCAATGGATGCAGGGACGCCCTTGCTCATCGGTTTGGACGCGATCGCGCGGTACATCCAGCATATCTTCGACTCCATCCATCGGGAAGGCGATGCGGGCACGATTGCTGATGCAGCAGAGGGCTTTGGAAATGCTCAGCGTGAGTGGCAGGCGAATCGTAAAGGTGGTACCCCGCCCTACTGCGGAGTCGATGTTGACCACGCCTCGAACCTCATTAAGGCTGGTGCGCACCACATCCATGCCAATGCCCCGACCCGCAAAGTCATCCGCTTTGTCGCGGGTGCTAAAGCCGTGATGGAAGATTAGATCGTACACATCTAACCGAGACATAGAAAGGGCCTCGCGCTCGGTGATGAGCCCCTTCTCGATTGCCTTACGCTTGATCCGCTCCGGGTCAATGCCTGCTCCGTCGTCGGTGATGGAGATAACCGTCTGGTTGCCTTGGTGGAAGGCTCGAATGGAGATCCGTCCGGTGGCCTCTTTGCCAGCAGCTTGGCGTTCTTCTGGGGTTTCAACGCCATGGGTAATGGCATTGTTGACAAGATGCGTCATGGGGTCATAAAGCTGCTCCAGAATCATCTTGTCGATTAGCGTTTCGCGCCCTTCGATGACTAGCTCCGCTTGCTTCCCGCAGCGTAGTGAAATGTCTCGTACTGCCCGGGGCAGGCGGTCGGCCGTTTGAGCAAAGGGTACCATTCGCGCCCGCGTCAGACTTTCTTGGAGTTGGGTGGTAATCTGCCGGAAGTTGCGCGTTACCTGATCGGTTTCTTCGACCACAAAGTCGATGTCAGACGCCGACTCTCGCACCCTCACAATTAGCTCGATCATCTCCTGAGACAGGGTATGAAACCCAGTGAACCGATCCATTTCTAGGGCATCGAAGTTGACTCCGGTGGCGTGGCTGGGCTGTGCGCTGGGCACATTTCTGCCCGGCAAGTTGGTGGGATAGCCGCGACGATTCGAGAGTAGCGAACTTTCTAGGAGCGATCGCTCATATAGGTCTCGCATGCGCTGTCCCACATCGCTAAGCTGCTGCACCTGATACAGCAGGTTATCCAAAAACTGGCGCAGGCGCTCCTCGGCTTGCTCCAGGCTATTCCGGTTTACCACCAGTTCTCCAACCAGGTTGTTGAAGTTGTCTAAGTTTTTAACAGAGACCCGCATGGTCTGATCGCTTAGCACGCCGGGCGGGCGGGTTGGACGCCGAGAGCTGGGCTGAGAGGGCGTACGCACCCCCTTTACTGGGGGCGATCCGCCAATGGAGTTGGCAGATTCCAGTAGTTGCTCTAAATCCTCAAACTCATCCTCATCTGCGGCGGGCGGTACTGTGGGGCGATCGCCATCTAAGAACAAACCGTTTCCTTCCCCCAGCAGCGCTTCCAGATCTGAAAAGTCATCTGGAGTAGTAGACGACATGGAATCCAGTAGGGACGACTCACTGGATTGGTTGAGCAGCGCATCTAAATCGTCAAAGTCGCCCATCTCTCCGCTCAGAAAATCAGACTTGGGGATATCGGGGCCATTAGTCCTATCAGACTCGTTCAAGAGCCCATCGAGATCATCCAGATCCCCAAACTCTGACAAGTCCTCAGATGCAGACGAGTCATCTATGCTCAACGCCGCGTCTGAAGTCGCCGTAGAATCAGCGTCGCTTAGCAGACCATCTAGGTCTGAGAACTCGGCACTACTATCAGGGTCTGGCTGGCTATCTGTCGTTGCTAGATCCTCTGTCAAGAAGCTTGATGCCTCAGTAGCGGCATCTCCTGCCAACAGGGCATCTAGACTACCAAAGGCAGTCTCCTCAGGGATTGACATTCCATACGCATCTGCCGCATCGGCTGCGTCGTCCAGCAACGAGTCCAAATCCCACAGATCTGCTGCATCTGCGGCACCCTCGGCTTCGAGATTGAGGCTGAAAGTACCAGCTGTATCCTCATTTCCTGACTCGTTGCCTTCAAAATTATCAAATAGAAAGTCGCTGTCGCTGTCGAGGTTGCCCGCTGCAACTTCTAGGTCAACCGCACTCGATTCAAAGTCCAGCGTCCCTAGGGAACCTTCTGTATCACCAAAGAGCAGATCATGCTGTGCTGCCGCAAAAGTATCATCCTCAGATGACTCCTCACCCCATTGGGCGTCTGCCGCCGCTTCGGTCGCCTCTGCAGGCAACCCGTCTAGGTCTGCTCCTGTCGCCTCCTCTTCTGGATCGAAGGCTGTCTCTGGGGCAGCATTCTGCACTTGGGCGGGCAATTCAGCACTAAGATCCTCTGAGATGTCGGGGGCGATCGCCCCATCTGCCGCCTCAGCGTCTGAGAATAGGTCCGGTGCAGCGACCCCATTCTCCTGTTCCAGATAATTTAGCGGATGGTTTGGAGCATCCAGGTCAAATTCAGGAGATGTCCAAAGATCTGCGGATACATCCTCATCCGCCTCATCCCATAGGGCTGGCGCTGTATCCAATCCTTCTAGCCCTTGATCTGAATCAAGGGCATCTAGCCAGTTGGGAGGATTAACCGCCTCGTTGGTAGAGACTTGTGCGGTTGAAGAATCTTCAGGATTCTCCACGCCCCAGGCGGAGTCCTCTTCAAAATCAAGGGTGAAGTCTGAGGGTAAGTCTGCTGTGTAGCGCTCGCTCTCGGATGGGTCGGGCAGGGCGATCGCCGCCTCGGGGTCTTCATCCCCAAATAGGTCTGACAGGTCTAATGCTGCCGCCTCTGTGCCCAGCCCATCTGCGTCTGATGACTCAGAGCCTGATGCATCTAGATCCAATCCCCCAAAATCAGATTCGTCGTCCCCAAATAGGTCTGATAGGTCTGCTGCGGCCGTATCTACAACCGACGCGTCTACGTCTGACGTTGCAGAATCCAATGCACTCAGATCCCATTCACCGAAATCATCGGATGAATCCGCTTCATCCATCCCGTCTAGATCTAGCGCATCGTCTGCCGATGAATCCGCTTCATCCATCCCGTCCAGATCTAGCGCACCGTCTACGCCTGCGTCGCCCTCCAGCATGTCCAGATCTGATCCATCTAGCCCGTCCCAGCTAAATTGTTCAGACGATGATGCCGCCCCTAGCATGTCTAAATCACCACCCAGTACCGCAAACGGATTGGCGTCTTCCACCGCTTCCGACAATGCGTCTAGCGGCTGACCTGAATCGTCTAACCAGCTCAAATCTGAGGAATCCGAGGGCTCAGATTCAGCCAGTGCATTGGGCGATCGCTCTGATTCAGGATCAGAAAACAGCTCATTGAGCTCCGTCAAATCTGCATCTCCAGCGGCATTCCCTGCATTGGGGATCCACGCTTCTGCAGCCATAGCAGCATCAAACGTAGCACCGAGAGCATCATTGGCCTCATCGGGAGCAGCCGCACCTTCTGCACCCTCACCTAAGCCTTCATCTAAGGCCAAGAACGAGTCATCAAACCCGGAATTGTTCAGATCGTCATCTTCTGCGGCATCAAAGAATCCAGATAAACCGTCTCCACCCTCGGGTATCTCAGGCTGGGCAATGGGCGCCGCCGAATCAGAACTGCCTAGTAAGTCAGAAAAATCGTTGGTGGGATCTAATTCTAGAGGCTCAGGCATCTCATCCAACGAGAGTTCCGACGACTCGTCCTGCCAGTTGAGGCTAAGTTCATCAGATTCTAATTCAAACAAGTCAGCCAGGCTATTTAGCTCTGCAGAACCCACCTGAGGCCCACGATCGTCCACGACTGCTTCGCCTGCAGCCTCTCCAAACAGCTCATCCATCGACAACAGATCTTCAGTTTGCGATCCTGAAGAGAAATCCTCTGAAGCCAACGCCGAATCCATCGATTCCATTGGGTCAGCTTCATCAAACCCAAAGGCGCTGGTAATTTCGGGCTGCTCCAACTCGGTCATATCAAAGTCAAGATCGGCATCTGTCGTAAACAGGTCGAGATCCGCTAATGCATCAACGGGATCGAGGGCCGCTGGCACCAGATCCTGGAGCGATGCACTGGCTGTAATCGCAGCAGGGCTGGCCTCGAGCACCATCTCTTGGGCCCGCTTGATGTCACGAATCACCACAGGCGCTAACGCGCGGAAACTTGCTTCTGGATTGGCGATCGCTCGATTCACCTGCCGCAGCAACTCTACCCACTGCGGCAGCTCAAGCTGCTCCCCATATCGTTCTAGCGTCTGACCCAGCGACTGCAACTGTTGTCGCCGCTCTGTGGTCTCTGGCTGCTTAAACACTTGCAGCATATCCCGCAGTCGAGCCGGGACGTCGCTTTGGAAAATGAGCTGCAATACGCTCTCTTCTCGCCCGTTGACTGTCACGGGTATAGTCGGGCGAAGTGGCGCTGTAGGGGTTACAGTCGGCACCAGTTCCACATCCTCAGGTGGAATGCTACCCGATTGCTGCACAAGCTCGTTTAAATGCTCGTTTACTGCGTTGAAGGTAGGGTCAGCAGACGCCATGACCTCAGCCGCTTTATCCTCCGTCAAGCCAAACGGCCCCTGAAGTTGATCGAGCAGCTCCTTTAGCACGTCGAACACGTTTAGCAGTAGCGACTCTAGCTTTTGATCTACCCGTACTGGGCATTCCTTCAGCACCTTGAAATAGTCTTCAAGTCGATGCGATGTGTGCTGAATGCTGTCTAACCCCAGCATGGCAGCTCCACCCTTGACTGAGTGTGCCGCTCGAAACACCTCACTCGCCAAGTCTGCGTCTGCAATGGTATCTTGCAAATTTAGCAGCCCTTGCTCGATGGTGTTGAGGTGGTCTTTGGCCTCCTCAATGAAGTATCCCAAGATCCGCTGTTGTTGTTCCGACAGCATAGCCCTGTTCCTTACGCTAGCTGGAATGGCTGCTCCTCAATAGGAGAGGCACTCCTGATTATGTGGTGCTGGGACGTCTGGGCCACAGGCCCAACGTTCAGTTCGGTAAACGTCTAACTCGGTAAATGTCTAACAATGTCTAAATTTAATTGCTTTTAATGTACCCGATTCATTCAACCTCACGATCAGTCCGAGTCGGTCTGGCATCACTAGAGTGCTGTAGCCGTCTTGTCAGCACAGAACCGTACCTGGATTGAATACCGTTCTGAACTTCAACTGTTCCTACCCTCTCTAATGCAAGCTTACTTTTCAACTCGGAAGCGTTCCACCGAGTTGAGCAGGTCGCGAGCCACTCCCACCAGACTTTGCAGCGATCCCGATACGCGCTGGGCCTCTTGTGAGGTTTCTTGCGCTGTCAGTTCTACCGATTGCATCACCTGAGCCACCGCGCGGGAGGTTTCGGTTTGCTCAACCGTGTCTGCGGTAATGGAGCGCACTAGCACGTCAATGCGGTTTGAGACTTGAATAATATCCTCGAGCGATCGCTTTGCCTGCTCTGCCAGACGCGTACCCTCAATGACTTGCTGGGTGCCTTCTTCCATGGCAGTCATCACCGAGCTGGTTTCACCCTGAATCTGCAACACAATCTGCTCGATTTCCTTCGAGGCTTTGGCTGCGCGGTCGGCCAACTGCCTCACCTCGTCTGCCACAATGGCAAAACCGCGCCCAGCTTCACCCGCTCGGGCCGCCTCAATGCTCGCGTTGAGCGCTAGCAGGTTAGTGCGCGACGCAATTTGCGAAATCAACGCCACAATCTTAGAAATCTCTTGAGACGACTCTGCCAGACGCTTTACTTTGCGGGTGGTTTCTGCCACGGTCTCGCGGATCTCTAAGATCCCAGACACGGTGCGCTCCACCGCTTCGCCGCCTTTGAGTGCCGTTGCGGATGCAGAGCGAGCCACTTCCTCGGCTTCGCGGGCGCTCTCGGCCACCCGCTGAATGGAGTCGGACATCACCTGCACTGAGTTAAGGGTGACGGCGAGTTCTTCAGCCTGGCGCAGGGCATCAGACGAGAGCGATCGCGCAAAAATTTCGTTCTCCGTTGATCCCTTCGCCACCTGCCGCGCTGCTGTCTTCACCTGCTCCACAATTTCCCGCAGGTTTTGAATAGTGAGGTTGAAGGAATCAGCTACTGCACCCAGCACGTCTGCGGTCACCTCAGCCTGCACCGTCAGGTCACCTCGTGCCGCCCCTTCCACATCATCCAACAGACGAATCACCTGGCGCTGCAAATCTTCTTTGGCTTGCTCTTGCTCCTCTGCTTTGCGCTGAGCTTCGCTGGTGGTGGTTAAAATCACCCGCGACATGCGGTTAAACCCGGTGGCCAACTGCCCCATCTCATCTTCAGAATAGACCGTGGCTTGGGCACTGAGGTTGCCCTGAGACACGGCATCAAACTGCTGGCGCAAATCAAGGAGCGATCGCCGCATTTGGCGATTAGCCAACAGCCCCAGACCGGCCGCTGTGCCCACACCCACTAATCCCGCTGCTGCTGCCTGAGCCAAATCTGTGACCCGCGAATAGGGCACCACAATCGGCTTATTTTCTTCGGGAACTAAGAAATTAGACGCAACAAACCCTACCGTTGCTACCGCCAGCATAGAAACCACGCCCGTTGTTCCGGCGATCACCCACTGCTTTACCGACAGCGGCGCATTTTCTAACGGGGCCAGCCAGCCTTGATCCACTGACACCTCAGGCTCCATTGCCTCCCCATCGGCAAACATGGGCAACCCGTCTGCCGAGCCCGAAATGCTGAAGATCTCATCCTCTCGAATGACAGACTGATCTGATATTTCGCTAAAGTCAAAGCTCAGATCCTCCGATGCCGGTACCCTGCTGCCTGCAGAGAAGCCCTCGCCTGCAACAGATGGGCTCGTAAACCCTGCTGAATTATCAGAGAGATCAAAGTCTGGCAAACTGCCTAAATCCTCAAACTCCTCAAACTCATCTAGAAAATTTGCGGCTCCAGTTGCATTGGGCGAGAAGGCGGCATCCGAGTTGTTGGAGGTAGAAAAATCCTGCAAATCATCCAAATCAAAGTCGCTGCCACCCGTCGTTCCCAGGCCAAAACCATCTTGCTGACCATACGTGCGGTCGTCAAACCCGTGGTTCCTCAGCTCAGCGTCTCCATCGTCTGCCGCCATGGGTGCCGCCAGGTCAAATTCATCCGCTGCCATAAACAGCGTTTCGTCTTCTCCCGTTGAGGAGCCAACATTAGGGCTCACCGGTAAGTCACTGTATCCCAGATCGAAATTTGACTCGGCCGTGGAGCCTAGATCGGCATAGTCACGACCGTAGTCATCTTCGGGAGGCAAATGGCTCAAGCCAAAGGCTTCATCCTCTCTCGCTGAACTCCCAGTCCCGTAGGACGGAGAAGCGTCTGAATTCAGGCTGAACTCTGCTAGTTCTTCATCCTCGCCAAGGTTGTCGAGATCAATATCCAATTCATCGCTAAAGTCAAACGCAGCCTCATCATTTAGATTGAGATCAATGTTATCTGCCGTCCAGTCTTGAGCATTGTCAGCGCCCAAATTCAAGTTATCGTCGAAGATCAAGAATTCAGACTCGATGGGCTGATTTATGCCCCCTATCACATCAGACGAACTCTGACCAAAGGGATTGCCTACGCTACCTGAGTCGTCCAAAGCTGGGTAGTTGCCTTCCTCAAAAAACGGATTAGCTGCGGATTCAGCATTGGCTCTACTCTCCCCTGTGGCTAAGCCCATGTCGCCCATTCCAAATGGAGGCTCAGCTTCATCTACACCGATGTCATCAAATTCGTCAAAGTTAATTTCTTCGTCAAACTCTGGTTGAGCACTCCCATAGCTGCCATAGGCGGAATCTGTAGTGCTGACAAAGTCAGAGTCGATATCGGTCAAGCCCTGATTATTGAGCCCAGAGCCACCCAATCCATTTTCAAGCGCATCAAACGACCCATAGGGCTCGTCTGCGGAATCAACCAAATCAGACCCTATAGCGCCTGAGCCGTCATCAAACTCGCGCACCGTTTCTAGGCCATTGTTGGCATATTCGATGTATTCGGGTTCATCGGTAAGGCTAAGAACTTCCTGATACTGCTCACGCGCAACGGCATACTGCTGTAGCCCATAGCAGTAAATGTGCCCTCGTAGCAGACGAATGCTGGGGTCTTCGGGATGGCTTTCGACCAGCCGATCAACGATCGCCGCTGCATCATCGTACTTGCCCTGCATGTAGGCTTTTTCAGCCTGCTGATATTCTTGCGCGTACCCAGTGCCTGATCCCATTTGCCTCTCTCCTACCCATGCAATGTCCGAATCTGCTGAAGGTTATGCCGCCCAACGTGCCGATCGTAGTATGGCAACTTGGTCGAGCAACCTAAGGAACCGTCCACTTTCCCGCTGAAGAACCCATTCCCCTCGTAAAAAGGGTGCCATGCCGTCAGGCACGTTGGTTGGCATTTGAATCTCTTCAATGTCAAGCCAATCCATGCCGTAGATGCGATCAACCGCCAAGCCTAGCATAGTGTCTTGATCTTCGACCGCTACAACGGATATTTCTGGCCGATCGGTGCTCAGTAGGTTTGCATCTCCTAAAAACTGACCTAAATCAGCCACCCAAACCACACGACCTCGCACATTGAGAGTGCCCAAAAGCAAGGGTGAAACGTTCGGAATGGGGGTGATTCGATCAGGTGGCACAGACAGCACCTCTCGAATACCCGTGGCAGAGAGCGCAAACTCGTCTCCAGAGGTTGTGTAAAACCGCAGGTGAAGTTCGCCTTCAGGACTTTCAAGCTCCTGCATTTCTGGAGCTTGATTTTGCCCTCTATCGGTGAGAAAGTCTGGGTTGCCAATCATACGCATGTCCTATTGTCGCAAGAGTTGCTTAACGGTGCCAACGAGTTCGGTCGGTTGAAAGGGTTTGGCGATATAAGCGTCGGCGCCTTGCTTCATACCCCAATATCGATCAAACTCTTCGCCTTTGGAGGAGCACATCACGACGGGAATGTTTTGGGTGGTGGGGTTGGACTTGATCTGGCGACAGACTTCGTAGCCATTCATACGTGGCATAACAATATCAAGTACTACCAGATCTGGGTTTTTGACTTGAATTTGTTCCAGGGCTTCGACACCGTCGCTCGCAACGGTGACATCTAACCCGCTACCTTTGAGCAAGTCGGTAATCATTTCTCGCTGGGTTACGCTGTCTTCCACGACCAAAACTCTACTCATAGCTGCTTACTCTAAAACCCATACATCTAAGTGAATTGGGACATGTCCTGTGGGCTACAGTGGGCGATCGCTCGCAGGTCAAATGCGTTAATCTCTTCAACTATCGGTCATCCGGCGTACGATGCCATCCTTTGAGCTATAAATCTCGTTGATTGCATTGATCTTAACGTTGACTATCTTGGGACAGCGTTGGCGCTCATCCTGTTCTGCTTGGTTGCCCACTCAGTTGGGCTCAAGCTTAATTAAGCGGCGTAGGGGATGTCGATTCGGCAATATCCAGTTCTAACTCATGTTCTAAGTCGTCTGCCAATAATCTACTGGGCGTTGGATAGTCTGTGTTTCCGGGGCCGACATTGGCTTCAACCAAGGTGAGCAGCTCATGTTCCCCAAAGGGTTTGGTCAGGTAGTCACTGGCCCCTACGATTTTGGCTTTGATGCGATCGATAAACCCATCCCGCCCCGTCAGCATGATGATTGGAGTTTGGCGAAAGGTACTGGATTTGCGCAGCATGGCACAGAGCTCGTACCCATCTAGTTCGGGCATAGATATGTCGCATAGGATCAAATCAGGTTTGAGCTGGAACAGGAGGCTGAGCGCTTTAAGCGGATTGCCGATCGCAGTGGCTTCGTAACCCTGCTGGTTGAGAATATGCTCCACAGTTTTGCGAATGCTAAGGCCATCATCAATACATACAATACGAGGCACAGAATGCAGTGTGGGGGTGGGCAGCGATAAGGCGTTACGGGCAGAAGGCGGTGGCTGCAAATGCACCAACCCCTGTTGAATGCAGGGATAGAGAGCCCGCGCGACGGTGAGAATATCGCGGTTTAGGTAGCGAGCCACTTGGCGAATTGAGGTGTTGCCATCGACCCATTTGGCTAAGTTATTGAAAACGGTAGTGTTAAGGGTTTCTCGCAGTTGGGGAGCGTCGGCGATCGCCGGGCATTGATCGGGCGACTGAATGAGGGGGTGCAGTTGCTTCCATTCCTGCACTTGTTTGATGATGACGCTAACCAGCACCCCAGTCTCTAAGGTAGAGAGTTGCGGGGCGAGGGGCTGCCCAATCTCAAACGTAAATGAGCCATGGTGCAAGGTGAGTAAGTCGAACAGGGTTTCGTTTACCATGCTGGCGATGATGTTACGCCCTTGGGCCGGGGTGAGGGTGTGGTTTTCAATCATGGCCCATAGGTGGCCATATTCAGGGGCGCTAGTGGTGGCGATCGCCGAAGAAAACCCAAGGGCGGTGGGTGTATTCCCCATGTTGTATCGCTTCAGATGATCGCGCAATCGCGTCAGATCGAGCCCAGCATCGCCCGCATAAACAATTCGTCCATTGAGGAAGAACACAAACCAAGAGCGCTCAATTGGAGCACGCGCGGCTCGATTCCATAGAGCAGAATGCCCCGCAGTGGGTTCACTTAACCAACTGGGAGCGCTGTAGGCTTCCACGAACAGTTCCCCTGTGCGTTGACCCAGTTCAATCAACTGCAGGACGCTGCGGATATCAATTTCGTTCAGATTGCCTTGCATGGGGCTGGGGGCTCTTACAGAAACCGTCGCGTCTTAACACCACGCGCCTTAACTCATAGGCTCTAACATTCCCTATTCCGCACGTTGAATAGACACAGAACCGAAATAGCGTAGGGCGTGGCAAGCGGTGGCGGGTGGCTAGGGTAGGTTGAGGCTTTTGACTTAGAAGCAGACCTCGACAGGCACAATCACCGCTAACCGACGCGTGTACTGCTGCCGTTGAGATGCTGTAGGTTTGGCCTGTGGATGCACTGCAAGCGTCGAATCAGTAAGCAGGATAGGGAACGTTCTGCGGGGATGTCGGGCGATCGCCCGTTCACTATAACTCTAAAAGATATCGCCTTAGCTGGGATTTTGGCTCAAAAGTAGCGTTTTGGGTGGGTCGCTTTGACACCTGACTCACGGCTGTTGTGTCTGTCTAGAATTCGGGCATTCTAGACTAGCAATCGACCCAGGCGAGGAACTTGGCCTGAAGGGACTGCCCCATCGCTCCTGCTCTGTAGATTCGACATTGACTGAGCCCGCTCAATGCAGCTTAATGGAATCGCCTCTCGATTCGATTAGGTTTAATCGGGCAAGCGTCACGATCGAATCGCTAGGGTCAGTGTAGTGCTCTCGGGGCGATCGCCATCGAATTGTGTCCTTATGTTGCAAGCCCATGCGCGTAGTTTGGCACCTTGCCCCACCATACGGATCGATCCTCACACTCGCTCTCCCGTCTAAACGGCGTCTAAACGGTTAATGCTAAATTAATTGGGAAAAAGCAGCACTGTGGATCAAATTAAGCCCGTCACTTCTGGAGGTTTTCCGATAGACTGAATAGCAACTGTGGGGTGAAGCCCCACAACTCCAACACTATTCTCAACTCTCGCCGTAGACTCGACAAATATAGGGTTTGCCGACTATTTCGGCTTCACCGGCCCTCTACGGATTGTATATTTATGGGTTTGTCCAGTAAGGGCATCTCTGCTATTTCCGACCTTGCCCATGCCAATTGACTTGAATTTGTTTGCTGAGTGCGGTCAAGTTCATCTCAGTCCTGTTAAATTCTTTTACACACCCTGTTGAAATCGGCTAGTTCTATTTAGCCTTGACCCTTGCACTCCATCCATCGGTAGATCTTGCTCAATGCGGGACTGAATAAGATTTAGGTGTGTCGGTCAATTATTGATAGCTCGATAGCCTGTGTTCTAGCCTATGGCGCACTCGTTATGGGGGCACGCATCGTTAGAAGACGCATCGTCCCCCACTCTAGCTGCAATGCCTGTTAGGCTAGCGCTATTTAGCAGTCATGGGATCGATAGCCACTGGATCGATAGTCATTGGACTGATAGTCATGAGACATCTAGTCCCCAACGCAGTGAGTGAGGTGATGTTTTACAACACCTATTGCCAAGGCGAGCGATCGCCCGACGACACCGGTTCTCCGCTGTTCTGGCGTAGCACTTCAGCTCAATGGCTTCGAGACTAGTTCAGACGGTTGAGCGTCAGTTGTAAACCGCCAATTGTAATAAGCGCTACAACAGAAGATACGGAACGCGATTACGGATTTAGACGATACGGAAAAGCTACGGAAGAGGATTACTGGCGTGCTGTATTTGGCAGAAGTACAGAGAAAGAAAGGGGTGATCGGCAGTGGCCGACCAGAGCTGAAGCTGCTTGCATGTCAACGCAGTGAAAGCAGTTGGAGTGCCGTGTCGGGAGAAGAAGTTGTGCCAGCTCCCGATGATGCCAACTATGCCGCCGGGGTACTAGTGATGGCCGAGCTGAGCAACAACCGTCAGGTGCAGCGCATTACAGAAGCCGGCCGGCAACTGGTCAGCATTTTGCAGAACTTCTCCCGCCTGCAGGACAAGTTCAAAACGCAGGAAGAAGAAATTGAGCAGTGGAAGCAATCACTGACCTATCAAAGCCAAGAGCTGAACCGCCGCGAGATGGAAATGGAAGCGCGGGAAGAGCAGCTGCAGCTTATGGAAGAGGACTTTGAAAAGCTGGAACAGCAGCGCCAAGAATTAGACTCTACCCGCGAAGATGTACAGCGGCTGCAAGAGGACTATGAACGTAAGAATCAAGAGTTAGAAGGTGCTTGGGCGCAGCTTCGGGGCGAAATGTCTAAGCTCGACGATCAGCAGGCCCATGTGAGTCAAGCGGTGGGCTTAGATGGCGACAAGGCCCAGCAAATGCAGGAACTGTTGGATCGTCTGTCGGGGGCGATCGCCCCCACCGAAGCCGTGCGTGAGCAGGTCAACTATTCCTTTGACATCATCAGCCAGCAGCAGGGCGCAGTCGAGTCGCACTATCACCAAGTCGAAGAACAGCGCCGCACGGCTCAAGAGTTAGAAACGGCGATGGATCAGCAGATGCAGCGGCTGGACACTTGCTGGAATGAGTGGAAGCAAGCTCAAACCGCGCTCGACCAGTCCAAAGCCGCACTTCAGGGTCAGCAGCAGGCCTTGCACCTCAAGCAAGAGTATATCGATAGCATTGCTCACCAAATCAAAACTCAAGATCAGCTATTCAAGCAATTTTGCCAACTGGCAGAAAATTCCGATGGGTTTACCCTCGGGGGCAAGGTGGATCTGGAAGCGTTAGACGCCCTGTCTATCGAAGCACTGGAAACCACAGTGAAGGACATGCAGGCAGATTTGGAAAAAATGTCCAGATTTGTCAACAGCCAAGAGGAAGAATTAGTCGCGCAGCAAGACACCATTGACCAACTGCAAGCGCAAATTCAATCTGCCAGTGAGTATGACCGCTTACGCATTGAGTCGGAGATGGCCGATGAACAAGATCGCTACTGCATGCTGGACGAGACTCTAGTAGGGCAGCGGCGTAACCTGCAAGAGCGGCGCGAAGTGCTGAAACAGCACCAAGGCGTGCTCGACCGCCGTAAAGGCAACGTCACCGACGAAACGCCAACCGTAGCGGTGGATTTGTCTCCTGTGATCAACCAGTTAGAGGCCGTGAAGAAAGACCTCGCCGAAAAGCTGCACGCTGCCCAAGCTGACCTGCAAAACTTACACACGGCGGCGGAACAGTCGCAGCAGTCGCTCACTCAAGAGCTAGAGGCTCAATCAGCCCGCTGGGACGAAATTCAGCAGCTAGAGCAAGACCTTAAGGCTCAGAAGGCCAGCGTGGGCGAACTCTGGGGCAAGATCAATGCCTATCAAGAAACCCTACAGCTCAACCAGGATGGGGTGGATGGCTTGAAGCAGAAGCTAGAGTCGATCGCTAGTGTGATTGGGCAGTTTCAGGAAGTCAGCGACTATCAACTGCAAGCCATTACGGAGATGCGGCAGATGATCAGCACCCTAACCCAAAGCCAAACGCCCGAATTCGTCGCGTCGTAATGGGTTACAGCGCTTAAAGGTCTGACTCAAAGGTTCATTGTTGTGGAACCCTTGCACAGTGAGAGATCTACAACAATAATTGGCTGAACTCAGGGGAGTTGCACGGTGTGTAGCTCCCCTGTTTTATGTAGCAGTCGCAGTCGAATCCAGTCGCCGTCAACGTGGGCGATCGCCCCACCGGGCATGGGCTCAGTCTGGGTGCGGTTGGGCGCATCGATGAGCGTCACGAGTGACTCAATGTGGTCAAAGCTGGGGGCTGTCGATAGATGAAGCAGCAGAAACTGCCGGAGCGATCGCCGTTGCAAGGCTAACGGAGCCGCCTGCAACACCCGCCGATTGATCTGGGGACTGCCATCATCGGGTTGAGCCTGGGCCGAGAGGTGGGCCGCTGCTGCTTCAAGCCAGTCCACTTCAGCCCGCAGCAATTCTGCCGTTTGGGCCAGGTGCAGTTCTGCCTGCGCGTTGAGATGTTGCTGAAGGTAGGGCAGCAGTTCCAGCCGAATGCGGTTGCGCGCGTAGCGGAGGTCGGAGTTGGTGCTGTCTTCCCAGATGGGCAGGTGCCGCTCGTGGCAGATGCGGGCGGTGTCGCTGCGGGTAAAGTCTAGCAGGGGTCGCACCAGCTCAACCTGGTGCCCGAGCAATCGCCGCCAGCTCAGCGCCTGCAACCCATCTGCACCGCTGCCGCGCACCAAGTTGTAAAGCAGGGTTTCGGCGCGATCGCTCGCCGTGTGCCCCGTCAGCACGGCATCATAGCGACAATCAACAGCAATTTGTTCAAACTGGCGATAGCGCCAATCTCGCGCGGCGGCTTCTGTCTGAGCTAAATCCTCAGGAGCCACCGCTTCGTGATAGGGCACTGATTCTGCCACGGCGATCGCCCTCACATGAGCCGCATTGGCGCTGGCATCGGGTCGCCAGCCATGGTTGCAATGCACCACCGCCACCGTCCAGCCCCACTTGGGCTGCAGGTCGAGCATCAACCGCAGCAGGCAGAGCGAATCTTGCCCACCCGAAACCGCCACCAGCAGCCGCTGGTGAAGCGTGAGGAGCGATCGCCTGCGAATGGTTTGATGCAACCGGGCGTGCATCAGCGTCCAAGGAGAAGCCTGAGCCATAGCATCACCAACAGAACCTAGGGAGCAGCGGCACCCGTCATGCTAATCCACAGTCTCTCTCGTACAGCATGAACCCGAAGTTCCCTCACCTGGGGACGAGGCTCATGGCGTCGCGTTAGTATTCATCCCCAAGGTCTTCGTAGACGGGCTCAACCGTGGTGTAAACCTCATCGCGATAGACGGGCGATCGCTCGGGACGGCTGGCACGGCGTGGGGTTTCTTCCTTCAGCAGCTTTTGCGGCTCTGGAGAAAACTCTAGCCGAATTCGCACACGCCCGCGCTGCCAGCCCTGATTGGCAAAGCGCAACACCTCGCAGCGAAGCCCACTGCTAAACCACCCCTCGCAATCTTCAGTCCACTCGGCGTCTTGCTCGCTTACAACCTGTGCCAGCGCATCCAAAAACTCACTCACCTTAAAGGTGGCATTGGGCATCAAAATGCGCCCCGCTCGCACATGCAGCACCTCATCATTGCTCAACAGGTTGTGGTCACGATCCATACTTCCGTCCCTATGAACTGCGCCCATCTATCGTAACCCTATTGCAACCGTTAGATTGATTGAGCCAATTATTTTTGTAGA
>JBGTOF010000354.1:0-14888 GCA_041742695.1 Elainellales cyanobacterium | reverse complement strand
TTTGCAAGCACCTACCTAAGATCAACCCCACTCAGTCAACGGCCAAGAGCTAGGCGATCGCCCCAACTCCCCCCTCCAATTGAATCAGCAGGCCAGGCTCAATCAAGCGTAAATCCTTCAATCAGAAAATAGGGTACGAGCGATCGCTCTACCCGGCACTACATCTAGCTTCGTAAAAATTAAGTGAATCCACGGAGCTAACTGCGTAAATAGATAGTCCGATATGCTACAACATAAAGTGTTCATTAAATGAGCTTTGAGATCAATTCGGGTCTACACGCTCCATGCCATGACTCATAGCAGGCTAACTGGACTAGGGGCTGCTATGGAACAGGTTGTCAGAACTGAATTTAGATTGAATCTGGATTGGCTCTGGGGTTAATCGATACGCTGCGGTTAGCCCACCAGTGGATATATGGATGAGTTGCTTCGTAAACGCAGGTTTTTACCCATTCGTAGGCATCGAAAATTATGTTTGAAGTGAGTGCACTAGTCATTTGGCTAACGCTGCTAACGTTGCTTCCGTCATTAGGCAAGCAGCAGTCAATGCTGGGCCAACGTGATGCGATCGCCCATGTTAGAGGGCGATCGTCCCGTTAAGTTCGACCTTGTTAAGTCAGACAGAGTAATTCAGCTCTGAGTTTCCGCTCATTCAACAAGCTATCCTCCCACAAGCCCTAGGCAGCCCTTTTAGGGTCGCCTAGGGCTTGTTAGACCAAAACTCAGGCTATCTAAGCGCCACTCTCGGCTAATCAATGCTTACGCCACGAACCGTCGTCGGTTTAGCGCGACTGCTTGTGGGAGCTTCTTCCATCTGGCGCGATCGCACCTGATGCGGTTGAAAGAATTGCTGCCACATTGCAGGAGCATCCAGGGTTTCGCCACCGTGCTGAGTCACGCGTTGTCGCACGCGACACAGCACTGGCGTATTCACACAGGCTCCAGCGATAATCACTTGGCCTTTGGTCAGGGCGGGCAGCTCCTTCAACAGATCGCGCCCCGCTGCTTCTACTCCATACTTCAGGCTGTCTTGGTCAACCGGGTTCACGATTCGCATGATGAACTGGCTCATGCACTGAGACAGCACATCAGAATCGAGCTTGCCCGGGCGTTGGGTAATCAGCCCTACCCCTAAGCCAAACTTGCGCCCCTCGCTGAGAATGGTGCGAAGAATAGTTTTGCAGCGGGATGGGTCGTGAGCTGGGGCAAAGCGGTGCGCTTCTTCTAACAAAATGAAAACGGGATACGGTAGATAATTCTCGTCATCCACAGAGATGCGCTCTTTCAATGTATTCATGCGGGCTTGGTTCGACTGCCGCAACAGCGCTGCGCAAATCACCTGCTGTTCTTCCTGACTGATTTCGTTCATTTGCAGCACGGTAACCTGCCCCGGACAGAAGAGATCTTTGGGAGCCAAGTGCTTGGCCGTGTGGAAATAGGGTGAGCTGGCCAGGCGTTCTAGCTTCCACTCCAGCGCCGGTGCAGAGGAGCCGGTTTTCTCGTTGCCTTCGTCGTCGGTGCTGCGATCGACTTCGTAGACGGCGGCAATTAGGTCATTGATGCTCCAGCGGTACTCTTCGCCCCGGCGGTGGCTAAAAAGTTTGGTAAACGCGCGATTAAGAATAGACTGCTGGCGATCGCTCATGGATGGCAACAACGCCAGCACATCGTAATAATCCAACGACGACACACGAATATGAATATCTTCGGGTTTGAGGATTTTGACCGTGGGTGCATAATCCTCAACCGTAAACGCCGGATGCCCCCGCATGGCATCTAGCGTGCCATACTCCCCGTGGGGGTCAAAGATTAGCACAGCCGCGCGATTATAAGGCGATAGCAACTCCTCTACCAGCACCCCTGCCGTATAGGATTTGCCCGATCCGGTCCCCGCCAGAATCGCCATGTGGGTGCTCACCAGTTCTTTAACGTCGATCACTACGGGCACTGCATCCTGCTCGCGCAGCAGCAACGACCCTAAACAGGCAGAACCCACCGTCGAGCGCTGCTTTTTATTCACCACCCACCGCAGCGATTCATCGCTGGTGAGATATACCTTCGTCCCCGGCGTTGGCGTCATGCGGGGGTTGATGAAGCCACTCATACGCGGGTCAAAGTAGCCCACCACATCCACCACCACTTCATAGATTTCGGGATTGGGATGGGTAAAGCCCACTAGAGCGGCGATCGCCTCTGGGCTAATTTCTGTATCGGCAAACATGCGGTCAGGCAGGTGATCAATCAGCGTCAGCGCCGAAATCTTGCCCAAAATTTGGAACGACGACGCCTGCTCACTCGATTGCGCCACTTCATAGTAGACAAACTCGCCAATCTTGACATGGCGGCTATCGGCGGTAATGAACACATACTGGTTCCCTGTGTCTCCTGGGCCTTTGACCGTGCCAATCGTGTGTAGCGACGAAAGCGTAAACGGCTGAGTCATAGGTCAAGAAACACAGTAAAAAACAGATCACGTTGCAGCGGAGTGCGTCAATGCCAGGGTGATTTGCACTCGAGCGCACTGCTAGTCTAACTGCCACGTTAACTGTAACTGCAAATTAGGTCAGTAGTGCATCAGTCCTACATAAACTTAGCGTGAATTTCCCCCCTGTCGGCAGCAGATTCCCTTGAGGGCTCGCGGTCGTCTCAATCGAGCTGACAGAGCTACTCAGGTTCAAGCGTTGTTAGAAGCCGTGGAGCTTTGTCCCAAAAGCAAGACTAAAGATAAGTGATTAATCTCTTAGATTTCGTTAGATTCGCTCTGATGATAGATGAGAGATGAATTTGCCAAGTGTTAGCTTAAACGTTAGGGATATGTAATTAAATATAAGACACAGCAACGTACGAAAGTGTAAGGAATACAAGCCTTTCCTTTGTATTGAGACTATCGTCCGATTGAGATGTTTCTTGATTTTCCGTCCCTAATCCATTATTTCAATGGAATCGAATCCTATATAGCGCCTACTTTTATGTTCTTAAAAGAATCCCAAACAGATCAGTTAGTTGAAGTAGTTGACCTAACTGAATTAATTAACCCCAGCCAATCAGAAATTCAAGCTCAAATGCAGTCCGGGCAAAGCGAGCAACCTGCCAGCACGTTTGCCAAAAATGAGTTGATGTTTCCATCGGGCGAACCGTTGCCTCGCTGCTGGGTAGATGCCCACTACCGTGACCAGATGCCAGCAGAGTAGGGATGGTTTAAGACAGAATTCGTTGATAGGCTTTGCTATGTTAAACCGTTTAATGTGCTGGTTTCGCTCGGTTATGGTGATAGGGCTAGGGCTGGCGATCGCCCTTTTCATGTGCTTCGAGAATAGGGCGATTGCCTCACCTATCATCATTCCTAGTTCTCTCCATTTGTTTGCCCAAGCAGAGCCTTCTCTTGATTCAGCTAAAGCTGCGGATAAGGCCGAGCAGGCCTCAGAACAAATCTACGAAGGGTTAGATCAAACGAAGCAAGAGATTGGTAAGACCGAGGGGCGCAAAGCAGTCATTCAGAAGGCCCGCGACCACGCCAGCGACAAATGGCAAGCCCTCGCCGAAAAAGCCCGCACAGCTGATGACTCTGATGCAGAACTGTCTCCAGTCGATCAGCATACCCTCAAACGTCTGACAGAATCAGAGCCCTAAATTTCTGTGCTCGGCGCCATCGTTTACTGACATCTGATTAAACTTGAGTTTGGGAAAAGCTTAAATCCTTGATGTGTCATGCGCAACGCATCGTGCCCCAAACCCGTCTTAACCCGAAATCGCATCAATGGGAGAAAATGAGTTCTGCCGCCAAATGCTCGGGTTTAAGTTAAGTGATTAAGCCCCTTTCAGGAATCTGCTAACGACTCTGACGAGGCTTGCTCGGGTGCAGCTTGAAACTTAAACGTTGACAGAATCGTTTCAAATGCAGGCTTATAGTCTTCGTTGTCTTCCATTAAGCGAGCCAGGTTGATAATCACCACCGATTTGCCGTCGGGGCTGAGCACTGCAATATTGTCATACTCGTAGAGTCCAGTTGAGGCAAAGCGAATGGCATCTTGGCCTGCTAGCTGCAATGGCGTGACGTCCATCACCGCCAAAAATCGAAAATCTTGCCGAACCCATTCTTCTAGCCCAATGGTTTCAGCTTTTTCGTACACAGAAACGCTCACATTGGCCGGATATTCTGAGCCTTCGTACACATTGGCCTGAATTGCTGCATAGTTGCGATCGCTCCACAGATCAATAAACGCCTTCAGATCAGGATTGTGATTATCGGCTCCAAGGTCTGCAGGTTTAGCGATATAGGACTGAGGGTAAGCAAACGTAAAGTCGAACTCAGGGCTGGTGAAGGTAGAGGCGGCTGGGGTGACTTGGGCGGTGCTGTCTGCCTCTGGTTGAGATGAGGCTGTAACGCGAGGGGCCTGGGGCTGGCAGGCGATCGCCCCGCCTGCCATCATTACCATGGTCAAGGACAGCAGCACTCGCTGCCCTTTATCCCCAGTTCGCGGCTTTTGGCTCAGGGGGCCAAGGCGCAAGCCTAAGGGATAAAGGCTTACATCAGAATTAGAAAAAAGCTGGGACAAGAGATAGGGCACCATAGGACAATCCTTACAGAAATTTCACGTAGTTCACTCTGATCCTTACTTTCTAAGCCTAAACAGAATCATCCGAATACGACGTGGAAAAACGTTACAGATCTCCATCATGAGGTTAGCTACGGCTGCTGTATCCGACCACGCACGACCACGCACGACCACGCTTGGAGACTACCCCAGCCAGCTGCAAGTGCTCGCCTCACCCGAAACCTCTTACACTAGAGACTCGGGCTGGTCTGAATCTCTAGACGATAGTGCTCTAGACAATGTTGAAGCGATGGTGTGGTCTGTGGCAGGGCTGTCAGAGGGCTCTGCGTCTCTCGCTGCGCTAGGTTTCCGACTCAGGCTTAGGGTTTAGCCCTGAGCGTAGCCCACTTACAGATATATCGCATTCCGTCCTAGTTGCCAGTATGAGCCAGCACCTCCATTCCCCCTTCCCCCCTCCTGTTGAAAAAGATCCCGATGATGTGCTGATTGCGGTAGTGGGCGATGTCCACGATCAGTGGAATGCCCACGATGCGCGTTTGTTGCACCATCTGGGGGTTGATTTGGTGCTCTTGGTGGGTGACTTTGGCAACGAATCTGTAGAGGTGGTGCGGGCGATCGCCCAGCTCGATCTGCCCAAAGCAGTAATCATGGGCAATCATGATGCCTGGTATAGTGCCACCGAATGGGGACGACGGAAATGCCCCTACGATCGTCAGCAGGAAGACTGGGTGCAGCAGCAGCTGCAGGCGCTAGGAGATGCCCATGTCGGGTATGGGTACCGCGACTTTGCACCGTTGAGGCTGTCGGTGGTGGGAGGGCGTCCCTTCAGTTGGGGCGGTGCAGAATGGAAAAATGAAACCTTTTACCGCGAGCGCTTTGGGGTTACATCCATGGCGGAATCGACGGAGCGTATTGTAGCGGCCACGGCGAAAGCCGCCCATGACACGCTTGTAATGATTGGGCACTGTGGCCCCACGGGCTTGGGCAATGCACCCGAAGACCCCTGCGGACGCGACTGGAAACCGATCGGTGGCGACTTTGGGGATCCCGATTTGCAGGCGGCGATCGCCCAGGCCCGCGCAAACGGCAAAACCATTCCCCTCGTGGCCTTTGGCCACATGCACCATAATCTGCGCCACCGCCGCGATCAGCTACGGCGACCCATCCATATCGATGCGACCGGCACGGTTTATCTCAATGCAGCGCGGGTTCCCCGTATTGTGACCACAGACAATGATTGCCTGCACAATGTGACGCTAGTGACCCTGCGCCAGGGAACGGTGGCTGAAATTGAACTGGTGTGGATTGGGCAAGAGATGGTGATTCAATCCGCTGAGCTGCTGTATCGGCAAGCCGCGTCTGCAAATCGGAGCGAGGGCGATCGCACGCAAACCTTAGTGCCTTAAGCCCCAACCCGAAACGCCTCGGCTCAATACTGTCACGCCATATATCCTAGGCATAGCAGCATCGCTGGAATGCAGTAATATAGATAAGCTCCAGGGAACTAATTCTGGAGAGGTGGCAGAGTGGTCGAATGCGCTCGACTTGAAATCGAGTGTACCGAAAGGTACCGAGGGTTCGAATCCCTCCCTCTCCGTTGATGAGTCAACAGCAAGGGTATGGCACTTGAGGTGTCATACCCTTGCTGTCTATATCGTTTAGTTCGGCAAACGACTAAGCCGTAGTGTTCGCGACGCGAACACTACGGCTTAGCGTTGTATCGGAAATTCCTGCAGGAAGACTGGATTAGCGAACGCTATAGCGTTCTTCGGCCCATGGCTCACCGCGATGATGATAGCCGTTGCGCTCCCAAAATCCAAGTTCATCTTGGCTCAAGAATTCTAGGCCTCGAAGCCACTTAGCGCTTTTCCAAGCATATAAATGGGGCACAACTAAGCGCATCGGTCCCCCATGCTCAGTGGGCAGGGGTTCGCCAAATAGCTCAAATGCCAAAAAATTCTCGTCGCGCACAAAGTCGTCGAGGCTGAGGTTTGTTGTATAGGCAAAGTCGCCATCGCCATAGCTATGCTGCATAACATGGCTTGCGCTGGGCTCAAGGGCGATCGCCTGCATCAAGTCAGTGACACGAATGCCCCGCCATTGCACATCCAGCTTTGACCACGTCGTTACGCAGTGGAAATCTGCGGTAAATGAGTGAATCGGCAGCGCCATGACATCTGCCCAGCGCAACGTGACGGGCGTTGCTAATCCCCAAACGCGCAGCTCCCAATCATCGCGGCTGATGTGAGGCGTTGCCCCATAGGTCAGCACGGGGAATCCCTTGGCCAAATGCTGACCGGGTGGAACGCGATCGCTTAACTCTGGCCCTGGCTTCTCAAAAAACTTGCCCATCCGCTACCCATCTAGAATGTTGACAATTCAGGACGTTTGGCGTTTCAAGTCACAGAGCTTTGGGGGTGTTGAGGCTGTATTCAGCACGGTATAACAACCCGCTAGAGCCCGTCTAGTAGACCGCTTAAGTCTACTCTTCGTCCTCATCCTCATCGTCATCTTGAGGATAATAGAAACTTTCAGAGCGCCCAGTTAACACTGACTTACCCAACGATAACGCACGCTGCGCTTGCAGATTTGCCTTGCGTTTCCAAGTGGCTTTGCGTTGATCGCGCTTTGAGCTAGAGGTTTTCTTCTTAGGAACAGCCATGGCCGTAGTTGAACAGTTTTGACACAACCTTTCAATTCTAGACCATCTCTATCCATTTTTGCCCGTGCCTGTCTAATCAACCAGGCTCGATGAGGCCTGCATACTCAAATCTCCCCTGATGGCGTTTGCAGCAGCGGTTAATGAGTAGGTTAAGTTACAAAGTCACTGGCTTTCTATGTTTGGCACTGGGGGCAAAAGTGGGCCGATCGCCCGGCGAGCTTGAGCCGCTGGATCGTGCTGCTGCATACCCGACAGGGCTGCCCATCCCGGTTATAGACCCAGGCGATGCTGCCGTAGTTGCCGTTAGTGCCTGCGATATCGCGAAAATCGCTAAACGTGGTGCCTCGGGCGTCGATAGCAGTTTGCAGAACCTGCTGAATCGCCGCGTGCAGGCGAGCAATGCGTTTGGGACGCAGTTTGGCGCTGTGAATGTGAGGACGAATGCCGCTAAGGAACAGGGCTTCGTCGGCATAGATGTTGCCGATGCCAGCCACTAGCGACTGATCCAGCAGGGCGTTTTTGATGGGGCGCTGGCGATCGCTCAATTTTTCCGTCAAATACCGACAAGAAAACGCTGACGACAGCGGTTCTGGCCCCAACCGCTGCAACCCGGTGATGATGGTGTCTGGTGCAATGCCAGGAGGCACATACCACATCTGCCCAAAAGTACGCTGGTCTACAAACCGTAGCTCTCGCCCATTGCCAAAGCACAAGCGCACTCGGCAATGCTTGTGTAAGGGGTCGGTTTTGCTCAGCCACAGCAGTTGCCCTGTCATCCGCAGGTGAACGCCGAGCCAAGCGGGAGAGGTAGGAGTAGGAGGCGAGGTGGGAGACGGGGAAGCCTGTGGGGAGAGTTCGGCCAATTCAGCCAGAAGATATTTGCCCCGCCGATGCCACTGGGCGATCGCCCGTCCTTGTAGGCCCGCTAAGAACACCAGCGTCGGCTGAGGATAGGCGATGGTGCGATCGAGCAATACATCCCCTCCTTCAATGGGTTGGTGTAGAGTCACCTGATTTAAACCCAGGCGCACGGTTTCAACTTCGGGCAGTTCGGGCACAGGAGATTGGGATGAGAAACAGCGCAGTCCTCTTCAATCTAGGCCATTTTTATGGCGTAAGGCTGAACAGCTACGCCATGTTGCTTGAATCGCATGGTGACGCGCTACAGCACACTCTGCATCAGCAGCGGCCCCTCGGGCACCAAGGGAGCGCTAGCCGCGTCGGCTGTAATTAACAGTTGACTGCCATCAACACTACACTCTGCATCGGGCAAGGCCCACTCGGTGATGGTAGGGCCAGAGGCTTCGGTCGTAAACTGCCCACAAAACGCCGGTTCAGCGCTGCCCTCTGCCACGGCCCAGAGGCGATAGGCATTGCCTTGGGGGAGGGCAGGCAGATCTTGCACGAGCACCGTCACCTGCTGACGATTGGGGTCAATCACTAGCCGACCTGCTGCGTTTTCGACTTCTTCAGTGCCTGCGATCGCATAAAGACGCGCATCAGGCTGTTGCAGCGCAGCTACCAACTGCTGGGATTGGGCTAAGTCTTGCCGCAGGCGCAGGTTGTCGTAGGCGATCGCCCCCAAGGCCACTGCGGCGATCGCCCCACCCACAGCCACCCACCCGCGTATACGGTGCGGTGCGGATGGGCGGGGCACGGTGCAAGGGGCCGTTGGCACACGGATCTGGCTAGGTGGCGCTAATTCAGGCAGCGCCGCTGGCGGGTTTGCCTGGGCCGAGGCCAGCAGGCGATCGCGCAACCCTGGCGGCGGTGTCACCTCTGCCAGGCCATAGCACAGCGAGTCGAGGGCTTCGTGCGCTTCATCCAATTCGGCGATGATCTCAGGATGGAGGGCGATCGCCTGCTGTAACGTCGCGGCCTCATCAGCGCTGAGGTCATCTAATACATAGCCCGAGATTAACTCGTGCAGATCATCGGGAAGGGAAGAGTGCGTCATGCGCGGAACCGGGTGGAATGAGGATTGGAATAAAGAGGTTCAAAGATAGGAGTTAGAAGGCGTTTTGAAGGAGCGATCGCAGCTTGGTCAGCCCCTGTCGAGAGCGGCTTTTAACAGTACCCAGAGGCATGTTGAGTCGGTCCGCAATTTCTGACTGGCTTAAGCCTTCGAAGTAGGCAATTTCTAACACCTGCCGCTCCGTATCAGGAATTTGCGCCAGTGCTTCGTGCACACGCTGCGATCGCTCCTCTATCGAAAGCTGTTCTAACGGCGAGGGACTGCCGGAGTCGCTGCGCACCAGACCCTTCCAGCGCTGCAAAAACCGTCCTTTACTGCCGCGCGATCGCAGCTTATCAATCGCCCGCGATCGGGTCATCATCATCAGAAAGCTGCTCAAAGAGCCTCGATCTGGATTGTACAAATTACGCTGCCAAATCGACAAAAACACTTCATGGGTCAGGTCTTCAGCCTCTTGGGGATGGGTGAGCAGCCGCAGTGCCAGCGCATAGACTACGCGCGAGTAGCGTTCGTAAAGTGCAGATAATGCATCGGCCTGTCCAGATCGCATGGCCTGCAGCACATCCGCATCAGAGGCAGTAGACCAATCAAGCGAAGCGCGATTTGAGGAGTCTGACGACATTCGATAAACCAAGGCTCGTGTTCGACTCCTTCAAGAATACGAAACTGCGGTGGGATTGGATGGACGATTTTTGTGCCTCTGCGCCTAAGGCAATCCAAAACCCACACAGATAGAAGGCAACATTGGCCGACCTAACGTCAGTCCTAGATTTTTTCCTCTCATCCAATCCAGTCAATGAGCAGGGTCGTATTCCCCATAGTTTGGTGCTCAACCCATAAGGCAAGTTGGATTGGCTGTGCGGCACGCCTGTCAACCGCTAACCCCGATGTCCGACACCATGTCCGTGTTCATTGCTTATCCGATCTTTTGTTTGGAGTCTTCATCTCTATGAGTCAACCTTTATTTTCATCCTCAACGGCACGCCGCATGTCTCGTCGTGGCGTAGTGCTAGGCGGGGCGATCGCCGGAGTGACCACAGCACTCGGCCTGGCAGCCCGTCCCAGCGAGGCCTCGTTTACGGATCGGCAACGGGCCAGAGATGCCGCGAACGATGCCCGCATCCTCAACGGGGCGCTATTTTATGAGCATGAGGCCATCTGGGCCTATGGGGCTGCTGCGCCCGCTCTGTCGGATACGGCTGTGGGGCAGGCGGTTTTGGCACTGGCGCTCAAAAACCAAGCCGACCATATGGAGCACCGCGATACGCTGATCACGGTGATTCAGCAATTGGGCGGCACTCCAATTGGTGCAGAAGACAGCTACGATATTTCAGCCTATATCGAGCGCGGCGATGGCAACCTCGATTCTGATGTCAACATTGCTAAACTAGCGCTGGCGCTAGAAGTGGATGCGGCGATCGCCTATGCAGGCGAAGTGGCGCAATTGAAAACTCCGGCTCTTGTCACCGCAGGTGCAGGTATTGGCGCGGTCGAAGCCTCCCACGCGACTGCGATTCGAGCAGCCTTTATCTCCCTGGGTATCGATATCGACTATGTGCCCGCCTCCATCATCAGCGGCGACACCCGCAACGCCTGGATTATCCCTGTTTAATGGCCGAGTCTCGTCGTGGGGAGCAGCCTGCCGTTGGTGGTTTGAATTCAGTTCATGCAGCCTTCAACGCTAATCTCGCTCCTCCTGAGAATCGTTTAGGTTCACACGTCTTCTCTCCTCTATAGCTCAACGCTCCTGATCTGGTAATGATTAACCTCATGGCCAGATCATTTTTTTGCATTCGTGTGGTGTTGACGGGAGGCGCCGCACTCACAGGATTTGCATTTGACGCGAAATCTCCCGCACAACATCAAATCTTTATTTTAATAAAACCTTTACCCAGCAAGGGTTCCAGAAACAGCTTGGCTGAACTCCTCTAACGGTTCTGATAAACGGTTGTCTCTTCAGTAAAGTCAATATCAGAGCGCGGGTGCACGCTCGTTGCATGGGCTACGATAGCCTCGACGCCTTAGCGTCTCTCTTGGCTTCCGTTCTGGATCACGTTTGCTAACCTATGCCGTCTCAATCCCTTCTGCTACAAACCGCGCGTCAATACCCGGGTTGGGTAGTGCTGACCGTAGTGCTGGGGTTTTCGGGCGCAGTGTTCAACGGCGTGAGCACCGCCATGATTGTGCCCGTGCTGCTCAATTTTTTAGGCCAAACCCCTGAGTCCTTAACGAATGTGCCGGTGCTGGCGCAACTGTTTGCTCCGTTTGACGACATCCCTGACCCATGGCGGCTGGCCACCATCACGCTCGCCATTGTGGTGTTGATTGTACTGAAGAACGGCTCAATTTTCGCCAGCATGGCGGTGTCGGCCTGGCTCCAGCGCATGATGGCAATCGACCTGCGGGAGTCGGGGCTGCGGTTGTTGCTCGACGTAGATTTGGATTACTTCGCCCGGGTGGGCATTGGCGACATCGTAAACCGCATGAACGCGGAGCTAAACCGAGCAGCGCTGGCCATTACGATTGCCGTGCGATCGCTCACCACTGCCATCACCATTCTGGTATTTGGGGTGCTGCTGCTGGCGTTGTCTTGGCAGTTGACGCTGGTTACAGGAACGATGCTAGGACTCGTGATGCTCGCCAATCAGCTCAGCATGGTGCGGGCAAAACAGTTTGGGACGCAGCTCTCAGAAGCCTCTCGCGACTACACTATGCGCCTTTTAGATGTGCTCAACGGCATGCGATTGGTGCGGGCCACCGCCAGCGAAGAGCAGGAATATATCACCCTGCGGCAGCTCATGCGCGATCGCGAACAGGCGGATTTTCAATCCTTTGTGAGCTTTTCAGTGATTGGCCCCGTGAGTGAAGTGGCGGGGGTGATTGCGCTGATCGCTGTGGTGATGGTGGGGCGGCTGTTTCTCATGCAGCAGGTAGAATTAGCCTCCACGGTGCTGCTCACCTATCTGCTGCTCATTTTTCGGCTGCTGCCGCTGATTGCCCAGCTCAACGGGGCGCGCAATCAGTATGCCAATGCGATCGCCAGCATCGACATCGCCACTGCCTTTCTGCGCCGTGATGATAAGCCGCTGATGATCGATGGCAACGTCGCCTATAGGCCACTAAAAACAAGCATTCAGTTTGAGCAAGTGTCTTTTACCTATCCCGGGCAGGCCGAACAGGTGCTGCGGTCTATCTCACTCGAGATCCCCAAAGGCACGACCCTGGCGCTGGTGGGCAAGTCGGGCGCGGGCAAATCGACCCTTGGGGAACTGCTGCCTCGGTTTTATGACCCGACTGAGGGCCGCATTCTGTTAGATGGACGCGACCTGCGCGAGTTTGAGGTACGCTCGCTGCGGCGGTCAATGGGCATCATCAGCCAAGATACATTTTTATTCAACGGCACGGTGCGAGAAAACGTCACCTATGGCTGCGAGGCCGTATCCGATGGAGAACTGCTAGATGCCGCCAAACGCGCCCACGCCTGGGAATTTATTGCAGAGTTGCTCCAAGGGTGGGACACGCCCCTGGGCGATCGCGGCATTTTGCTCTCGGGAGGGCAGCGACAGCGGCTGGCGATCGCCCGAGTTCTGCTGCAAAATCCAGACATTCTGATTTTGGACGAAGCGACGAGCGCGTTGGATACCGTCTCAGAACGCTTGGTGCAAGAGGCGCTGGATCACCTCAAGTGCGATCGCACCACTCTGATCATCGCGCACCGCCTGTCCACCATTCAGCGCGCCGAACAAATCGCCGTACTCGATAACGGCAACCTAGTCGAACTCGGCACCCACGAGACCCTACTCGCCGCCCAGGGATTCTACGCCCGCCTGTATCAGGGGATGAGCCTCTAGGCTCTAGCTCCGGCCTTATTTTTGGCCCATTTCTGACCCCAATTTAGGCAGAAAACTGCGATGCACGCGACACGGGCATAGTAATTCAGCGTTGTTTCGGCCCTGCCGCGCAGAACCATAGCTATAACCACTCAGGTTAAGGCAGAGCCATCATTCCCGCGTAGGCGGGAATCCACAGCCCGTAGCTACTCTCGAATGGATTCCCGTAGAAACAGGAATGACAGACAGGGATTGTTGCAAGCAAAACGTCCTAATGATGTCGGCTATGGCTATAAAACAACGCCATCGACTTCCCGTTACAGAATGTTTTCCACAATTTTGTGGACTTTGGGGCAGTTTTCCACAGCAAGCTGCCACTTTTCCACAGGACCCTGTGGAAAAGTGGTACATCCGTTTTATGAAGCTGTCTATCAAGTGGGTCGCAGGCAATCCATGTTATCCAATAGAGCGGCACTCAGTCTTGATCCATCTCTCGCGTTAAGACCGAGGAATGGATACGTGTTTGTAGCCGTCAAACTATTCCCACTCGATGGTTCCAGGCGGTTTAGACGTGATGTCATAGACGACTCGGTTCACCCCGCGCACCTCATTCACAATGCGGTTAGAAATCAACTCCAATAGGTCATACGACACCCGTGACCAGTCTGCCGTCATGCCGTCTTCGCTCGACACAAACCGCAGCACAATCGGATAAGCGTAGGTGCGCTGATCTCCCATAACGCCCACGCTGCGAATAGGCAGCAGCACCGCAAACGCCTGCCAGAAATCGCCATACACATCATGACGGTTGATTTCTTGCCGCACAATGTAGTCGGCTTCGCGCAGAATTTCCAACTTTTCTTCGGACACCTCGCCCAAAATGCGAATCGCCAAACCTGGCCCAGGAAATGGATGGCGGTTCACGATTTCTTCTGGCAGCCCAATAGAGCGCCCTAGCTTTCGCACTTCGTCTTTAAACAGCTTGCGCAGCGGTTCTACCAGCTTGAATCGCAAATCCTTCGGCAGCCCGCCCACATTGTGGTGGCTCTTGATTTTTACGGCCACCCGCTCACCCGTTTTGGGATCCATATTGGTATCGGCAGACTCAATCACATCAGGATACAGCGTGCCCTGAGCCAAGTAGTCAAACGGACCTAGCCGCCGCGATTCTGATTCAAACACGGCGATGAATTCATGGCCGATGCGCTTGCGCTTCTCTTCGGGATCGGCAATACCATCAATGGATGTCAAAAAGCGATCGCGCGCATTTACATACTGCACCGGAATATGAAACTGTTCATGAAACAGCTTTAGCAGCCGCTCGGGCTCGTTCTTCCGCATGAAGCCCTGATCGATAAACATGCAGGTGAGCTGATCCCCAATGGCACGATGTAGCAAAAACGCCAGTGTAGACGAATCAACCCCGCCCGACAGTGCGAGTAAGACGCGCTTTTCGCCGACCTTGCCCCGAATTTCGCGCACCGCCTCTTCTACGAAGGCTTCAGTCGTCCAGGTGGGTTCGCAGTCGCAGATGTGATACACAAAGTTGCGAATCAGCGCCAACCCTCCAAGCGAATGCACCACTTCGGGGTGGAACTGCACGCCGTAAAGCTTGCGCTCGTGATGGGCGATCGCCGCGACAGGCGTATTGTCAGTATGGGCGAGCAACTCAAAGCCAGATGGCATCGCCGCGACTGAGTCACTGTGGCTCATCCACATGGTGATGCCATCGTCCACATTGGTCAGCAAATCGGTTGGGTCATCAATCATCAGCGAGGCTTTGCCATACTCGCCGCGCTCGGCCCGCTCAACACCGCCGCCCAACTGCTGCACCATCAGCTGCATGCCATAACACACGCCCAAAA
>JBGTOF010000351.1:0-3466 GCA_041742695.1 Elainellales cyanobacterium | reverse complement strand
GAGCAATTTCTAGGTTAGCCCCAGCAGTCGCTACACGCAGTCCAAGATTTAACTACAGGAGATCCACCATGGAGCGTCCTAACCAGTCTGGTGACCCAGAACAGTTGTCGTTGCTAGACACTCAAAATGAAGATTCTGAATTGGAAGAACTCGATGATTCCTGGCTTGAAGGAGACTTCGGGTTCGACGAAGACAGTGACAGAACTATAGCACCCGCTGCGAGAGAACTGCTCACCCTCAAGCTTCTACGGGAAGCGATTCAGGCTCAAAACCCTGGTGATGCCGTCATGCAGGACTTTGCAGAAATGGTATTACCCAATCTGCTGAAGTTCACAGTAGGAGTTACGGCCAAAGGAGGGAAGTTCTTTGCCGAATACCTAGATCGCGTGGTCAACCCCAGACGGATCGCGGAGGAAAAAGAGCCCATTCGCCGTGATAATGCGGCAGATCAGTCGCTCAATACTCATTTACTCAACGGCTTATTCCCAGCAAATTTGATTGAGCAGCGACTGCAAAAGCTTGACACAACGGTAAGGCGGCAAGTCAAAGAACGAGAACGTCGGCTTCTAGTCTCTGGCTTTATCCTGCACGACTTCGAGAAGTTTGACTACGACCTGATTCCCAACATGCCGGAGGAATTTAGGGCGATTCGGCGAGATCCAGCACAGGATATTCGAAAGCGCTCCATCGCAGAACACAGAACTATTATTACGGTTCTGGTGGAGACTCTTGGACTGGATCGCTTTATCTCTCTAGACAACCCAGCAGACTGGCACCAGTATCTCGATGACCTATTGTTTTTGGCCTACAACGCCCAGCGCCGCAATGACACTAACCTCAACCTGTCGGAGGATGGGCTGAATCCAGTTTTGCGAGATCGCACCCTCCGTTGCCTATCTGATCTCACCTGCTTAGCTGATCGGCTTGCCTCCATCATCAAACATCCCCAAGACGCCGAAAACTCTGGGCTCAACGAAATCATCCACGGACTTAGTGACGGTCAATTATGCTTTACGTATCACGCCATTGCCGAAAATCGAGGGGTGCTGACCAACGTGGTCAACAATGCCCTGATGGACGCCCATATCAGCCTCAATACCCCAGGTGAAGAGCACTACACAACGCTGCTTTACCTGCCAACGGGGGTAATTTATCTAGCCCAGCGAGAGGCTCCAGCCGTCAGCCCTGACACCTTGCCTGATCGCGTGGTCGCCAGCATTAAAGATCTTTGCGCTGGGCAGCTTCGGTTACGTCAAACCGGGTTTGGGCGCGATGGCAAGGGCATGAAATATGCCGACTACTACAACCTATTCTTCAACGATCCGGGCCTAATGCAGGTCGCATTAGACGCGACTCTCCGCATTCTGAACTCCAATAAAGGATCGGTCGGCAGCAAACGCAGTGACAACCTAGTCGCCCTTCAGCAAAAGGGTGTTCTCTCTGCTGATTACGACTTCTCCTTCAGCGACGACATTCGAATCGACCAACTCGCTGAGTTTGGTGACCTGATCAGCCGGAAGATTTGGGGCGAACGGGTGAAGCAGCTTGAGGCGTTGATTAAAGAACGCGCCAAAGAGCGTAAGACGAAAAAGAGCTTGCCAGAGCTACCTGCCATTGATGCATCGGGGTTCCCTGAAAACATCATTCACAAAGTTGCGGAATTTTGGCAGCTGGCTGACTATTCCCCTCAGGTGCGAGAAATTCAACGCATCAACGAAACGCTAAAGTCGCTGAAACTCAAGGGCAATAGCGGCGGTGTGCCCTACGAATGGTATTTCTTGGCAGCAAAGTTTCTCCAAAAGCATCCTGGCATTGAAAATCTGCGCGACACCTGTAGCCAGGTTATTGCCCATGTCACTCAATTAACTCAGCCTGTCGTTGCTCAATATCCGGTATCCGACGGTTGGAGCGATGTGCGGCAGTGGGTGAGTAAGGTGGTGATGCTGCCTAACCAAGCTCAAGATCCCTCAGTCTCAGAGCAAGTGGATGTTTTCTTAAAAGAACTGTCCTACTACAACGCTGCGAAAAAACCGGGACGAGGACGGCAAATGATTTGCTCCGTCTCTCACTCCCCCTATTCTGTTAACGAACAGATGGAATCAGCGGTGCTTTTCACGCCCCAGGTTTATACCAACAAACAACACCTAGGCGGCTCTAATGCCAAACGCAATATTTCCAGTATTGCGGGTATTGAGATAATGCTGCGGCAGATTCTGATGAACCAGACCCAGGCCGTAGGTAAACGGTTTGAGGACGGCAAATATCGCTACCTCTACTTTTACCCCACCTACTACTTCACCCCCGAAACCAACAGCTTTTTGCATCGGGCTTACAGCGCGATCGCCCAAACTCGTTTTGATACCAGCATTCGCAACCACTTCATCAACAAACAGCTAGAGGCCGACTTTGGCCGAGAAAAGTATCAAACCGTGGATGCCTTCTTGATGGAAGAAGACCTGGCCCAGCGCAAGCAATTGCCCGATGATGACCCGAACTTCAAGCGCGATCGCACCTTCAAACTCTCCTACCCCGAAGACAAACCTTTGACCTTCTACTTCATGGCCCTACCCCCAGGGCGCGACAGCACCGACACCGAATCTTGGGTAATGCCGACCTGGCTGGCGTTTGCTTTTCCGATGATCTTGGATGTCAAAACTGTTGTCTCCGAGTCTCCAATCCCCCCCTTTACCGACGGGGCCGAATTTGAGGAAAGTGTCTTTCTCGACAGCGCTCCCCACGCCTTTCGTACATTGGTGGGGCAAGACCGATTCCGGCTTGACTTCATTCTCGAAGGCTGGACAGACGAGAGCGGCACCAAACGCCCCGCGCCGCTGAACATCCTGACTGCGGCCTACGCCATCCATATGGATGTTAATGCCAAGCAGGGCAAAGGCGGCTACGACGCCAACTGGGGTCGCTTTACGGAACTAGCCAAAGACATGGAAACCAGCCCCTTGCATGTCTTTTCTTACCTAGCCAAGTGGAGTCGAGGGCAAAAGGCGGATGCCCCTAGCCCTCAAAAAATCAGACTCTATGCCCACCACTTTTATCCTTGCTTTGACCCCTATGCCATCTACAACTTTGACCAGGAGGAATGGATTTTGACCCCCGACTCATCGCTCAATCACCCCAAGAAACTGACTGATCTCTATCGGCAGTTTTATCGGGCCAACAAGCGCTACAACGCTAAAGCCAATGCGGTTCTAAAGCCCATCGACATCGCCGCCGATACCATCCTTAAAGCAGAAACTAGCATGTTTCACGACGATGCCCTCGTGACCGTCGTGGCGGCAGAAGTCTTTAAGCTAATGGATCGCGTCCATAATTCCACCGCTGAAGGGCGTTGGGTAGTCAGTGATCGCGAAAAAGAACGTCAACTCGTTCTCAATTTTGCACGCTATTTCGTTGTCGATGTTTTCGAGAAAGCCTTTGCGGGCGATCGCGCCCGCCTAGCCGGTCGTCAACT
>JBGTOF010000327.1:0-3280 GCA_041742695.1 Elainellales cyanobacterium | reverse complement strand
GGGGGGTAGGGTCAGAAGCCAGCGGCTAACGGGGTTGGATGTTGAGATCCCAGTTGTAGTTGATATGGCCGACGGAATAGTCGCCCTGTTGCAGATAGGTGCGATCGCCCTCAGTTGCATATTGGCTAATAAAATTGAGCGTGGCCCGCTGCTTTTCGTTGCCTGCAAATCCTTCGCCTTCGGCCACTGCGTAGTCCGCAATCCAGTCTTCGCCAAACCAGTCAAAGATTTGCGAAATCATCACGCGGTTGGCGTCTCGGTCAATTTGCAGCCCTTCGGCGCTATCCACCCAGCGCTGCACCTGCTCCTCGAGCTGAGCGTCTAGCTGCTCGCCCGTATAGGGTTCAGTACGAAGGACGGGGCAGCTAATGGCAGAGCAGTTTAGCGCGGCATGAATGCGCGGCTCGTTGTAGTTTTGGCGGAGGGTTTGATGCTCAATGTTGTCGAGGGTTTTGAGCTGACCCGCCACCCGAAACTGCCGTCCCCGCCATACCCCCGGAATATCGCGAATGCTGGATTTGAGGGGCTGCTGGTCAATAATCGACTCTAGGGTAAACGCGTTGTAGGCGTTGGTCAAAAACGCGATCTGTTCCGCGTCGCTCCATGCATCAAACTGGCTGCTTGACACCTCGCCTAGGGTCGCGTTGAACGCCTTGAGCTGCTCAGCGTTGACTTGCAGGCCGGGATAATTCACCATGCCCTCCTCATCCACAAAGGTGGTGAGCAAATCGGCATAGTCGCTATAGTCGAACGGGGCAGCTTGAGCCACAGAACCCGCGTCCGCAGAGGCTTCGGGAGTGTTGCCTGCGGGAGAAGAGGCGCTGGGTAGGGTGGCGCATCCGGTGAGCGCTGCTAGCAGTGAGGTGCAAATGAGTGCAGATTTGAGGGTAAGCATGAGTCTAGGGGGCAGAGACAATGAACCACACCTCTACTCAACCTTGGCAACCTGAGAATTGGCTGAGACTGCCTTAAGCTTTGGATGAATCACCAGCATCCAAAGGCTCCCCAAGACGAGCGGTGCCCACAGCACCCACCGCTCTGTCGGTGTGAGCACCCAATCGGGGTTGCCCAGCGCCATGCGATGCGGCAGAGCGTAATAGATAAAGGCCGACAGGCTTACCCATCGAATGCCCCAATGGCGGGTTGCGACGGTCAAGGGAATCAGCCAAGTGAAATACCAGGCGTGAACAATGGGCGAGAGCAGCAGCAGCAGCACGAAAAACCCTTGCCCAAAGGAGAGCAGACGGTGCGATCGCCCCAGCAGCACCAACACCCCTAGCAGCAGCGGCAGCCCATAGGGCCAGTTGGCCGCGTGTGAGGCATCGGATACTTGCGCGATCAGGTAGGGCACCAGCTCTGCACTGCGCCCATGAGACACAAAGGTAGAACTGGTAGGAATCAGCGGGCACTCGTTGCCGGTGCAGAAGGGCAGCGCCAGCAGAATCAGGGGCAAGCTACCCAGCGCTAGCACGGCGATCGCCCGTCGGCCCCGTTGAACTCCCTGGGGCCACTGCCAGCGACCCTCTCCACGCAGCGATCGCCACGCCACAAACCCGAGCAGCGGCAGCGATACCCATTTCACGGCAATGCTCAGGCCCAGCAGCAGCGCAGTACCGAGCGATCGCCCCATCCATCCCTCATTCGCCGCAGCGCGTGGTGCATCAAACCACAGCCATGCGCCCACCAGCGGCAGCAAAAACCAGCTATCGTAGTGCCCGCCCCCGGCAAAGGTGTAGATAATTAGAGGGTTCCAGGCGTAAAGCAGCGTGGCGCGAGGGCCATAACGCTGGCGCAGCAGCCCGCAAATCACCAGATCTGCAAGGACAAAGGCTAGCTTAAACAACAGCACCGATGGGGCGATCGCCGCCAGCAGCCGAAAGCCGCTCTGGGCCAGCGGTGGATAAATGGCCGATACATCACTATGGTTGATCAGCCCCCACCAGGCAGTCCGGTACGGTTCTAGCTCTGCTGCATTGGGGGCTAGATGGTAGGGGCTAAACCCCAACGTTTGGATATAACCTTCCCAGATATAGCGCCAGATATCACTGCCCGGCTGCATGGGCAGCAGCAGCGCCCGTGCCAGCAGCGCCACCCCCCAAAACCACAGGCTAGAGAGCGATCGCACGCCCCAACTCAGCCCAAACCCCAGGCTCATCAGGCTAGTGCCCACCCAAAAGCGCGGCACCATCCCCGGTTCGCTAAAGGTGCCGTGGGGTGCAGCCCAGGCACAGCCCAGCAACAGCAGCAGCGCACTCAGCCCCAGCAGGGGCGATGCGGTGGCGATCGCCCCCCGCACCAGCCGTCGCCCATACAGCCCCATCAACGTGCTGAGAATCACCACACCCGCCTGCACGCTACCCAAAACCGTCCCCGAAATTTTGGATGTTCCGCCCTGCCGGGGTCGATACTGCACCGGCAGTTCGCAAATTCGCAGCCCAGCTTCTACGGCGCGCACCTGCATTTCTACCGTCCAGCCAAAGCCGCGATCGCGCAGGTGCAGTGAGTCTAGCGCCTGTCGCCGAATCAACCGACAGGGACCTAAATCGTGATAGCGATGGCCCCATCCCCAGCCAATGAGCATTCCAGCCAGTCCGTTGCCAAACCGTTGAGCGGGGGTGAGGGCTGCACGTCCGGCTGGGGTTGCCTGGCGATCGCCCACGATCAAGTCATGGTCTGCTCTCGCTGCTAGCAGATCAGGTAGGTTCGCCAAGTCATCGCTGCCATCGCCATCACAAAACAAAATCCACTCAATGTCAGGTGGAAGATCGTGCAGGCCCCGCCAGCAGGCGCGTCCATAGCCGGGCAGCGGTTCGGCAATTACCTCAGCCCCAGCAGCTCGGGCGATCGCCCCACTCCCATCCCCGCTACCGTTGTCAACGACCCGAATTCGAGACAACCCTTGATGCTGCAAGGTCTGAATCACAGCGGCGATGGTGTCTGCCTCATCGCGAACAGGAATCAGCACTAAAATTTGGTTTAGTTCACCCATGCTTGCCGATCTGTTCACCTAGTCAGGATTGTTTCTAGCAATCCTTAGAATACAGGCATCAAAAATTAGAAATCTGAGAACTCGCTGAGTTTTCAGATCAGGCCCAACGCTACGTCAGTTTGCCCAATGCTCAAACCCCTGCAGACCATAGTGTGATCCACAGGGGTTAGCGTTGTTTCAAATTTTATGGGATGTGCGATCGCCATGAGCCAGATTTTTACTACCCCACGCCTCACGCTCCGTCCTCTTGAGGCCGTCGATCTCGACCTGTTCCACGAAATTATGACCGAT
>JBGTOF010000324.1:0-2352 GCA_041742695.1 Elainellales cyanobacterium | reverse complement strand
CAGGGTGATGCGCTGTTTCAAAAAATTGCTGACGCTGCCGCTAAACAACTCGCGGATGTTGGAGGCGACAATCTTCAGCACCAGGGGATTGCCGCGATAGATGCGAATCAACTGTCCCCACTGCTTTTCGTCCGCTAGATTCGCCTCTTGCAGGATACCCTCTGCAGCGGGGCCGAGGCCGCTCAGCTCGAGTGATCGCACCGGGCGACTAGGCCCATCCAGCATGACGATTTCCTTGGTTGACTCCCGGCTGGTGATCAAGATACAACTCTGGTGCTGTTCTTCGCCCAGCCGTCGCAGCAGATCCCCGTAGTTTTCGTAGCCGTCCCGGTAATGTCCGGCAAAGTCCCCTTCGCGCAAAATCGTGTCCAGGTTATCGAGCACAATCAGGCAGCGATGGGTGCGCAAATATTCCGTCAGGCCGCAGAGCTGATTGTGTAAATCGCCTGCGGGCATAGGTCGCAGATTGGGCAGCTGGGTTAACCAGTGGTGCAGCATCGTTGCCAGCGGCGGCGCATGGCGCAGAGACTGCCAGATCAAGCAATCAAACTGGTTCTGAATTTGCTCCGCCAGTTTCACCAGCAGGCTGGTTTTACCAATGCCGCCAGGCCCCAAGACTATGACCATGCGGCAGACAGGTGGCTTGGTGGTCCAGGTCTGTAGTGTCGTCAGTTCCGCTTCCCGCCCATAAAACACCGGCACATCCGGTACCTGCGACCAGTTGATTTCTAACCGCGCCGACTCATAACCTGCGGCGGCCAACCAGTCCGCCACGTCCCGCCAGCTTTCTAGAGTATTCAGGTCGCGCTGGGTCAAGACTTCGACATAGCGGTAGAGGGTATTGCTCAGGCTTACCTCAACCGTTTTAGGCGCAGTGAAGCGCTGGCCCGCAATCTCTGTGGGGCTGTAGCGGCACAGCAATCCCCGCAGGAGTTCCCGCTCTACCGGCGTTAGAGACGGCTGCTTGTGGGGGGCAATCTCTTGTTTGGCGATCGCCAAATCAGCGTACAGCTTCTCCAGGCCCCATTGGGTCTGCGCTTCCTGGAAGAGTTCATGATCAGCAGCCATGGGCTAGAGGAATAGCGCTTCTTTCACCGTTTATGCCCTTCAGCATAGCAACTGCTGAGGAAATTTTAGCCCAGAAATACAGTGCCAAGTCGTGATTCATACCCCGTTTCATAACGCGACCTATGGTCTGCCTAACCCTGGTTTTGCCTAAAGTTAAAGCCATTGAGGTAGCGCGATATAGGCAATACCCTAACGCACATTAAACGGAATGAATCATGTTTGAATTCAAAACCATACCCCGGTTTGGGCGCTGGCTCGTCATCGGCCTGTGCACTTGCTTGCTCAGTTTAGGTATTGGCATGGCGCAAGCGGCCTCACCCTTTTACTGGGACTTTATCAATGTCGATATTGCCTTAGGATCAAACGGCGACATGGTGGTTACCGAAACGCAAAAATACACCTTTACGGCCGATCACACCAATCAGCGCTATCGATATATTCCCCTCAATAACGTTGATCAAATTACGGATGTGGCCGTATATGAAGGGGAAGAACACCTTCCCAGTCAAACGGGCATCGAAGATGGCCAGCATTGGATTCGTTGGCAACACGATTTAGCCGCTCCAACATCTCACACCTTTAAGGTGCAGTATCGCGTCATCGGAGGCGTACAAATTCGGGGCGCAAACAGCCAGATCTACTGGCGAGCCCTCTTTCCAGAACGCAACGCGGATATCAAACAGGGCAAAGTCACCGTTCATCTGCCGGATGAGCTAGTCGGCGAAGTTAATCAGGTTAGGAGTAAAGGAGTCACGGCAACCAGCCGACAAATAGAACCGAACACTCTGGAATTTGTGGTTGACCAACCCCTGGCACCGCGACAGTTTTTAGATGTCAAAGTGCGCTTTCCGACGGGCCTTCTCGATGTGGAAAATGCTCAAACAGCATCTGCGATCGCAGGTGATGCCAATGACACCGCAGTCGCCCCCCCAAAGTTCTCCCCCTTCCAGAACAATTTCTTGAACTTGTGGCTCGGGCTAATGGCGGTTGTGACAGGAATTGGCTCATCTCTTTTCCTCACGCAAAGTTCCTGCCCTAATTGCGGTAAACGCGGCATACACCAGGTAAATCGGGTGACTCGTTCAGCAACAACTTATAGCACAGGGGAAAAAGAAGTGAGCTACTCCTGTAGCTTTTGTAATTACCGTCGAACCTATCGTGAGGATATTCCGAAGAGGTCTAGTTCGCACAGGGGCTATTACGGTGGTGGCTACGGCGGCGGCGGTGGTGGCTGTAGTGGTGGCGGCGGCAGTGGTGGCGGCGGCGGCGGTGGCGGCGGTGGTG
>JBGTOF010000304.1:0-9650 GCA_041742695.1 Elainellales cyanobacterium | reverse complement strand
CTAAGTGCAAAAGTTCAGCACTATTACAGATGTTTTGTAAAAACAACATACAACGTTAGAATTTTGGGTCTCGATAATAGTGTCGGATTTAGGCAGATTTTCTGCCTTTCGCATGCTGTTTTGCATGATCCCCAAGGGTTTTAGGGAAATTTATAGGTTGGGTTCGTAGTTTATAAAATTCTTGGAATATTTAAAATATGTGTCTTTTAATGCTTAGAAGCTGAAGACAATATAAATGCTGTTTTTTGTTTGAAATTGCTGAAAACCAGTCTGATAATGCCTCTCAACCTATTCGGTATCAGTTTTCAACAAAAATTGCCAACGAGAATAGAGAGAGTTGGCACCTCAAAAAATAATTTAGTTCAAACCTCTGATGAACGACGAAAATTACGCTGTTTTTGCTTGTCGTCACTGCTTAAACTACGAATCGGTAGGACGTAGAGGCGGTCAATGCCGTCTGTTAGGGGCACCTGTGCAGGGTTCGTGGAAGTCATGTTCTCAAGCAATGCCTTTGTTCCAGGTTGATCTAGCCAGCCAGCCAGCTATGGCAGCCGTCGCGGCGTTGCCATCCACTACAGCAACTGCATCAACCGTCGAGGTATTGGAAACGCTGTATGAGGCAGTCGTCGCCTCACTCGGTTCAGCTTGATTCAAAAGACCCAAAGAAAGACAAAAGCGCTGAACAGCAATGCCGTTCAGCGCTTTTGAGTTGACCTAAAAGCTAGATGTAGCGCTTAACGCGCTGGTTTAAGGGTTTATTGCTGCGAAGCTCCTACTCAGCAAGGGCTTCACAGCAATAGCTGCCTTAACCAACCTACCGGTTGCAGTAGATGGTCTAAACGTTAACAGCTTTTTTGGCAACCTGATCCAATTCACCTTTGGAGTACTTGGCCGCATAGACTTCAACAGATTGTTGTTTGATCTTGCTAGCGTTGCCTGCTGTTCCAAATTGCTGATAGCGATCAGAGCAAACCTTCTGCATGTACTTGATCGAAGGCTTCAAGAAGTGGCGGGGGTCAAACTCTTTGGGCACTGCTGCCAGAGCTTCTCGAACCGCAGCTGTAATAGCCAGACGGTTGTCAGTGTCAATGTTTACCTTACGTACGCCGCTCTTGATGCCTTTTTGAATCTCTTCGACGGGCACGCCGTAGGTTTCAGGAATGGCGCCCCCATATTGGTTGATGATGGCGATCAAATCTTCGGGAACCGAAGAAGAACCATGCATAACCAAGTGGGTATTAGGCAAGCGGCTATGAATTTCTTCAATGCGGCTGATGGCCAAAATTTCGCCAGTAGGCTTGCGGGTGAACTTGTAGGCACCATGGCTAGTGCCAATGGCAACGGCAAGTGCGTCTACTTGAGTCCGCTCTACAAAGTCTACGGCCTCGTCGGGGTCAGTTAGCAGTTGAGAATGATCCAGTTCACCCTCAAAGCCGTGGCCATCTTCGGCTTCGCCTTTACCGGTTTCTAGAGAGCCCAGGCAGCCTAGTTCACCTTCTACAGAAGCGCCAATAGCGTGTGCAACTTTCACAACTTCGCTGGTGACGGCAACGTTGTATTCGTAGCTGGCGGGGGTTTTGGCGTCAGCTTCCAAAGAACCATCCATCATAACGCTGGTAAAGCCGTTTTTGATGGCAGAGTAACAGGTAGCTGGCTCGTTTCCGTGATCTTGGTGCATCACGATGGGGATATGAGGGTAGGTTTCAACGGCTGCCAAGATCAGATGCCGAAGGAAGTTTTCCCCGGCATACTTACGAGCACCGCGAGACGCTTGCAGAATCACGGGGCTGTCGGTTTCGTGGGCAGCCTGCATGATGGCCTGGATCTGCTCCATGTTGTTTACGTTGAAAGCAGGGATACCATAACCGGTTTCAGCGGCATGATCCAGTAGCAGTCGCATGGGCACAAGTGCCATGGGGATTCCTCCTAATTGGTGTGATAGCGTGTTCAGCTCGGGATGAAATTCTTACGATAATCTTAAGCCACTTTGTGAACAGGAAGACTTGTGTCTCCACAAAATCTCTTGGGGCGATCGCAAGAATTGGCAGAACTCAGCACAACGCACCAACCCTAGGCTGTATCTCAGAGCAAACTCGTATCTAGCAATGGTGATGTTAGGCGCTTGCTGCAGCGCTATCTGCATCCCATTTATTCGATCAAACGACAGCTCTAGCAGCACTCATGGGGTAACGTTTGCTTACTATTAAGCATAAATGCTCATGGCAATTTTGCCCAGTGAACTAGCCAATCTATTACTGCCTCTAGGGTGGCGACTTGGGCGACCGCAGGCATGGGTGGCCGCTGCACCATGATAATCGGGAGTTGAAGATCTCTGGCGGCCTGAACCTTAGCATAGGTGGCGGAGCCGCCGCTGTTTTTGCTGACTACCGTATCGATCTGGTGCTGGCGCATCAGTTGGGTCTCAGCGGCGAGGGTAAACGGCCCTCGCTCTAGCACTAGGGCTCCGGATGGAATGGGGGTATGGGAGGCGGGTGGGTCGATCATTCGCATTAAACACCAGCGATCGCCCAATCCAGCATAGGCAGAGAGTTCTTGTCGCCCAATTGTGAGAAAAACGCGCTGGGCGATCGCCCGCACGACTGCGGCAGCGTCTTGATGGGTGGCTACATTAAACCAGCGATCGCCCGGTTGCGGCTGCCAAGCGGGGCGCACCAGCATCAGATGAGGAATTCCTACAGTTTGGGCGGCAGCAGCGGCATGCCATGAAATTTGGGCGGCAAAGGGGTGGGTAGCATCGACTAACAGGTTGATTTGAGCGTGCTGCAAGTATGCGGTGAGTCCGTTTATGCCGCCAAATCCCCCCACTCGCACGGTTCCCTGGGGTTCAGTGGGGTTCTGAGTGCGTCCGGCTAGCGAAGATATCACCTCAAACCCCTGCAGAGCTTGAGTTGCTGTAGCTAGCGCCGCTGCCTCTCCCGTTCCTCCTAAAATGAGCAGCCGCGTCATACCCATCCCAACGATTCAACCTATGCACCGGTCATAGATGCTCAGCGCACATCAAAAATGGCATCTTGCTCAGAGTTCATAATAAAGTCATACTCAAACGCCAACGAGTTGGAATGGCGAATGATGGAGAAGCCAAAATGAGACACTACATCAGTGGTGAATGTGGCCATCACTAGCTCCACCAGCTTGCGTTCAGAAATGTCAGGCTGCTGCACAAAATAATCCCGCTTTGCAAAAAACACGCCCTCGTCCTTAGGCACGATGATGCTGTTGATGCGGTGGGCGTGTTGAATGGGTCGAATATAGAGGGAAATGAACTCTTCTTGGTTGCGCTGCAAGCGATACAGCCGCTCATGCTGAAGCCAACTCATGCGGAACATCATCCGCAGCAGCTCAAACCCCAAAATATAGTTGAAGACGTTGTTTCGCTCTTCGGTGCTAAACACTAGCTTCAGCGCCGATTCTAGATACAAATCAGGTTGTCGCCGTGCGTCTTGAGCCGAGTGAATATAGAACTGCCGGATATATTTTCGCAACACTGCCGCGTTGAGTTCAGTGTCAATGCGGAACTCTTTCAGGTAGTCTCGCACCCGCTGTTCGGTTTCTTTGTCCTCCAGCTTTTTCGACACGACTCCGTCAGCGGTGTAGTCGTCTAAAAATTCGGCCTGCACTTCGGGTGTGGCCGCACACATGAGATGACACAACGACAGCATGTAGCGGCGCTGATCCCAGGGCAGGCTCTCGACCCAGGTCTTTGCTTCAGGAGGCAATTTCCCTAGAATGCTGCTGCCACTAGCACTGGGCAAGGATTTGAGACGTTTTCCAGATGACTTGGCCATGCTTCTGGCGCTGCGGTGGGGATGGGGTATGCGACCGGCTTAACTCTGAGACTCAACCAGGGCGATCGCCCAACAAACTGGGCAGTGAATCAGCCCTATAATGCCCATGTCTTGCAAACAGGCTGCAGTACTTTAGTGATATAGCAATCCTATATTAGGTTCTGAGAAGTGCCCAGCCGTGTACTCTCAATCAACTAAGGTACCAAAACTGGAAATGAGAGAATCTTGCGCAATTCGTGTGCGAGACCCTCTCATTTTTATGCATTTGTTTTTGGGTTTCGAGGTGCGCCTTCAGAACCAGCGCAGTTCCAGCAAACCTTTATTAGGACGGCTACGCTCCATATCATCAACCCACTCTGTAGATTTATAAGTACCAAAGGCATGATCCCACCAATCTACGGCTAGCCCAAAGTTATGATGCCACTGCCCATACTTGTGATGCACATAATGAACAGGCATTTTAATCATCCAGAAGCACTTAACCGGGTTCTCGTGCTGAAGTTGATGGGCATAGGCCGAGAACGATGCATATCCCACCGAGCCTAGTAGCCATCCCATTCCTGCCTCAAATGAGACAAAGAACATCGGCACAATCAAAATCACAGTGGCTTTGATGTAGTCCAAAAATTCCCACATCACGCCTTGGCCTTCATTGCGGCGATGATGGTCAAGATGGCGCTTGCCAAAACTTTTGGGATACCAGTGCATAATGCGATGAACCCAATATTCCACCAAGCTTGCCAGGATGAATGCAGCCAGAAAACAGGCGATCGCAACCCCCATAACTCTCTCCAATACTCCTAAATTCACACCATTCCCTTCAGATACGCTCAACCGAGCTGTCGCCTAGCCCATCATTCAGCGAATCATCCCGAGAGTTCTTCTAACCTGTTCTCGGAGGCAACTAAACGGACTCAGGCCAAATGCTGCGCCCTAACGCTGCGACAGTCGTTGCTTATCTTAACTTCTAATTATGTCGGCTTCTAACCAAGATGGGGCAAGGGGTGTGACAGTCTCCTGATGCGTCAGGGGGATGGGAACAGAAGCCGATAGCCCAACGATCGGCTCCAATTATTTACGAAACGTTGCATTTGCCCTCAGATTCTATCTCTCTCAGTAGATACGTCCAAGGGTGGTGAACTTCTATTCTGAAGATTGGTCTTAGAGCCCTTATCTATGCCATTTTGGGCTCTGATGGTGGGATGCGGGGGCGATCGCCCCAAGAGATTGCCAAGCAAAATTTAAAATTAATTAAGCAGGCAATTTATGAGAACGACGGAGTAATGCCGATAATCGCAGGTCTCGATAGAGCCGTGGCCAAAGACGAGCCTGCCTAGATGAGACGTGAATCTGCATTGTTCAGTCCTTGGTTACTCCGCTCTCGGTGTTTAAGTGAACTCCTGTTTTATTTCATTCATTTACAAAATGCCAATTTTAATGAACGAACTACCTTATTTTATGTAGGGTTGGCTTGAATTATGGCATTTATTAATATAAGGCTCAACGCTTCAACGCGCTGATAAGCATCGAGTCATTAGTTCTTAATGTTGGTGAATAATTTTCTTTAGATTTAATTTCGTTTTGAGTTTTTAATTTGGATAATGTTGTAGTTCCATGGCTAGTATTTCGTCGATTTCGTCAGCAATAAAAGCGCGCTGGCGACGGTCAAAGTCCTTTCGGCTGGTGGGTTGCGCAGTGGTGTTTCTGCTTACTGCCAGCTTGGTGATTCTTCCGGCGCTATCTCAGCAGCCCGTTGAAATTAGCTTTATCATGCTGGCTCCTGAAACGCCGTTTTTTGAGCCGTTAATTCGTGAGTTTGAGGAGCAGAATCCTGACATTCGCATCAACATGGTAGAAGGCCCAAATGAAGCCAACTTGGTGGAAGACCTAAACACTTCAGCCTATCTATTGGGGAGTTCGCCCTATGACCTCATCAATTTAGATGTGGTGTGGACTTCGAAGTTTGCAGCGGCAGGCTGGCTGATGGATTTGGGCGATCGCTTTCCTGATGAACGCCGTGCTGAGTTTCTGGAGGGCGATATTGAGGGCAGCATCTATAACGACACGCTCTACCGCATTCCGTGGCGAACTGATGCAGGGGTGTTGTATTACCGGGAAGATTTGCTAAGCGAAGTCGGTGCACAACCTCCTGAAACCTTTCAGGAAATGGTGGAGATTGCCAAACAGGTTCAAGAAGCGGGCGGTGCCCAGTTTGGCTACCTGTGGCAAGGGCGGCAGTACGAAGGCGTATCCGCCATGTTTACTGAAGTCTTGAAGGGCTTTGGGGGCTACTGGATTAACCCCGACACAAACGCAGTGGGATTAGATGAGCCGGAAGCGATTGAGGCTGCTCAGTTTTTGGTAGATACTATTCGCGATGGCGTGTCGCCTACGGGAGTCTCTACCTATATCGAAGAAGACGTGCGGCGGCTGTTTCAGAGCGGCAGCGCCGTGTTTATGCGCAACTGGCCCTATGCGATTCCGCTGCTCAATGAAGACGGGTCTCAAGTGCAGGGCAACGTGGGCACACGCCCCATGCTAGGCACTGAAGGAATCGAGGGTGGGGGCTGCTTAGGCGGCTGGGGATGGGGTATTTCTAGCATGACCCCCCATCCTGAAGAAGCCTGGCGGGTGGTGGAGTTTTTCACCAGTGATGCGGTGCAAAAACGGTTTGCCCTCGAAGCTGGGTTTACACCCTCGGTGCGATCGCTCTATCAAGATGCTGAAATTTTGGCGGAATACCCCTACTTCAGCGACCTATTCGAGGTGGTACAGAATGTGGCACCCCGCCCCCTCACTGCACAATATGCTCAGGCATCTGACATTTTGCAACGCTACTTGAGTGCCGCCTTTTCGGGACGCACCAATGCTGAAGATGCGCTGAACGCAGCAGCTCGCGAAACGCGAAATCTGCTGGGAGTCGCTCAAACTGCGGCGACTAACGCACCTGAGGGGTCTGCACCCGATGCGACCCCCACCTCAGAACCCACATCGGAGGCCTCTCCATCTCCCGATGCGGGCACCCAACCGGGTACGCAACCCACTTCCGCTGAACCCACTGAGGTCGATGCGGAGGGTTTGCCTGCGCCTCAGCCCGAGGTTCAACCTGAACCCCAAGCAGACGAACCGGAGGCCGTAGGATGACCAAAGATATTATTGTTCAACGTGAGCGGCGAGTGGGATGGCTGCTGGTATTACCAGCGCTGCTGCTGTTGCTAGGGGTGTTTGCCTACCCCATCGGTCAGGCATTTTGGCAGAGCTTGTTTAACCAAAACTTAGGGACACAGCTCGAGTCAGAATTTACGGGGCTCAGCAACTATGCCCGCATGGCTGGGGACGGGCGCTTTTGGCAGACGATGTGGAACACCAGTGTTTTTACCGTCTTTTCGGTGTTTTTTGAGTTTCTGCTGGGGCTTGGCGTAGCCTTGGTGCTCAATGAGTCCTTTCGGGGGCGCGGCATTGTGCGGACGGTTGCGATCTTGCCATGGGCGCTGCCAACGGCGCTGATCGGGCTAGCTTGGACGTGGATTTTTAACGACCAGTACGGCATTGTTAACGATATTTTGCTACGGCTGGGTCTGATTCAAACCGGCATTAACTGGCTGGGCAATCCGACCTTGGCGATGGGGGCAGTGATTTTTGCGGATGTTTGGAAGACCACGCCGTTCATCAGCATTTTGCTGCTAGCCGGGTTGCAGTCCATTCCTGAAGATTTGTACGAAGCGCACCGGATCGATGGCGCAAGCCCGTGGCAAAGCTTCTCGCAAATTACGCTGCCGCTGCTCATGCCGCAGATTGTGATTGCGCTGCTGTTTCGTTTCGCCCAAGCCTTCGGTATTTTTGACTTGATTGCAGTGATGACGGGGGGTGGCCCCGGCGGCGCAACGGAAACGGTGTCGCTTTATATCTATTCAACGGTGATGCGCTATCTCGACTTTGGCTATGGCGCGGCGTTGGTCGTGGTGACATTTGTGCTGCTAATTCTGGTGGTGGCGATCGCCACCTTCTTCCTCAATCGTTCTAGAGCCAAAGCGCGCGGGGTGAATTAACCATGACAACCTTTCCTGAATCCGTATCAAAAACCCAGCGCAGCAGCGGGATCAACTGGCGCTCTCTAATTTTGCCCATCGCTGTCATTCTGGTGGTGGTCTTTTGTCTCGCTCCTGTGCTGTGGCAGTTACTGACCTCCGTCAAGGTCAACCAAGATATCTCAGCCGTGCCCAGCGTCTACTTTCCCCGCCGCTTTACGCTAGAGCACTACCAACAGCTCTTTGCGCGTCGCCCCTTTTGGAATTATTTAATTAACAGCTTCTTTGTAGCCACAGCGTCTACCCTGCTGGCGCTGGGGCTGGGCGCACCTGCGGCCTATGCTCTGGCGCGGTTGCGGCTCCAGGGTGAGCGCATCATTTTGGCTGGGGTTTTAATTGTGACGCTGTTTCCGCCCATCTTGCTGTTTCTAGGCCTGCTGCGTGTGGTGCAGGTGCTATCCCTCGGTGACAATTACCTAGCGCTAGTGCTGCCCTATGCCGCTATTAACCTGCCGTTGACAATTTTAGTCATGCGCAGCTTTTTTGAGCAGCTGCCGCGAGATTTGGAAGACTCGGCCAAGGTAGATGGCTACAATACCGTAGGCACGCTGTTCAACATTGTGCTGCCGCTGACACTGCCTGCCCTTGCGACGACGGGCATCCTCGCTTTCATCACCGCGTGGAATGAATTTATCTTTGCGCTCACCTTCATTACCCGGGAGAGCATGAAAACCGTTCCGGTAGCTGCCTCACAGCTAGGCGGCGCGTCTATCTTCGAAATTCCCTATGGCCCAATTGCAGCTGCCACTGTATTAGGAACGCTCCCGCTGGTGTTACTGGTGCTGTTTTTCCAGCGACAAATCATCCAGGGGTTAACCTCTGGTGCGGTAAAAGGGTAAGGGTCCCTTTGCTTTGACGCTTTTGATGCTCTTTTTTGACTCGAACATTTCTTTTCGCTTCTGGTGCCATGACACAAACTGATCTCAAACCAACCCAAGCTCAGACGACGATCGCTCCTGCGCTGGAGGTTCGTAGCTTAAACAAAACCTTTGCGCCTGCGGTGGTTCCGGTGAAGAGCCTGAACCTGACGGTGGAGCGGGGAGAGTTTTTGACGCTGCTCGGCCCCAGCGGCTGCGGCAAATCAACCGTGCTGCGGATGATTGCAGGGCTAGAACACCCCACCAAGGGACAGGTCTTAATTGATGGGGAAGATGTGACGCGACTATCGCCGAGCGATCGCAACATTGCCATGGTGTTCCAAAGCTATGCGCTGTATCCCCACATGACCGTGCACGACAACATTGCCTCGGGGTTAAAGCTGCGGCGTATTCCCAAGGGTGATATCGAAGATCGCATTCGCGATGTGGTGGACTTTTTGGGCCTGCACGAGTTGCTAAATCGCAAACCGGGGCAGCTGTCGGGCGGGCAGCGGCAGCGGGTAGCGGTGGCGCGCACGCTGGTGCGGCGGCCCTCCGTCTTTTTGCTAGATGAGCCGTTGAGCAACCTAGATGCGCTGCTCCGAGAAAACGTGCGGGCTGAGCTGAAGCAATTGTTTGAATCGCAGCAAGCGCCTGTGGTCTACGTCACCCACGACCAAGTAGAAGCGATGACCCTTTCGTCTAAGGTAGCGGTGCTGAACGAAGGGTATTTACAGCAGCTAGATACGCCAGAGCGCATCTATACCCATCCGGCAAATCGGTTTGTGGCGGGGTTTGTGGGGAGTCCCCAGATGAACTTCTTAACTCTGCCCTGTGATGGCCAGTCGGTGACGTTGGGCAATCGCCGCGCTCCACTTCCCACTGGGGTGCGCACGGAG
>JBGTOF010000301.1:0-6708 GCA_041742695.1 Elainellales cyanobacterium | reverse complement strand
GGGTATAGCAGGGATTCATGTATTTCAAATCGTTAGCCGCCTGCTGTACATTGCGGATTAAGCCAGCTTGAGCAGCCTTATACAGGGCAGCCAGTTCGTGGGCAGGGGGACTGACCAGCTCTTCTGCTGTTGCAGCCAGGGTCTCGGGTGCGATCGCCGGGGATGGAGCCTCGTAAACCCACTGCAACCCTAACTGCGTTTGCAGTTCTTGCAGCAATTCTTCAAAATCAAGCGGTTTTGGGAAAAAGCTATTACACCCAGCATCCAGGCTCTCCTGCTGTTCGACATGGGAGAGGCTGGCCGGGGAGGCAATGATGGGGAGATCCACGAACTCTGAAAGCTGCCGCAACTGGCGCGTCATTTCCAACCCATCCATTTCTGGCATCAGCACATCGGTAATCACCAGATCGGGATGCTGCTGTTGAGTTTGCTGCAGCCCTTCTCGCCCGTTGGAGGCTTCAATAACTTGAAAGCCCAAGGGTTCCAGCATGCTCACCACTACCGACCGATTTTGTTCATGGTCATCCACTACAAGAATCAGGCGGCGATCGCCCTCATACCCGATCACCCTGGGAGCGATCGCGGGGTGATTGGGTTCTATCCACTCCTGTGCCCTGGGCAAATCCAGCTCAAACGAGAAGGTGCTTCCCTGGCCCAACACACTCTCAATCTGAATTTCACCGCCCATCAACTGCACAATCTGTTGGCTGATCGCTAATCCCAGACCTGTTCCTTCCTGCTTTTGCTCCTGACTGCCTGCTTGCTCAAAGGGCAAAAAAATCTTGTCCAGTTTTTCGGGAGAAACACCGACTCCAGTGTCTTTGACCCAAAAGCGGATGCGAGGAAGGGATGAGGTTCCCGAAGCATGCATTGCTTCTACATAAAAGAACACACTGCCCATTTCAGTAAACTTCAAGGCATTGCTGAGCAGATTTAGCAGCACCTGCCGCAGCCGCTTATCGTCGGCATGCACAGCGATCGGCAAATGGTCTGATGTTTCGTAAATAAACTCAATTCCCTTTTGCTGTGCTTTGATGCGGCAAATCTCCGCTGTAGACGTTAGAAAATTTGGAAAGTGGAAATCTTGAGGATAAAGTTCCACTTTGCGGGCTTCAATTTTGGCCAGGTCAAGCACATCGTTGATCAGCGTCAGTAAATGGGAGCCGCACTGATGAATGATGTTGATGCCCTTCAGCTGCTTGTCTGTGATTTCAGAATCGCGCTGGAGAATTTGGGCATAGCCAAGAATGCCGTTGAGCGGAGTCCGCAGCTCGTGATTCATATTGGCGAGAAATTCGCTCTTCGCCTGGTTGGCAACTTCAGCCAACTCCTTCGCCTGTTCCAGCTCGATCGCCCGTTCTGCCTGTTCCTGTAGCAGCTGTTTCACTCGTTGAATCAGTTGATTTAGCGAACTGGTCAGGGTTCCAACTTCATCCCGCGTGGTAATAGGAGCCTGCAAGTCAAAGTTGGACTCTTGGGTTACTTGTTGGGCGATTTGGGTGACACTCTGCAGAGGACGAGCGATCGCCCGACTGGTAATGCTGGCCAGCAATGCGGCGATCGCCGCAGAGAGCAAAATTCCTGCCACAATAATTTGCAGTCGCAGTGCCTGTACCACAGCGAACTGAGCTTGGGCCTGTTCATACTGCTGATCTGCAGCTTCAATGCTTTGCTGTAGCCTCTCGGCCAAGCGCTCAAATCGAATCCCAGTTTGAGCAGCGTTTCCCGTATTGGTAAGTTGGGCGAGTTGCTGTCGTGCTGTTTGAATCTCCGCTCCAGGAATATCCCCTGGGTCGAGATCTTGCCAAAGTTGGAAAACTGACTGCTGATACGCCTCGGTAATCGTTTCGTATTCCTTCGCTAGCTCTTGAAGGGCAGTGCGATTCACCGTAGCAGTCTGGCTCTGCTCGGCAAAGGTGGATAGCGATGCAGTCAAATCCAGAATGTGCTGCACATCATCCTGAAATTTGACCGTTTCGTATTGAAACCAAACCGAATTGCCCAGTACCGAACTTAACCGTTGAGGGTGAGACCGAAGTTCCAAAACATCTTTTTCCAGCTCATGCAGCAAGCTTTGCTGTGCATCTGCCAACGCCAGCTGTTGCAATGCTCGCTGCTCGTAAACCTCTCCAATCACCAGCCCAACAGAGGTGCCGAGAATGGAAACTCCCAGCGTGAGAGCAAAGCTGTAGCCGATTTTTTGAGCAATTCCTAAGTTGAGAACTAGATCATGAAACCGCTTAGGCAGCCATCGATGTAAGTTAAGAATTGTCATTTTACTGTAGGACAAAGTCTCCCTGCCCGATCGCGCTATACACGTCTCGAATTGGATCATAATCCTCATCTTTAGCGAGTAATAATTGAGAGCCTCGATACTTACTCAACTTCTGGGCGATCGCGTCCACCAATAGCTCTTCATTAGCCAATAGCCGTTCCCGCATGACCTCAATCAACGCTGGGTCTATGCTACTGCTAGCAATAAACACGTCGCTCGGCAGCGGTGGCCCTTCCATCAGGATTGGAAACGAGTTATCCGCATCTTTCAAAAAATCTTGGTAATCAATAGCGGAGCCACCCCAAGCATCAGCCTCGCCCTGCTTAACACTCTCCACGCTGCCTTCATCCCCTAACATCCGAATTTCAACCTCAGTTTGGGGATCCAGTCCTGCATCGATTAGCAGCTTTGTGGGGCCTAAGTGTCCGCTAGTAGAGCCAATCTCAGCCATTGCAATCACTTTGCCTTTCAAATCGGCTCCCGTTTTTATGGGACTGCCGGCCGGCACCGCAATCATGGAGTAGTAAATGGGGCGGGTTACAGCAACGATTGGAATTGCATTTGTCCGAGATGTAATGACGACGTACTCTGAAGGGCCTGCCAGGGCTAGTTCCAGCTTGCCTTGCTTCAATGCAATTGCGGCAGCGGTATAGTTTTCAACAGGAAAAAACTCCACCTCGGTCTGTAAGGCTTCGACCAGGGCAGCGCGAAGAGCTCCATACTCTTCTTCAAGCTCCTCAAGCCCTGAGACATCCGTCACTGCAAACCGCAATGTGGCGGGTAGTTCTCGTGTTGAAGACGCCTGATTAGGAAGCGTGCTGGCGGTAGCACACCCCGTTAGAAACAACGACGAATACCATAGAAAATTGCGGCGTTTCATGACAGTGATTCCTGCTTAAACTTGCGTAGACTTCAAAAGCTGCGTTTGACGTTCACCCTAAAGTGCCCGACTCGTTCTTGCAGATATCACCTTCATGGAATGTCTCAAGTTAAGGCTTTCACTTACAGGTTAAGAAATGGTTAAAATATAAGTTCGGATGAGCTGAAAAGCTTATTCCCGGGTACTTAACGTTTAAAAAAATTCTTTAAACCTAAACTCGTTTTTCCCCAGAGATTTTGCAGAAGAGCAAAATGGTTTTCATCCCGCAAGGCAGTTTCAACTAACGTCGATTTAGACCATCACCCTCTCTGCCATAGAGGATATTTGATAGAATTTTCTCTCATCCTTATGACCAGGAGCCAAAGCCCCAGGCCGTCCCCGAACTATAGACCTCTACAGGGTCGCCAATACGATTCTCTATCTATTGATGAGCGGGTGTGCCTAGGCCTTATTGCCCGAGGACTTTCCGCCTTGCTCCACGGTCTACTACTACTTTTGGCAATCGACCTCTTTGGGCTGCTTCTAGAGGTTGTACTGCGTCCGCAAGGGAAACCGGGATTGGGCCTATTACCAAGACGGTGGGTCGTAGAACGCACCTACGGTTAGCGTCATTAGTGCCGCCGTCTCACTGTCGAGTATGAACGCTTGCCAGAGTCTTCCGAAGCGCTCATTTACATCGCTATAATTCGGGTCATGCTATGGAGGTTGACTTGACGCTTTCCATACCCCGGCTTCCTGTTTTCAAATATTTTCTAAGCTTCGGCAATTTGTTCGACAATCGTCTTAACAATACTAAACAATTCCCATTGGTACAGCATTTAACGCGCTGCTTTGAATGTTTATTGTTGTGAACTCCCTGCGCATAGGGTTCACAACAAGCGTCCTCATCAACCCATCAGCTGCGATCGCATCGAGTCGGGGTGTATGGACTTCCCTACCCATCGTTCTGTGCTCGACTGAGTCGTTGAACTATGCTTGAGTAAGAAACTCATGGGACAGGTTGCGATAAAGGTGCGTATGAATCGTCGGTTGTTTATGTCTCAACTGCTGAAGATCGGGCTGATTTCGACTAGCGGTATTCTCACAGGGTGTTCTATTGCCAAGCGCTCGGAGGAGTCTAGGTCCGTTGCAATGAACGCTGAACTCACAGTTTTTCGCAGCCCTACCTGTAGCTGTTGTGGTCACTGGATTGAGCATATGGAGGCTGCTGGGTTTCAAGTGCAAGACAATGTAACGGAAGAGATGACAGCTCTCAAACAGCAGCATGGCATTCCAGACGATTTGACGTCATGCCACACGGCACTGGTGGGGGACTATGTGATTGAAGGTCATGTTCCGGCGGCAGATGTTCTGCGGTTACTTGCGGAACGGCCAAATGTGGCGGGCCTGGCGGCTCCAGGGATGCCGATTGGTTCCCCTGGCATGGAATCGGATAGCGATGTTGAACCGTATACGGTCTTTTCGTTTACCAAGAACGGAGACGTCTCTATATTTGCCGAACATGCCTGAGCCGCTATGCGTGTTCAAATTGACAGGGGCGATCGCCCCACTATTTCAGATATTCGAATTACTACCCGATTGCCCTCCAGCATTAGCCCATTAGACAATCCAAACCGCAAAGAAGGGTTACACTATCGGCGTTATTGCATACTGCTACAGCGTATGGAGGCACCGGGTGCAAATCAAACGACAAACAGTGGGGCTGATTGTAGATGACAGTCTGATGCGAGTCTACGTTGCAACGCCGGAAGCAGACGGGACGTATCCTGGCATCTTGTTTTATTCCGACATTTACCAACTTGGTAGACCCATCACCCTGCTGGCAGATCGATTAGCAGGCTATGGCTATGTGGTAGCCGCCCCAGAAATCTTTCATCGCCTTGAACCCATCGGCACTGTGATTGAACCCAATGACCTGGGCCGATTGCGAGGCAATGATAATGCCCGCCGCACTGAAATTGATGCCTATGATGCAGATGCGGTGGCTGTTCTCGATTGGCTAAAGACAGACGACCGCGTGGCGTCGGGCCAAGTTGGCACGATGGGGTTTTGTATTGGCGGGCATTTGGCCCTCAGAGCAGCCCTGCAATCGGGTGTTAGTGTGACGGCTTGCTGCTACCCCACTGGCATTCACGATGGCAAACTAGGCCGGGGAATTGCCAACACCATCGAGCGGCTAGATGAACTGTCGGCTCAGGTGCTGATGGTCTTTGGCACCCTAGACCCCCATGTGCCTTCCGCCGGGCGGGAGAAAATTTTCCAAGCATTGAGCCAAGCTGGCGTTCAATACGAGACCCGGCTGTATGAGGCTAACCACACCTTTATGAGAGATGATGGCTACCGTTACGATTCTGCCGCAACGGATGCGGCTTGGGTAGATATCATCACGTTTTTGCAGCAGAACTTGGGTGCTGTGGCTTAATTATTAGACAGTGAGGCTGCATGATATGGCAAAAACAGATTTGCCTTACAAAAGTCTCATCCGAACTCTGTCATCTTCGACGACGCTGAAATGTCCAGCCCAATCATCTCTTAGGGCGATCGCCGTTACTACCTTGTGAGCCACTACTGCACTAGACGGTGCTGTAATCCGAAACAGAATAATACCGCTGGCAGCAGGAAGTTTCGTCCGAAAAGCAAGTTCGCCAAAATCTTTGTCAAAGGTTAAGAGGATGCGGTCTTCTGCTTGGGCACGACTCAATACTTCAGGGTCGGAAATGCCAGGAGATTCTGTCCGAATCCAAACTACGTCATGTTCTTGCTGCCGTAATGCTTCTACGGCATCCAAAGGAAAGTTCTCGTTGGCAAGGAAGCGCATGGACTAGACCGGAATGGCATAGACTTTTTCAGCCTTGAGGATAGCACTGGCATAGCTGAGGCAGGCTTGAATATCTTCAAGACTGATACCGGGATAATTGCGAAGGATTTCATCGGTGCTCCAGCCTTGGGCAAGGAGGTCGATGATAAATTCAACAGCAAGGCGAGTACCTCGGATGATGGGTTTACCAACCAGGATATCTGGGTTGAGGGTGATGCGAGTTTGCTGATCCATAAACAAACCTAAAGTACGTTGTCTTTTTCATTCTATGGTCAAGAGCAATTCCCACGTTCGGCTGCACCGCCGCCAACGTAATTGGTTCCATGACAGGACTTTCCTTTCGTGGGACTATGCCCCTACCGATAGCTTGAGGCAGCATAGTGTTGCCTATCACCCGCCGTAAATCATCTTTGCATCATCACCGATCAACTCTCGGCGGTCGGCGTGCATGGGCGTTGTTATGTGGCGATCGCCATTATGTCGTCTCAATTTGTAAAAACCTGGGAAAAGATCCGAAGCAACCAGAGCATTATGATAAGGCAAGCAGCGATAAATTTTTATCTTCATAAAATAATGCGATCGCGTTAAAATTTCGCCGCAGCGCATTTTCAACTTGCAATGTTGAACAATTTCCCAGGCGAAGCCAAATAACTTTCGGTGGATTCCCAAATACTAAGCTCAGGTCGTGCATGTCTGCGTCTTTTGAGACAATCATCAAGTCATTACCTTTTGCGT
>JBGTOF010000297.1:0-12400 GCA_041742695.1 Elainellales cyanobacterium | reverse complement strand
TATTGGCCAGAAGGAGTTAGTCAGGCTTTAAGCATAATTACTCATCGCCAAGGTGACGTGCTCCCAAAGCAGCTCAATCAGCTCTGATTTTTTTGAGTGGTATGGATCAGGCGAGTTTTGAAGCCGATTTCAAGACTCAATCAGCTGTTCTCTACCAAATTGCCATCTTAGGAGAAGCCGTGAAGCGGTTGTCACCAGAGTTTCGGAGCCAGCATCCTGCTATTGACTGGAGGGCGATCGCAGGCATGCGTGACAAGCTTGTTCATGACTACGACAAGGTAGACGCAAGACGCGTTTGGCTCACGATTCAAACCAGCATTCCTCAACTTTTAAGCAGCATTGCTCCGTTGTTGCCCTCTATCAACTAGACGCGCTCCGGGTTAACCCATGGAATTTCGAATTGCAGACACATTCACCGATAGCCTCACCAAACTCACCAGCCAAGAGCAAAAAGCCGTCAAAACTACTGCATTTGATCTGCAACTCAACCCAGCGAATCCAGGGCTACGATTCCACAAACTCGATCGCGCCAAAGACCCCAACTTTTGGTCAGTCAGCGCCAACATGGACATCCGCATCATTGTCCATCGAACCGAAAGCAGCCTGCTGCTCTGCTATACCAACCACCACGACAGTGCTTACCAATGGGCACGCAAGCGCAAGATCGAACGCCATCCCAAAACAGGAGCTGCCCAACTCGTTGAGGTGCGAGAAACCGTTGAGGAGATTTTCGTTCAACAACCGGTGATGGCTCCCGCCGTTGCCCTTCAGAAACCGCTGCTCTTTGCCAACACCCCAGAAGACGATCTGCTGGAGTATGGGGTGCCTCCAGAGTGGTTAGAAGAGGTTCAACGAGTAACAGAAGATACGCTGTTTGATGTGGTGGATCATCTGCCCCAAGAAGCCGCCGAGGCGTTGCTAGAGCTAGCCACCGGAGGCAAACCTCAGCGGCCTGTCGCTGTGCCGGTGACGAGCGATCCCTTCGCTCATCCTGATGCCCAACGCCGTTTCCGCGTGATGTCTAACGTTGAAGAACTAGAACGGGCTTTAGAATTTCCCTGGGAGAAGTGGACGGTATTTTTGCATCCCAGCCAGCGATCGCTCGTCGAACGAGACTGTAGCGGCCCCACCCGTGTTTCTGGCTCTGCGGGCACTGGCAAAACCATTGTGGGCCTGCACCGAGCCGTCTACCTCGCTCACCTTTACCCCCACGCCAAAATTCTGTTGACCACTTTTTCTCCAGCGCTGTCCAATGCCCTAGCGATTAAGTTAGAGCGCTTGGTCGGCAATGAAGGGGCAATCAAAGACCGCATCGAGGTCAAAGCCATTCGGGATGCGGCCAAAGAGCTTTACACCGCCAACTATGGCCCTCCAAAGATTGTGGATGCGGGTAAAGTGCGATCGCACCTTATTGCCACCGCTAACCAACAGTGCCCGGGCAAGTTTGCTGATGCCTTTTTGTGGAGCGAATGGAGCGAGGTGGTTGACCCGTGGCAGCTAACAACCTGGGACGCCTACCGAGAGGTTCCCCGACTGGGACGCAAGACCCGCTTGGGCAGCAAGCAGCGGGAACATCTCTGGCACATCTTTGAAATCGTGCACCATTGGCTAGAGGCCCAGCAAGCTCTGACCTGGGCCGGGGTATTCCGTCAGGTGACAGATGATCTCACCAGCAATGGGGACTATCCCTATACCTTTGCCGTAGTGGATGAGGCCCAAGACATGGGCGTGGCCGAGCTGCGGTTCTTTGCCACCATTGGGAGCCAACGGCCCGACAGCCTATTCTTCACGGGCGACCTGGGCCAGCGCATCTTTCAGCAGCCCTTCTCTTGGAAGGCCTTGGGCGTAGACATTCGGGGGCGTTCCCATACCCTCACCATCAACTATCGCACCTCTCACCAGATTCGCGCCTCAGCAGACCGCCTATTGCCTAGCAGCATTAGTGATGTAGACGGCAACTACGAAGACCGCCGCCATACCGTGTCAGTCTTCAATGGCCCTGCCCCAGCGGTGGAGATTCACGATAGCCCAGACGATGAAATTGCGTCGGTTGGCGAGTGGATCGCGAACCATCTAACGTTGGGCCTTCAGCCAGAAGAGATTGGGGTGTTTGTGCGCGATCGCCCACAGTTAGAAAGGGCGATCGCGGCTATCAAATCTGCTGGAGCCACCCCCGTTGAACTCGATGACCACATTGCTTGTGCTCCAGGCCGGATTGCCGTCAGCACCATGCATCTCGCCAAAGGGCTAGAGTTCCGGGCTGTGGTCGTGATGGCCTGTGACGATGAGGTGATTCCCCAGCAAGAGCGGATTGAGAGTGTAACAGATGAAGCTGACCTAGAAGAGGTCTACAACACAGAGCGTCATCTGCTGTATGTAGCGCTGACTAGGGCACGGGATGACCTGCTGGTGAGTGGAGTTGATCCCGCATCTGAGTTTTTGGATGACGTTGCTTAGTAGGCCAAACCCTCGGAGTAGCGCGAATTTGATGGCTGAAACAATGTTACTGAGCAGGGCGTTCACCACAATCCACACTTAAATCAGCGCAGCACTACGGGGTGTTGGGGGGTGGTCGGTTGATTAAGCCACCTGGGAGAACAATGCTTCTCTGGCTGTGGCTAGACACCGCTGACGGGTGGTTCTAGATTGGTACTGATGGGATGAAATTCAGACTGCATCTGCACCCTACACCCTCAGTCTTTGATTACCGCTATCTGTTTGATTTAATGTACGCGATCGACTTTGGCACGAGCAACACCGTTCTCAGCCGCTGGAATGCGGCCACGCAGCAGCCCGAAACTGTCGCACTCCCTGGCTTGGCGCTGGCGCTGCCGCAGAATCCGCCGCTCATTCCCAGCCTAGTCTATGTGCAAGATGCAGTGTCGGGAACGGTGGTGGTGGGGCAATCTGTGCGCGATCGCGGGCTAGATGTGCGGCAAAATGCGCGATTCTTTCAGAACGTAAAGCGGGGCATTGGGACTCAGGTGTTGGGCTTTTTGCCGGAACTAGACGGACGCACGGTTGATTTTGAGCAGGTCGGTGCGTGGTTTTTGACCACCGTGCTGCAGCAACTGCGACTGCAAGATCCAACCCTGCAATCCCTGGTGATTACCGTCCCTGTAGACAGTTTTGAAGCCTATCGGCTGTGGCTAGCGCAGGTGTGTGAGTCGCTGGCAATTGAGCAGGTGCGTCTGCTGGATGAACCCACGGCGGCGGCGCTCGGCTATGGCATGGTGCCGGGCAGCACCCTGCTGGTGCTAGATTTTGGCGGCGGCACACTCGATTGGTCGTTGGTGCAGCTAGAGAGACCCGTCGGCGGCACAAAACCGTTGGGTTTTTTGCTGAAGTGGGGCACACAAACCCTCACGGACTCGGCGCAGCAGCCCCGAGTAGCGCGGGTGCTGGCAAAGGCGGGGCGAATGCTAGGTGGCTCGGATATTGATCAGTGGATCATCGAAGATGCGGCGCGACAGCAAGGGGTAGTGCCATCGCCGTTGCTGCTGCGATTGGCCGAGCGGCTCAAGATTCAGCTTTCACACCAGGCCGAGGCAACCGAAGCCTATTTTGATGATGAGACGTTAGAAAGCATTGAGCTATCCATGAGTCGCGATCGCCTCCAGTCGCTACTCCAAGAGCAGGGCTTTTTTCAACAATTGGATGCGTCGTTGCAGCAAGTGTTGCAGCAGGCCAAGCGCAAGGGATTAGAGGCGGACGATATTGACGCTGTGCTGTTGGTGGGGGGCACCTCGCAGATTCCTGCGGTGCAGCAGTGGGTGCGGCAGCAGTTTCCGTCAGAGAAGGTGCGCTCTGACAGGCCGTTTGAGGCGATCGCCCACGGAGCGTTGCAGCTGAGCCAAGGCATGCAGGTGAAGGACTATCTTTACCACAGCTACGGCGTCCGCTATTGGGATCGACGCAACGCTTGCCATGCGTGGCATCCCATCGTTAACGAGGGACAGCCTTATCCGATGGAGAAGCCTGTAGAACTGATTTTGGGGGCGTCTTTAGAAAATCAGCCCAGCATAGAACTAGTAATGGGGGAGCTAGGAATAGAAACATCGCGCACGGAAGTGTTTTTTGAGGGCGATCGCCTGATTACACGCAGTAGCAGCAGCGGCAAGCCCCTCGTTAAACCCCTCAACGATCGCGACGATGCCCGCAGTATTGCTCAATTGTCGCCGCCTGGGCAACCCGGCAGCGATCGTATTAAGGTACTGTTTACCGTCGATGGCGATCGCTTTCTCCGCATTACCGTCGAAGATCTATTCACTGGCGACACCTTACTCACCAACCAACCCGTTGTGCAGCTCAGCTAGGGAATCTGCGGGTTAAGGATGCGTAACGCTTAACGCACCGGTTTGTGTGAACTAAGGAATTCCAACCCCGACCACCCAGAAGTGAAATTCTGGATCATCGCTTAGGCCTGCTCAAGCAGACTGGGCCAGCCAACCCCTAATCCTTGCAGAGGATTTCGGCTTTGAGCCTCGGACTTCTAATCCCAGGCTTAGCAACCAATTCCAGCGATCCGACCTTGACCTTCGCCACCTTCACCGGAGTAAAGATTCACGTTAAAACAGCAATTGGGACTGCATCCTTAAAGGCGCAGCCCCGATTATTAAGTGCCGCAAGACAAGGGTTTAAGCAACTCCAAGCCTATTGCAGCGACATTCCAGAGGTCGAGACCTCATCGCGGCTATGGTTGCCGCCATGCCCGTTGGCATGCCCATTCGTAGCAGGACGTGGATGGATGACCCCATATCCCCCATGATTTCGTTCATAAATCACGTTGATCTCGCCGCTATCTACATTGCGGAAGACAAAAAAGTCGTGATCAACCAATTCCAACTGTTCCAGCGCTTCTTCGACTGCCATAGGCGGCATCGCGAAGTACTTGGTGCGAACCACTTCTGGCGGCAATTGTGGGGTGCGATTCCCCAGCAGCGGAGAATCTACCGTCTGTGGTTCGAGAACTTCGGTGGTGCGGACGGGGGTATGATTCTTCTGCCGTTTTTCTTTGAATTTGCGAAGTTGGCGAGTGATTTTGTCAGCAACTAAGTCAATGCTGGCATATAGGTTCTCGCTGCTTTCTTCTGCACGAACAATGGCACCGTTGGCATATACGGTGACTTCAGCCGTTTGTCTAGGGCTTATCCGAGGGTTGCGGGCAACCGACAGATGCACATCAACTTCTGTGGTCAAATGCTGAAAGTGGTTCACAGCCTTTTCAATCTTTTGACGCACGTAGTCGCGAATCGCGTCGGTGATTTCGATGTTTTTGCCCTGGATAACAAGCTTCATATAAGCTCCTCCCCTTAAGGTGGATATACTCTCACCCTAGCACCTTGTATCCTGGACGACCCGATGGTTAAAAATGTTTTGCATCCTGTGACAAATCTTGATTAATCCACTCATGCAACGTAAGTAGAACTGGGCCAAACACTTATGACATCAGTGTTTGGCCACATGAGAGAGGATGAATTTCTGCTAGGATAGAATGAGCGATCGCTCTTAACGTCATCACTCCACTGTAAAATATGATCGTTTTATGCGTCATATTGGTAACACCAAATACATAAATTAAATCTAAAATTTTCTGAAATTTTAAGCCCAGCCTGCATACTCATAAAGCCGTAGACAAAGCCTCAATTTTCTAGTTTCTCTTTATCAAATGCTGTTAATCAGGCGGTGAATTCTATACTTGAATTGGCATTGCTGATTAGCTGATAAATCCTCTAAAGAGTGGGTTTCGACTCCGCTCAACCCGGATAAAGATTGGATTGCCGATTGAGCGAAATTAAAACCTGAACAATGAAAGGTCTAGGTTGCCAGAGTTTTGTTAGTCAATCCAGTCGGCATTGCTAATTGAGGAGGGAATTCAGCGATCCAACACTCTTGCCGCGCCCCTTAAATTCCTCAATTCTGGAGGACTTTAAACGTTCAAGTCTCCTCGATGGCGGCAGGTGCCTTAATGCTCTGCGTTCACAATAATCCTGCGCTAAATGCCTGTGCTAACGTCTCGCGTCCTTCGGCCTTGCCAGCTTTATATCAACGATGTCATCCCCTATGCGACCGCATGGGAGTGGCAGCAGGCGATGGTCGCGCAGAAAAAGGATAATCCCAATCAGGTGGATGTGTTGGCATTGCTGGAGCATCCTCCGGTTTATACCCTGGGACAGGGCGCTAGTCTAGAGTTTTTGAAGTTTGACCCCGCTAGGTCGCCTGTTGAGGTCTGTCGGGTAGAACGAGGCGGAGAGGTGACGTATCACTGCCCGGGGCAGTTGGTGGGCTATCCTATTCTCGACCTGCGGCATTATCAGCAGGATTTGCACTGGTATCTGCGGCAGTTAGAAGAGGTCATCATTCGGGCGATCGCCCTGCTGGGTCTTCAGGGCGATCGCATTCCCGGTCTGACAGGCGTGTGGGTCGAGGGTTGCAAAGTTGCCGCCATTGGCATCAAAGCCAGCCGTTGGATCACCATGCACGGGTTTGCTCTAAATGTATGCCCTGATATGAGAGGGTTTCAGCACATTGTGCCCTGCGGCATTGCCGATAAGCCGGTGGGCAGTTTGGCTCAGTTTGTGCCTCAGGTATCCGTGCAGGCGGTGCGTCCGCTGGTCACTGCGGCCTTTGTCGAAGTCATGCAGGTTGAACTGTCTCCCGCCACCCATGGCTTTTGGGTAGAACCACTCGGCTCACGGGGTGTACTTTAGTCGCCAAATTCCGCAATTTTTCGTATGCTGTATAGATTGCTGACAGATCGGAATTTACGCAGACACTCTGGCAAGTGCTAGGCGGCAAGTGCCGAGCTTACAGCATATCTACAAACTTATTGTAGTCATTGGTTTGACGTGAATGATTCGGCGTGACTGGGTTCGCCTCTCCTCTCCGGGTGTACGCTATGACATATACGCTTCCTACGCATCTCCAGCCAGATGCATCGCTGCTAGAATTGCTGGCGTTTAGCGCCAAAGTGCAGGAAACTCAGTCGGTACAGGCTGCCCCTGCCCCTCTATCGGTGCGGCCGCAAAATTCTTGGCGGGCGATCGCCCCCCAGCCAATACAGCAACGCTCTTTCTTTCTAACCGACTACGTTGGTCAGTACAGTGGTGCAGCGCCCCTAATGCCTCTGCGCGATCGCGACGTGACTGCACTCTCTGCTTGGTTTGCCGATGAAGATATGGGGGCGATCGTCGCTGACATCCAGTCTCAACTGCAACAGTGCTTCCCTGAACCCTGTTGGGAAGATGATCCCTTCGACTTTTTGCACGAATATTTATAGCCACATGGCTCATGCCAGCCCTCGCATACCGACTCTGCACCCTATAAAAGCTTATTCTCAGCTACAGGCGACCGTGGCTCTAGCACTGAGAAGAAAATGCCTCCATCTCGACTGAAACACCCACTGCGCCGCCGCCGCAAGTTTCACCCTGCCCTATTCGCGTTGATCGCGCTTCTGTCAGCGCTGCTGGTCTGGCGGCAAACTCGAACTCGCAATGCTGATGCAGAGCCCACGTCGCTCCGACAGCCGACGCAGTTTTTCGGGCGATCGCCCCATCCTATGAACCAGGTGAACGGGCCAACTAAGCTCTGAATTTTGCCACAAGGGCCAATTAATTCTGTGCCAGCATGGTAAAAACCCAGTAGATTTGGGCCGAAATTGGCATGATGTCTCTACTATGGCTAAGAATTGTTGAAGCATTTAGCACCCTGCCAACCGGGACGGACTGGTGGTGGACGTTGGGATCATTGGGCCTGTTTGGGGCGATCGCCCTACCGCTTGGTTTTTGGGGCAAGCTGCTGCGGCCCACGTGGCAGCGTCGCCCCCCCGCCACCGTGATCAACGCCCTCCTCAGCAGCATGATTGCCCCGGCACTGTTAGAGGAGTTGGCCTACCGCGTACTGCTTATTCCCCACCCCACAGAACCCGTCTCCCCCACAGCCCGGTGGGTGTGGATCCTGATCAGCCTAGCGGTTTACATTGCAGCTCATCCGCTGAATGCCCTAACACTCTACCGCCGCGCTTATCCCACCTTTTGCTCGCCCATTTTTTTGTTGCTCACAGCGCTATTAGGCATCCTCTGCACTGGGCTGTATGGGAGCACCGGGTCTATTTATCCTCCCGTTGTGGTGCATGGGCTAGTGGTGTTTGCCTGGCTCACTTACTTCGGCGGCAACCTTGTGCTGGGGTCTGAGGTTGATGCAGGGCGATCGCACTCAGAATAGGGCGGCGTCGAAGGAGATGTCACTCCTGTGCTCACAGAGAATAGGTACGGCTCGTCGGTAAAATCCCAATTGGGAATGGTCTGTGTAAAAACGCCATCCAGCAGCGCCCCGACTTTAAAAGCCAGTTCATTACTCACTGATAAAGTGTCAAGAGATTAACTGACTCGGGACAGAGGCGTTGCAGAAGTCCACTAGAGAAAGCCAGGCAAAATTTCGTCCGGCTCGTCTTCATCCCCAAAGGAGTCTGGGTAGGGATCTGACGCCGAGAGGGTGGGTGCCTGGCTCGGCTCTAAAAAGTCCAGCAGCACCTCGTCGGGTTCAGATTCTAAGTCGGCATAGGTGACACCTGCCGAGGCAGACATGGAGGGAGCTGCCACTGCATGACGGCTCAGGTATAGGGCGATCGCCTCCTTCACCACATCGTCTGTCGTTTGGTGAGTAGACTGGGCGATCGCCTCTAGCTGGGCATACCAATCGACGGGAATCTCACTCGAAATTGCCACAAACTCATGCATCGCTCTAACCTAACGGCACAGTAAACACCCAGTCTTGATAGCGAGAATCGCGGTTTTCGGTAATCGCAGTTAGGGCATCGCGGAGTCGGTCGGTCACAGGGCGATGCGTGCCATATCTATAATTTTCAATGCGTTTGATGGGGGTAATGCGTGCTGCTGTGCCGCTGAGAAACACCTCATCGGCAATGAACAATTCAGACTTATCCACCGCCCGCTCTTCTACAGGAATTCCCAAGTCTCGCGCTAGCGTCAGCACACTGTTTCGTGTAATCCCTTCCAAAATGTCTTGATCAAAGGATGGCGTAATCAGTCTCCCATTGCGAACCACAAAAATATTCATGCCCGAGGCTTCGCTCACCTTGCCCTGAGAATTCATCAAAATTGCCTCATCAAAGCCTGACTCTACGGCTTCAGTTTTGGCGAGCGACGACGTGATATAAGCCCCGCTAATTTTGCCGCGCAGGGGCAGGCTCCGGTCTTCTTGGCGATACCACGAACTAAACCGACAACTCACCCCATCAGGAGAAAGGTAGTCGCCTAGTTCTAACCCATAGACAAAAAAGTCTTTCTCTACATTGTGCAACCGGGGAGAAATGCCCAGGTCAGAGGTATACACGAAGGGGCGAATATAAAACGAGGTTGCGGGGCTGTTCTTCTTTACAAAGTCCACAATGACCTGTTGAATTTTGTCGGCGGGCAGATCGTAATGCATGAAACGAGCACTGCTGCTGAGGCGTTGACAGTGGCGATCGAGCCGAAACAGCAAGATTTGATTGGGATCCTGCGGATCGGGGATGCCCCGCATGCCGCCAAACGCTCCCGTGCCATAGTGCAGGGCGTGAGTCGCGATAGAGACGGTTGCCTCTGCAAAGGGCACAAACTGGTTTTTGAAATAGGCAATAGACAAAAAGTTTTGCATGGCAAATCAGCATCCTATCGGGTGAGCGTCAGACGTCAGACGGCGGGTGTTAAAGCACATGGTCTAATGAGCATGAGGTCTGAAGTTGGGCAAGGGTCTTGCGAGTTTAAATTATCCCCTTCATCGGCCGTTCTTTTACGGTTGCTGCAGAAAACATCAGAAAACCTAAAGCAACTGCTGTAGAAGAGAGACAATTGTTAGCGATCGCCCCCCCGTGGGTATTCTCATACGAAAGCATGGGCATACGTTTGGTCAGGCATAGCACAGCGCAACCTGACTTTTATCTCTACCCATTTTGCAACGGCCGCTTCTGTTCTGCATTGAATGAAGCCCTATCGTCTGCTTTTGGTAATACTGAGCAGAGGGCGATCGCGCTACTTTTTCCCTGTTGAGCCGCACGTGCGGGTTTAAATCCTCGGAGTATAGAGATGTCCGCCGTCATTGACCGCAAACTTCGCCTTATGGTTGTTGATGACGAAGCCGACAACCTAGATTTGCTCTATCGCACCTTCCGTCGCGACTTTTACGTATTCAAAGCGGAGAGTGCTCTAGCGGCTCTGCAAATCCTCCAGCAGGAGGGCGAGATGGGCATCATCATCTCGGATCAGCGGATGCCCAAAATGAGCGGCACCGAATTTCTGAGTCAGGCCGCGCAACAGTTTCCTGATACGATTCGGATTTTGCTAACCGGCTATACCGATGTCGAAGATCTGGTAGACGCGATCAACAGCGGCAAGGTGTTCAAATACATCACCAAGCCGTGGAATCCAGAGCAGCTAAAAACGGTGGTCATGCAAGCCGCAGAAACCTACCGTGTGCTGAAGGATCGAACCCACGAACTCAATCGAGCCCTACGCCGCGAGTCGATGTTCAATGCCGTCACAACGGCCATTCGTGAATCGCTCGACTATCGGGGCATGCTGCAAACCATTGTGAGTACCCTGGGGCATACCTTCGCCGCAGACTATGGCACGCTGCGCCCGGTTGAGCGAGCAGCAGGCGCCTATCAGCTCTTGCCAGAGGCCTACATCTACTCAAAAACGGCTGATCAGAATGGAACGACGCTGCCGATTTTGGCAGCTGAAGACAAACCAGGATTGCTCGATACACTGATCGCTGATCGCCAAGCCTACTATGTTCCCCCAGGGGAGTCGGGAGATATCGCAACAACCTATGGGCAGTTGCTGGTGCCCCTCTGCTATCAGCAAGATACGCTGGCGTTGCTGGGGCTCTATCATCGGGGCGATCGCCCTGCTTGGTCTGCCGAAGATATTCAGCTCATCGAAGGCGTCATAGAACAGGCTGCTCTAGCGCTGTCGCAGGCCAAGCTATACCAGCGCACCCAGCAGCAGACTGAGCAAATGCAAGCCGAGCTAGCAGTAGCACGCCAAATTCAGATGAATCTGCTGCGCCAAGAGATGCCAACCCTCGACTACGGGCGGATTCAAGCGTATTGCCACACCGCCCGTGAAGTCGGCGGCGACTTTTTTGAAGTGTTTGTGCATTCCCAAGGAGATGTGTGGCTCGCCGTAGGGGATGTATCCGGCAAAGGGGTGCCCGCGGCCCTGTTTATGGCAAGCGCTATTTCGGTGTTGCGACGCGAACTGGCCTATGAAACCCCGCCTGAGCCCCATGAGATTATGCACAACCTCAATAGAGGTTTGATGGAGGACTTGGTAAGCAGCAACTGCTTCATCACAATGGTGCTGGCGCGCTATTCACCCCAGACCCGTCGCATGGCCTACGCCAACGCAGGCCACATTTATCCGCTGATTTGGTCTCAGACCGCAGAGCACCCAGACCCCACCTACCTCAAAGCCCGTGGAGTGCCGCTGGGCATTCTGCCACAGTGGACGGTGGATGCAGCCGAAACTACGATGGCCCCGGGGGATGTGTTTTTGCTGACTAGCGACGGCATTACCGAAGCCACAGTGGAGCCAACGGAGGGCGATCGCCCTCCGTCACAAATGCTGCACCAGAGCGGTCTCTGGCAAATTTTGATGCAACAGCCCCAGCTAGACCTGCCGGCGGTGCTGTCTCACGTGCAAATCCACAATGCCATCCAAGAAGACGACCAGACCATTCTTGCCCTGGAGGTTTTTTAGTCAGATGAGAACAGAGCTGCATGTACCCAGTGATCTCAAATTTCTCACCGTCGTCGAGACCTGGCTCCTTAGTTCCCTCGAACTAGAACTGGGTGAAGAAGTAGATTGGCAACGCCAGGCCAATCGCCTCCGGCTTGTACTGGTCGAAGCCTATTCCAACGTGGTGCGCCATGCTCACCGTGATCAGCCAAATCTGCCCGTGCTGATTCGGGTAGAACTGCATGAACGTGATGTCCATCTAGAAATTTGGGATCATGGCAACGGATATGATCTCTCAACCTACTTGCCACCAGCCCCCGACGATCGCCAAGAAGGAGGCTATGGCTGGCTGATCCTAAATCGGCTAATGGACAAAGTCGAATATCGACTGCAAGTCAACGGGCGCAACTGCTTGCGACTAGAAGCAACTCTCCCTAAAAAAGAACCCGTTTCTGATGTGTGTAGCTAGCTTTTAGGGCAGCCTCATGGTTGCCCTATTGCAAGGCTATGGCCGGAATTTCGGCGTTGCTGAATAGGAATATGAATCAGTGAGGAATAGGGACATCACCAAATTTTAGGTAGTGCAGTAGCAATCGCATCGAATGCTTCAGCATCTCCACGGATTTGGAATAACACAATGTCTTGCGATGCAACCGAGC
>JBGTOF010000294.1:0-2563 GCA_041742695.1 Elainellales cyanobacterium | reverse complement strand
CGCAGATAAACACCACCATCCACACGACCGGAATGGCGAACTCAAAGGTCAGCCAGTCGGGGCGACGCTGCTGCCTAAACCATTTAATGTCGCGAGAACCGAGCAGGCTAGACGCAGAGGCGATCACCACCCCCACTACCGCAATCACCAACCAGGCTGGAAACATCTTGTACCTCACAGAGCCTGATTAAACTAAACCAGACCAGCGCCGCCGCGACATCTTACCCATGACACAACTTAAAGAACGGGTGGAAGGGGAGGCCAACCTGGGGGCGTTGTCGATGCGTGTAATGGCTGGGGGGAGGAGTGGGCGATCGGGGATTGATGGGTGGGCAGTGTTAATGGGGGGGCAGTGCCCGCCACACTTTTACTTTTGCCGATTGTGCCAAAATAGCTTTATAGAATTGGCAGGTTATGCAGATGACTACCTTTGAGACTATTGTGTGCGAGCTGGCATCTGTACCAGAACCATTGCTTTTGCGGGTGCTGGGTTTTATTCGATTAGTAAAAGGTAGCGCTACTTTAGCTACTGACTCTTCTAGCGCACCCCGCATTCCGGGTTTGCATAAGGGGCAGGTATGGATGAGTGAGGATTTTAACGATTCTTTACCTGATAGCTTCTGGCTAGGTGACGATGAATAGGGCTTTGATCGATACCCATGTTTTCATTTGGTGGACTGGGAAACCGGAGCGGCTTTCTGCACTAGCTCATGATTTTTTGATTGATCCTGAAAATAAACCTGTGCTCAGTTTTGCGAGCATTTGGGAGATGCAGATTAAGCTATCTCTTGGCAAGCTCACGCTAAAAACATCGTTACCTGAGCTAGTTGAGGATGAAATTAGGCGCAATGGCTTGAGCCTATTGCCAATTGAACTAAACCATGTTTACGCTCTGAGCGATCTGCCGCCCCATCATCGTGATCCGTTTGACCGATTGCTAATCGCTCAATCTATAAGTGAAGAGATGCCCGTTATTAGTATTGATGACAAATTTGACGTTTATGGAATCCAGCGAGCATGGTGATTATCGCCCTACGCTAAGATTTAGAGTAGGTTGTTTGGCAATAAAACTATTAGGAGTGTTGGGTTACGCTGGCGCTTCACCCAACCTACAATAGCTACGCAAGTCCACAGTGAGCCGGGGATAAAATCATTCTGGGGTTGTTGGGTTTCCTTTGTCAACCCAACCTACGGGAGATCTGCGATCGCACTGTCCCATACTTGAGCTTCAATGAAAAGATCATATTTTCGCGTTCTGTCTGTTCGCCACTCTTCACCAGGAATACCAAACTCATCAATGACTCTGCAAATTTCACTCAACACAAATACCTGACCATGATATTCAGGATGATAGAACTCCTCATCCGTCTGATTTCTTAACCAATAGCTGATCATGCTGTCTGGGTAAGTGAAGCTTACTTGTTCAGGGCTATAAGCCGACAGTGGAATCTGGATTGCGCTACTTTGCCCGTTGAACCCTTCCTCGATCCAGATGGCTCGTTCAACTACAAAGTACTGAGGATAAGCAGCTATAGGCTGACCACCCTTACGCATAAATTCTTGCCTGAGCCAACCTTCTGTTTCTTGCCTTCGTTGCAGATACTTTTGAGGGTTACTAAATCTGTCGTACACTGCACCCTTTCGATGACTTAGATTAGATATAATGTTTAGGGCTTCATTCTCAGCAAGAGAGGACAAGGTTTGAAACGGCTTATCATCGCTGTGATAGTAGTGCGTGAGGATCATTTGCAGTGTAGTATCAATTCTAACTTCAAAAATACTCGACTTGGCCGTTGATTCTATAACTACTGAACTTTGACAAAGAAGCTTAAGAAACGGTCTCAACAGATAAGATGGAGCAGTCCAGCCATATATTAAGTGGCATAGACCGCACCATCAAAATCCTCTATGCCCACGGCTACACCGACCCCAACGATTGGAGCGACCCCATACCCGTGCCGCCCACCAGCGGCATCTCTGGCGCAACCTCCCAAACAGACGCCATCTGGATGGCAATTGCCACCAAAACCGTGCTGATTGAGTAAAACACCCTGCCAGCCCCCAACGGCATACCCATTGCTGGCGGGGGCTGCGATGATCGCAAAGACCAAGCCCACCTCACATCAGGCTTCAGAGATTTCCTCAGTTGGCTCCAGCGTCACGTCTTCGTACAGGGCCGCAATGGTATCGGTAAAGCCAATGCTCTCTAGGCAAAACGTGGCCGTCTCTGGTGTGGCGGTTTCGGGCCTATAGTACTGCAACACCCACAGCCCCGCCTGATTGCGGCGAAAGCACTCCACCCGCTGGTGGCGCGTGTTGATCAGCACGTATTCTTCCAGGCTCTCCAGGGTTTGATAGTCGGCAAACTTATCGCCCCGGTCAAAGGCCTCCGTAGACTCAGACAGCACCTCCACCACCAGCTTCGGAAAGTGCTTATAGTGCGAAGTTTCCTGATCGCGCGGGTCGCAGGTCACCATCACATCCGGGTAGAAAAAGCGGTTGCGGGCCTCAATGCGGGCCTTCATATCCGACATATAAACCCGGCAGCCGGTACCGCGCACAT
>JBGTOF010000281.1:0-18699 GCA_041742695.1 Elainellales cyanobacterium | reverse complement strand
TGCAGATAGTAGAAAAATGCTGTTAGGCAGAGTTCGACACTCTGAATCTAAAATCTAAAAGAGAACAAATCATCAACAGATAAAGCCAATTACAAGTCGAAAGAGTGTTCAAATCTCTCTCGTCCTGATTGCTCTACTGTTAATACAAGGCTCGCTCCAGATTGGATGTAATTTTTTGGCTATTTCCCTGAAATCCATCTTGGCGGCCTTTAGAAATCGTCCCCAAATGCCCGCATCCCTTCTGTTTTATAGAGCATCCCCAACTGCTCAACCAACGTCATATCGGCAAATGCCCAAAACCGTGCTGCCCACGACATGAGCAGCACGGTTCAGCGTTGTTTCAGCCCCGTGCATCGAGGCTAAAACAACGCCATCGACCTCCTGAGAGACAAGTTCTATAGGTAAAGCTGAAACCCTTTTCTAGTCAGACTTTTTGTGCCTTTGCACCTTCCTGCTTTCTGGCATTGGAGACTCACGTTAAACAGGGGTGATGAATGCCTTGGCAGCGATGAACGTGGGGCTATAGCTGCTCCCAAGCTTCGATCACAGTTTGGAGTGCTGGCGGCAACTCGGCCTGGATCAAATCGATGTATTCAACCGTTGTCCCCATCCCTTCAAAGGTAATGGTGGGGTAGTCGGCGAAGGCCGCCTCTGTGATGTAGCGCATCCGGTTGAAGTTGCCAAAGCGCTGCTCATCGAGCAGTTGTCGAAAGGCGTCAACCTGCGCCAGCGAAAGCTGCGTTTCTTCGATGGGGTCATCGCTGGGCTCGCCCATCCGCCAAGTTTGAGTCCGCAGCACGCCACTCTCTAGCAGCGTTTTCTCGATGCGAACACCGCCCAAGCCTCCGCTTATTGAAGAGCGGAATACCACGGGTTCTGTATTGGGGCTGGGCAGATCGTTTCCTTCTGGGATGAAGGATGGCACGACGCTAGGTTGGCCTGCGCTGGCGGTGTCGTTTTGCACAACACGTGAGCCATCCTGATAGATGTGGTAAACCCAGCTTTGGCTTTCATCGGATACGATGATGCGCGCGCCGAAAATAGCAATCCTCGTGCAGCCCTGATTGGGTTCATAGACCCCCATGCAGCCGTCCCACGTTGCGGGTTGAGATTCGATCATCCGCAGGGTGTCCACATTCTTGCCTAGATCGTTTGCGATGGTTTGCAGGGCGCGGGTCTCGGTCTCTGGCAACAGGCTGTCTTCATTGGGGAAATCGGCCACCAGCTCTGGCTCCTGACGAATTGTTTGGCCAGTGCGATCGCTCCGATAGGCCCAAATCTGGTTGCCATCGGTAAGTTCTACTCGATAGCCTTCTACCAGGGCCAGGGTGCAAAACTCGTGGTCAGCAGCAAGGCCCAGACAGCCATCATTCCACACGACACGGCTTTGGCTATGCACCTGCAGATCCCACCGCGATAGGTTTTCGCGTTCTACCACATCGCGCTGCATTCCCCAGATGATTGAACGTGGTACGTAGGGCGCGGCAGCAGGTCGCTGGGGCTGGGCGGATTCTGCCGAGCTGGGGCTGAGCTGGGGGGCAATGGGCAAGGCGATACTGGATTGGGCGATCGCCCCCAGCAGCAGCCCACTCAGCAGCACAAACGACCCGCGACTACGCACTAAAGATAAACGACTAAGTTGAGATATAAGATGATTCATTGCTCCTACCACCACAGCCTGTACAACTAGGTTCACTTCTCCACCGTATCGGCTAGCGTCAGGATAGTCACCATGGTTACAAAATCAGCTACAGCAGCTCTAAAAGCTTGGCTTTAGCATCTCGGATAAAATCGGCTCCTATCCTTTGCGGGCTCTCGGCTTTCGAACCCGCGATACATTAAGAAGCAGCGTGATAACGGCAACTTGCCCCTATGCTCACGTTTAACCACTAATGAAATAGGTTTTACTCCAGTTATGAGTATTGAATGGACTGCCGAAGCCGAAGCAAGATTGAAAGAAATTCCGTTTTTTGTGCGACCTGCAGCGCGCAAAAAAATCGAAAGGTTGGCCCAAGAGATGGGCGCATCGCAAATTACAGTTGAGGTTTATGACCAAGCGAAGCAAAAATTTGGGTCTAACTGAACGGTTGCTGGAACCATGGGCTCAGCGGGTGGCCTGAATAGAAACCAGTAGTTTTGAAGAACCCCGAGGGAGTGAGGTTTGACAGGGCTCTACAAATCTGTAGGAATTAACCAGCGCTTCAAGCGCTATGAGCAATAGGGTAGAACGCAATTGCGACGCAGCCCCAATGCTCTGTCGCAATTTCAACCCTATGCAGCGGGGGGACACACATCAAGAGTCGCCTGGGATAAACGCCAGTTCGGCCAACGCTATCAAATTCACGTTATGACAAGACTGATTTTAATTCGTGCGTTCTGGCAAATTGGGCAACGTTAGAACAAAGCAAGTCTGGTGGTCATCACTGCAAACTTTAATTGTGCCGTGAAGATTGGCAACCAGCTTCTTCACTAGCGCTAATCCTAGTCCCGTTCCCTCATGCTTCCAGGGATCATTAGTAGGAATGCGATAAAACTTTTCAAAGATCAAATCATATTCCTGCTCAGGAATAACAATGCCGCTATTGCACAGTCGAATTTCGAATGCTGACTTCTGTTCGGTCTCTGAACCTATTCTCCTTTCTGAATCGATATCTGCCTGATCATCTAGATCTAAATCATCTGAATCTAAAGGATTTGGGCTTAAATCAGCTACTCCGTCTTCATTCAACGCTTGAACAGACGATATAGATAGGTTTGTGTGGACTGCATTCCGATTAGCATCTTCATCTAGTTCTCTGGTTGGGGTTATCCGTGTGACTGAGAGTGTAATGGTTTCATGTGCTGGAGTATATTTGCAGGCGTTGTTTAGCAGTTCGCTAAGAATACGTTCTAGGTAGGACAGATCGGTGGTGATGGGGAGAAGTGTGGCGGGAATACCGATCGCCAGCGTTTGGTGATTGGCTTTAGTCCTGATGATAAAGGGTTCTACCACATGTCCGGCCCAAGCTGCTAAATCGATACTGGTGAGCATCAACGGCTCTGTATCAGCATCGAGCCGTGACAAATCCAACAAGTTGTTGATCAGTTGAATCTCGCGACGGCACTCGTCCTGCAAGATCTGAAAGTAGCGGTTGAGCCTCTGGGTGGGGCTTCCGCGACTAGCGTCGAGAGGTGTTTGCTGCAACGCTGACTGAACTAGGACTTGGTTAAGCTGCTGATCATTCCCAGGTTCATAGAGAATGATTTCTAGCATTTGTGTCGCCATTTTGATATTAGCGATGGGCGTTCGTAGCTCATGAGAAACAGTGCTGAGAAAGTCATCTTTGAGACGGTTGAGCCGCTCTAGCTGCTGCACCTGAGCCTGAGCTGCTTGGTAGAGCCGCGACTGTCGTAGGGCGATCGCACATTGGTTTGCGGCCTGCTCTACCAAGCGAATCTCTGCTGGGCTAAACGATTCTTCTCGTCGTCGCATCAGCCAGAGATCGCCTAAGGTTTGCCGATCATCCACAATAGGGCAAGCCAACACTGAAAACCGGCGCTCAATGGTGCGGGTGGGTTCAGGCACAATACTGCAAAACTGAAACGCGACCTTTTGGGCATACTGCCGAGCGCGATCTGATACATACTCCATCCGAGTCGTGCGCCCCACCACAGAGGCAAGCCCGGGGTCAACCAGATATTCGCAGACAATGACGGATTCTTGCCGCTGAAGACGGTGCAATGCGACATCGCACCCGGCAATATCCAGCACTTGTCCCAGTTCTTGCACCACCGTCTGCAAAATTTCAGCCTCGTCTAGGCTATCGCGCACGTTATCGGTAATGCGCTTGAGCAGGGCTTCAAACTCAAGGGATTGTTGCAGCTGCTCTGTCCGCATCTGAACCTGATATTCCAACGCGGTGTTGAGGGTTTGAGTGGCTTCGTAGAGCTGCGATTGCTGAATGGCAGTGCTGAGTTGAGTGGCGATGCGTTGGGCGAGTTCTACCTCCCAGGGTTGCCAATCATAGGGTTCTTCTAGCCGGTTTAGTGACAGGCTGCCCCATACGGTGGGCGATCGCACCCCGCCCACCTCGCTGCTCACCAGCAGCGGCACCAGCAGCCAAGCCCCAGGATAGGACGACACAAACGGTTGATTCTGAGTATCAGCCTCGGCAGCGTAGCTGTTAATTTGCACAGGCTCTAGCTGGCGTAGCTGATCCGCAAATTGGTTCTCTTCATCGGGAATGGATAAGCCCAGCGCATTAATCAGCGTGGGGGAACTGCGGTAGCAGGCGATGTTGATCCACATCTGTTCTCGGGGCAGATAGCGCACAATCTCAACCCGGTTCAGATGAAGCTGTTGCCCAATTTCGGTCGAGGCGGTCTCAAATAACCGTTCGAGATTCAACTGACTGCGGATCGCCTGCCCTAGCCGATTTAGCAGTCGCTCACGCTGGGCCTGCTGCTGCACCTGTTGATAAAGCTGTGCCTGGTGAATGCCAATCCCAAGCTGCGTGCTAATTTGCTGCAGCGACAGCCAGTTGACTTCGGCCCACTGATGCGGCCCAGTGCAGTGGTGTGCTACCAGCAGCCCCCACAGGTCTTCATGCACCACAATAGGAATCACCAGCACCGCCCGCACATTGATGCTGCTTAGCAGGCTGACATAGCAGGGATCGAGGTTGCTATCAACAATATCGTTGACATGGTGGATGCGACCCTCGCGGTAAGGATGCAGCAAGGCACCCCGAAAGCAGGCGTCTTCGATGGGGCGATCGCGGATAGAAAAGCGGGCATGACTGAGGGACTCAGCCACGACGCTACCGCTCCAATCGGCTCGAAAGCGATAAATCACAACGCGATCGACGGATAGGAACTGGCGCACCAGATCCACGGTTGTATTCAGAATTTGGCAGACCTCCAGCGATTGCCGGATAGCTTGCGAGATGGTGGCAATAAATTGCTCCCGAGTACGGGCCTGTTGCTCCCGATCGATGGCGTCTTTCATGCGGCAGGCATCGGCAGCGGCAGCGCGCTGGTCGGTTAAATCGCGCAGTAATAGTAGGTGCTGCTGCGGCATCCAGTGGGCGATCGCCACCCCATCTACCTGCCGCACTTGCCCATTGGGCCGCCGCAGTTCCACCTCAGCCTGAATCTGCTGGCCTAGTGAGGCCGCTGGCAGTTGGCTCAACAGACTGGCCTTGGGATCATCAATAAACTGATCCAACCGATGTTGAGTCACCTTTGGCAGTGGCACATCCAGCAAATGCGCCAGCGCTGCATTCCCTTTGAGGATGTGTAAGTCAAGATCGACTAGGGCGATCGCCTCTGAAGATGCTGCAAACCACTGCTCAATAAACGGCAGCGCCAGTAGATCTGCCGTTCCCGTTGCAGAAGCGGCATCACCCGATAGCTCAGGAGATGATGCCTCCGATGGTAAATTTGGGTCGCGTGGATCTGCAGCCATTGTCGGTTTACTGCTTGCTTTGCCTAGGTTGCACAATAACTTGCTTGAATATGAGGGATAGCAAGCATCAGAACTACATTCATCAAATTATGACTGTTTGATCACATCTGGAGGAACCCGCTAGAGGCAGAAGGGGCTTCCATTCGGTCGGTCTTATCCTATTGTCGCGGCACTAGATGGGGCGATCGCACCACTCCATTCCACAAAGGGATGATAAAACTTCAGAACCCAATAGGTGAAATTGCTCCACCCGTCAATAATAGGGGCGGAGAGCCGCCGTACCGCCCCTTATCATGCCATCAAACTCGGATAACAACTGCCGATCTGGCTAGCCCAAGTCGTTCGTGAAACCTTTGCTAGATAAAGATTCCAAATCACTGCATATCCTAATCAGCACCTACAAATCAGCGCATCAAACGCGAGACAGCCCATGATGCAACGACTCAACCAAACTAGCAGCAGGACAAGCGACCTAATTTCACTATAGTCAGTATTTCTGGAATTTTAGATGTATATTTTTTAACATCTCATGCGCATGCCTGCGGAATTACACGAGGCCAGCTGAATGAACCTTTTTCAAAACGATCGCTCACCCGAAACCGCTGAATCATTGACGAGATAGGACGCCTACGCAGATGCAGAAAGCGTAAGCCAACAGGGGTTTTCAGCACGCTGATCAACCGTTTGCTGAGCAGAACTTGTCCCTTGATTCAGGATGCTAATTGTTGGCAGCTGGCGCTGACCTCGGCAGTGCGGGTGCCTGAGGATCGCTGCCTTCAGCACCTGGCACAATGGGTAGCACAAGAGCCTCGCCGGAACTGGGTGCAGACGGTGGAACCACGATGGGAGTATAGGGGCTAGGGTCAGTTGCTGCAGGCACCGTAGTGGCAGCATTGGGTGCCGGGGACGAGCGCTGATAGGCTTGCTCTCGCCAGGTATTAATGCGCTGCCGTGATTCGTCATAGAGCGATCGCCCCCAGCCAATATTGCTGGCTTCATTGATAGCGTCTCGATAGTTGCCCTCGTTGGCCAACTGCACCGCGCGATCGAGGTATGGGCTATCCTCTAGGGTTTCCAGCTGTTGTCGCCATTGGGTGATAGATTGCTGCGCCTGCTCATAACGGGCAGTGCCGTAAAGAATTTGCTGAGCTTCGGCAATGGCCGCTCGCAGCCCATCGGTCGTGCCGTTGCCTGCGAGCTGAGTAGCCTGCTGCAGGCGAGTGTCGTCTTCTGCGACCTGCTCTTGCTCCCAGCGCGCAATCATCTCGTCTACCGTGCGAGGAGCCGTCGCGTCTGGCTTATCTGCCTTGGCTTGCTTGGCGCTATCTCTGGCGGTCTGAAGCTGCTGCATTAGGTTTTGATAGCGAGTGGTGGCCCAATATTGGTTGTTGAGGCCTAGCAATTCTCGCCCAGCCATGAGGGTGCCATGCCAGTTTTCTGCGTCAATGAGCGATACGGCTCGGTCATAGATAGATTCTGCGGTTTGCCAGGTGGTTTCCCACTCGTCAATTTTGGTTACAGCCTCAGCGCGCACGCTGGCGCTGGCGGGGACTTGCTTTGCAATCTCTATGGCTTGAGTCAAGTTTCCCTGTTGAAAGGCCGCCTCGGCTTGGCGCAAGATTTGCTCTGCCCAGTACTGCATCAGGCGATCGCCATTGGCTCGAATGGGATCATCCTGCGGAATTCGACTAGCGAGGGCGATCGCCTGCCGATAACCCTCTATCGTGCCCTTTTTAGCCTGACCCTCAGCGCAATATAACTGGGTGGACGCAGGAGCCGTGCCCACTGAGGTAGCCCAGCAGGTGGGTAAATCAGGGAGCTGGGTCAGGTTGCGAACTGCCCAAGCCCCTGCCCCTAACGGCACCAGCAGCACTGCTGCCAGGCTCAGCCAGCCCAACCCCCGCAGCCATGAAGCATTGGACGGGGGATCGTGGGGCGATCGCCCTCCATCCGCCATCGGTTTACGAAGAAACATAGCCATGTGCAATAGGACAAAACAGCGTCAAGTTCAACGATAGCAATGCCCCCTAGCTTCCCTGATTGCCCTAGGCTAGCATTCTGCAGAATGCGCCAATCCAGGCAAGCCTTTTCTATCCCCACTTTAAATCATCCGTTAGGTTAACCAACCGTTAGATCAACGTATTGCAACGATGGGTTCATCACAATAAGCCCTCAACCCAGCCCATTAAGCGCTCACCTGCTGACCAACGCCATTAAATCGTCCGATTAACGGAGGGATCGCCCTCGCAATTCACGGATTTGCGGCACAGGCGTGGCTGTGGCGAAACAGCATGACATCAAGACCACTACCATGGTGGTATCGCTGATAAGGTTATTGTGCCACGTTCGTCGCCCTTGCTTTGCGGCCAATTGTCCCTGTTGAATCCCTTACGTGTTGGTGTCTGGTCGATTTATGGATAGTCATTTAAGTCCGTCTCAACCCGCTGTGCTCCCCGATATCGTCTCGATTCCCACCGCTCCGCCGGGGTTTCGATCGGGGTTTGTGGGCATTGTGGGGCGACCCAATGTGGGCAAATCGACCCTCATGAACCAGCTGGTAGGGCAAAAAATAGCCATTACCTCTCCGGTTGCCCAAACCACACGCAACCGACTGCGGGGCATTCTCACAACCCCCGACGCGCAACTCATTTTGGTGGATACACCCGGCATTCACAAGCCCCACCATGAGTTGGGCAAGGTGCTGGTGCAAAATGCCCGCATTGCCATCGACTCTGTGGATGTGGTGTTGTTTGTAGTGGATGGAACGGTAGAAGCGGGCGGGGGCGATCGCTTCGTATCGGCTCTTTTAGACCACATCACCACGCCTGTGATTCTCGGCATCAACAAGGCAGATGCTCAGCCGAGCGATCGCCCAGATATTGACCCGAGTTACCAGGCTCTCACGGGCGATCATCCCTGGCCCGTCTTCAAGTTTTCGGCGGTGACGGAGGCAGGACTAGACGCCCTGCAAACCCAGCTAATTCAGCATCTTGAGCCAGGGCCTTATTACTATCCGCCAGATTTGGTGACCGACCAGCCAGAGCGCTTCATCATGGCCGAGCTGATTCGAGAGCAGGTGCTGCTGCTTACCCGTGACGAGGTGCCCCATTCAGTGGCGATCGCCATTGAGCGGGTGGATGAACAGCCCGATATCACCCATGTGTCTGCCACCGTGCATGTAGAGCGCACCTCCCAAAAGGGCATCCTCATTGGTAAGGGTGGCTCAATGCTAAAACGCATTGGCACCGAGGCGCGGATGCAAATTCAAAAGATGGTGATGGGAAAGGTGTATCTAGAGCTATTTGTAAAGGTGCAGCCCAAGTGGCGGCAGTCGCGCCTGCGCTTGGCGGATTTAGGCTATCGGGTGGAAGGGTAGAGCGATCGCCCGCCTCGGTTAGCCCGGTGAGCGCGGCACCGTTAGACCTACCCATCGGTACTCTAGACAGGATCGCTAGAAGAATTACGTGCGATCGCCCCACGTCGATTCAAAATCGGGGCAGTGGTCATCATCCCAGCCATAGGGGTGCATAGCGCACACGAGCATGTGACCGCTGTAGCTTTGCCCATGATAGTTGCGGCAGCCCACACAGGCCGAGTGCTCGTTCAAAATCGGGTCAACGGTTTGATTGATTGGGGCAGCAGTTCCCGTCAGTGCCGCTTCAACACTGCTCAACCACTCCACCAGCGGATCCATCAAGGGTTCCATAAACCCCTGCATCTCGTGATCAAACTCATCTAAGCGAGGGGCGATCGCCTCGTCAATTCGCTTAGCCACATCGTCAGAGAAATCGACAACTGCCTCCGCTGCGTCATCTACCCCTTGGGCGACCTCATCCACCCACTGCCCAACGTCGCGCAATACCGTTTCTACCAGTCGTTCCCAATCTGCTTGCCAGTCGTCCATGTGCGTTTATTACGTTGTTTATACGTGTGTTGGTTTAGTCCAGTGTGGGTTGGGGCCAACTAGCCCTGCTAGCCCCGTCAAAGCTCTACCCTGGTCCGCTCTAGAACACTTGGGATTGTGGAATTTGGGAGAGCAGAGTCCCCAAGCCTAGCGACAGGGCGATCGCCGCAAACAGATCCGGATAAGCCGCTCGCCGGGTGCTGGCCTTTAGAGAGGAAGTAGAGATAGGGTCTGCCTCTTCAGCGGCCTGGGCTAGTTCTACGGCCACGCGAGCGGCATAGCGGCGGGTGAGCGACCATACCAGCGGCGAGAGCCAGCCCCGCAGCGTCACCGAATAAGACACCTGCGTGCCACACAGCGTAGACTCAACGCGATAGGTAATGTGTTCTTCTACACCTGGCAGCGCCAGCACCCGTATGCTAAGCAACTGCCGGGGCAGCACCCGCTCTACAAAAATCTGCACCGGAAAAATGGGTAGCAATCGCGTAAATGCCTTATAGATCAGTCCCGGCTTGGGAATTAGACCCTGTGGCACATTCGTGCTAGCAATGATCGGATGCCAGGACATATCTGCCAGGTTTGTGACTTTGTGCCAAAGTTCATCCACCGAGGCCGTACTCACGGCGTGGTAGGTTTCCACCAATGGTTGCACCCAGCGGTTCTCTGCTCGATGCGATTGTTTGAACCAGCAGCCTATCATCACTCCACTCCTACAGCGTTGCCTCACACCAACCTAAAACGCTTGCTCTACAACATGCATAGCCCTCTCGGCATTCGTATGGCACAGAGCAGATTACCTCAGGAATCGCCCCTTTATCTCAATCCGCCTTTTTGCGCCTGAGGCCTTCCCGTCCATACATTAACCTTCTAGAAAACGTCTAAGAACACTGTATAGTCCGCAGCATTTTCACGGTCTAAGGTCGTCGATTGGCTAGGGTTTCCGGCCTGGTTTCTGGCCTGAGTCTGGCGAGAGAGCGTCCCGTTCTTGTGAGCGTTTGGGCTTCTCCCTCAGAGCTATGCTCTCAGGCAGGTTGCCAACGCCCCAGAATATAAGGCGCTCCGTGCACAGGTCTAGCTTGAGTGACGTTTTGATAACACCTAGATTCTATTGACACGTTTTCTCCCAAGTCCCCATTGTAGTGGAGTGAATGGGGCGTCGGAGTCTCCTGAAAGTTTGAGAATTGCGAACGCGACTCATCTGTCAGAATCCCCCAGCCTGAGCGGCATTCACGCTCCGAAGCACGCGGAGTAGGTGAACGGATGACGCGCACGGTTAAGAATCGCGAGGGTCATGTTGCAACTTGTTTACATTCCGGCGAGTGTGGACTGTTTGGGGTGCAATTCGGGCTAGGCTAGATCCTGACTTGTGAGCAGCTGTTGGGTTATGGCTAATTTTTCAACCTCTGATGTGACGTTTCAATCTTCATCGAATGCCCCTGACGGCGCGGCAGGTGCGCATCATCAGGGCGGCAACACCTTGCCCCCGTCTGATTCTCGTGAGCGGGTGAGTGCCTTCTTGAAGCAATTGCAAGACAGCATCTGCGATGGCTTAGAAACGCTGGATGGCGGTGGGCAATTTCAAGAAGATAGCTGGGTGCGCGATGAAGGGGGCGGCGGGCGATCGCGCGTCATGAAGGGCGGCGAGGTGTTTGAGCAGGGCGGTGTTAACTTTTCTGAAGTGTGGGGCAAGGATTTGCCCCCCTCGATTTTGGTGCAGCGTCCCGAGGCGGCGGGGCATGGCTTCTATGCGACGGGTACGTCGATGGTGCTGCATCCCTGCAACCCCTATATTCCCACAGTGCACCTCAACTATCGCTACTTTGAGGCTGGCCCAGTGTGGTGGTTTGGCGGTGGCATTGATCTAACGCCCTACTATCCGTTTAAAGATGATGCGGCGCATTTTCATCGCACAATCAAAGCGGCGTGCGATCGCCACAATCCTCATTACTACCCGGCGTTTAAGCTGTGGTGTGACGAATATTTTTACTTAAAGCACCGCAAAGAAACGCGCGGCGTAGGCGGTATTTTCTTCGACTATCAAGACACCCAAGGAACTCTGTATCCAGTGTCCTATCCTGGCTCCCATAGCGACACGCCAGCGGCCAACTACAGCCAGCAAGCGGGCAAGGTTGACGGGCGCAATTGGGACGACCTGTTTGCGTTTGTGCAGGACTGCGGCAATTCCTTTTTGCCAGCCTATACGCCCATTGCAGAGAAGCATAAGAAAGATGCGTATGGCGATCGCCAGCGCGATTTTCAGCTCTATCGCCGAGGCCGCTATGTGGAATTCAACCTGGTCTATGACCGGGGCACCATCTTTGGCCTGCAAACCAATGGGCGCACGGAATCTATCTTGATGTCTCTGCCGCCGCTGGTGCGCTGGGAATACAGCTACCAACCTGAGCCGAATACGCCTGAAGCAGAATTGTACGAGGTGTTTCTGAAGCCTCAAGACTGGGTAAATTGGACGGCTGAGTCTTAAATTTTGGGGCGGGTTGCGCCTTCCATACCTCACGCGCTGAGGATTATTTCCGCTTGGGGCTACTCAGTACATATGAGTCCCTAAAGTAGACCTTCACAGGATTGTTCCCTCCTAGCCCCCTTGGCAAGGGGGGAACTGGATTCAAAGTCCCCCTTTTTAAGGGGGATTTAGGGGGATCTCCAGGATGTGGCCGATGACAACAAGATCTGTATACTTAATAGCCCAAAACGGGCGAATGGTAGCCGGCGCGCCTTGTCTAGCCTCCCCCTCGCCCATTTTTTAGGAGAGGGAGACTGAGGGGGTAAGAGTCACGATGTGTGTCCTTAATAGCCGCTTAAGAGAATGGAGTGCTGATTGGGCAGGTGATCACGGGGTGCTGCTCTTGGGTGGGACTAGGTAGATGGCCCCTGAGATGAGTGTCAGGGCGACGGCGCCCCAGTAGACAATCTGGGCGATCGCACTTTCGGCAGTGGGGGGGGCGATGAGGAGGGCGATCGCCCCAATCTGGCTTACAGTTTTCAGCTTGCCCCATAGGTTTGCGCCCGAAATTGTGGGCTGGTTAACTCGCCACCCAGCAATGGTTAGCTCGCGAGCCAAAATCAAAAATACGCTCCAAGCGGGAACCTGGCCCAGCTCAATCAATGACAAAAACGGGGCAAACACCAGCAGTTTATCCACGAGCGGGTCGAGAAATTTGCCTAGGTCAGTAATTTGGTTGAGCCGCCGGGCGAGATAGCCATCCAGCCAATCCGTCCCTGCGGCAAGTAAGAAAATTCCGAGCGCAATCCAGCGCTGCTGGGCGGTGGGCTGCACCAGCAGCCACAGCAGAAATGGCACGCCTAGCAGTCGCGATAGGGTGATCAGGTTAGGGAGATTCATGGGGAGAGTTCCGCTCGGTGTTCTCAAGTGAAGAGATAGACGGAGCGATCGCCCCTTGCCAAAACATTAACGCGGTATTGCCGTAGGCTTTTTGGCGGCAAATTTCTAATGGGGGCACCCGTGCCTCCCACTGGACGAGGTCTGTCTGCGTCCAGCGGTCTGGGCTGTGCTCCATCGCCAGTTCTCCCTGAGGATCTAGGAGGCCGTGGTGGGCGATCGCCCCGATCACGGGTTCGTAGAGGTCGCTGGCATAGGGCGGATCAAAATAGATGCAGTCAAACTGCTGACCTGCTAAGCCCGATAGCCGCTGCACCACATCCCCCCGCAGCAGCAGGACAGATTGATCGGGTGTAGCCAGCCGGGTCCAATTTTCGCGAATCACGCCACAGGCGCGGCTCGACTGCTCAATGCCCACTACTGCCGCCGCTCCGCGACACAGCGCCTCCGCGCCCATCGAGCCACTGCCACTGCACAGATCAAGCCAACGACAGCCCGCCACGCGTCCCTGCCAGATGTTGAACAATGCCTCACGCACCCGCGATGGGGTCGGGCGCGTCGCTAACCCCGGCAGAGTCTTGAGGGGACGGTTGCCGTAAATGCGAAGGCTCATCGGGTTGCACTGGCAGACGCCAGTTGCGCCGTGTTGACCCGCGCCACAAAATTCGCCAGAATTTGCAGCCCGGCTGTGGATGACTTTTCAGGATGAAACTGTACGGCCATTAGATTGTCGCGGGCGATCGCCGCAGTTACCGTTTGGCTACCGTGGGTAATGGTGGCGGCGTTCATTCCTGCATCTGCAGGCGCGGCATAAAACGAATGCACAAAATACATCCAGGGATCAACAGGAAGCTTTCGCCACAGCGCCAAATCCGGCTGCGTCATGTGCAATTGATTCCAGCCCATATGGGGAACGGTGATGCCGGGTTCTGGCTTAAACCGCCGCACCATGCCCGGTACAACGCCCAGGCCGGGCTCATGGCCCTCTTCGCTGCCGTCCAGCAAAATTTGCAAGCCTAGGCAAATACCCAGAAATGGAATGTCGCTGGCGATCACATCTCGCAAAGGTTGGATAAGGTCGCGCGATCGCAAATGCTGAATGGCGGGGTCAAACGCGCCAACCCCCGGCAACACGACTGCATCGGCCTGCAGCAGTTCTTTCGCAGAATCCGTCACGATGGGGGATGCCCCTGCCTGCTCGAGCCCTTTGCAGGCGGAATGCAGGTTGCCCATGTCATAATCTACGACTGCAATGCGTGCCATGTTATCTCCAGTGCTCGCCTAGAAGCCCCTATTGTATCGTTTTGTCTTGCCATTGCTGGCTGTCCCACATGAATACTCAAGCTGGAGGATAAGGCGACAAAAATTGCGGTATTGCCTGTGTTGTGTCGATGGGAGTTGAGGGGGATAGATAGGTTTGTGGAACCCTTGCGACAGGAAAGTTCCATCACAAGATGTGTGTGTCCCAATCAGTTGGTGCACGAGTAGTCCACTAAGCACGTGAGTTCGACCACTGAACCAGCGTCAGCGACAGATATCGGGTCGGCGGGTTCACGGCATACCGCCTTTAACCGTGTACCCTGTACCGTATGCACTGTATCGTATGCCCAGAGCACCCTCACGATATGGGTTCTTCTTCCGATACCCAGTCGGCCACTGCGTCCCAGCCTAGCCCCCGGCGCACAGCCCAAGGCTCATTTCCGGTGAGATCAAGCACGGTAGACACCTGCCATTCCACCGGCAAATCGTCATCGATGATAATATCGACGCGGTTTTCCAGCTCATCGAATAGTTCTGCTTTTGACAGGTATCGCTCCTCCACATCCAAACTGGAGGCGGCTGACGTTGAAATGATAGGGCGATCAAGCGCACTCAGCAGCGACTGACTAATCGCATGGTCGGGCACACGAATGCCCGTAGTGCGCCGCTTTGGCTCCATCACCAGCTTGGGCACAAGTTTGGTGGCGGGCAGCAAGAAGGTGTAGGGGCCGGGGATCAACCGCTTGAGCAGCCGATAGGCCGGATCGCTGACGTGGGCATAGCTGGCAATGTTGGAGAGCGATGAACAGAGAAAGGTCAGGGGCTTATCATTTGCCAAGCGCTTGATGTTGCGGACGCGGTCGATGGCGGGCTTAGAGTTTAGGTCGCAGCCAATGGCATAAACCGTGTCCGTGGGGTAGAGCATGACGGCCCCCTGCCGCAATGCAGCGCAGATTTGATCGACGCTGCGAGTTTGTGGATCTTTAGGATGCAGGCTGTAAACCTTTGCCATCGAACTTAATAGATAAGAAACTTACAATTGAAAGCGTGAACGCGAAGCCATGCAGATCTGTATCGTTTGGCACGTTCTCTGATCTTAGTCTGGGACGGGCGATCGCCGCTTGCTATTCTGCGTAGGGTGATTGCGCCTTGCGTTTGGTGATGCGGTTCACTATCTCTCAACATACAGAACCTCAACACACAGGCTTTATGGGTATGACTAAACTGGCCTATCTTGATTGCCCGACGGGTCTTGCGGGCGATATGTGCCTAGGGGCGCTGGTTCATGCCGGCGTACCGCTGGACTATATTGTGCAACAGCTGCGGCGGCTGAGCGTGGGGCAAGAGTTTGAGCTGCGGGTAGAATCGGTGCTGCGAAACGGGCAGGCAGCGACGAAGGTGCATGTGGAGTTGCTAAAAGCTGTCGGGATGGTTGATCCGCCCAACTGGGAGGCTGGGGTCGACCCGCACTATACCTTTGTGCATGAGCAATCTCATGCGGCGACTCAGGCTGACTCGACTCACACGACAACCGGGGCGATCGCCCATTCCCATACGCACTCCCACACGCACTCCCAGACACATCCGCACCCCAAGGGGGCCGAGGCTGCTCATACCCACACGCGCACCCTCGCTGATATTGCGGCGTTGATTCGCGCTGGCAACCTGCCCGCCCAAGTAGAGGCTTGGAGTCTAGCCATTTTTCAGCAACTTGCCGAAGCAGAAGGAACAGTGCATGGCAAAGCTGCGGATCAGATTCACTTCCACGAAGTCGGTGCTACAGATGCCCTTGTGGATGTGGTAGGCACTTGCCTGGGGCTAGACTGGCTGGGCATTGAGGCCATCTACTGCTCGGCCTTGCCGGTGGGCGGTGGCACCCTGTGGGCGGCGCATGGGCGCATTCCGGTACCGGCACCGGCGGTGCTAAAACTGTTTGAAATGCGTCACGTTCCGATTTATAGCAATGGCATTGAGCGTGAATTGGTCACCCCGACGGGAGCGGCGATCGCCACCACGCTAGCGCATGATTTTGGGGCACCCCCGCCCATGCGGCTCCAAGGCATTGGCTTGGGGGCAGGGTCGCGAGATCTGCAAATTCCTAATATTTTGCGACTGTGGATTGGCGAATCTGACGAACCCAGGGGCGATCGCACCCGCACTGCACTGCCCCCGCACGCTCATCCGCACCCCATCTCACCAGAGCCGCAGTCCAGCGATCGCTCTGACACCATCATCGACACCGCAATCACAGATTCCAGCTCAGAGTTAAATGCGGACTCAGGGCCAGACCCAGGCCCCGCCTCGCAGGAGTCTGCCGCTACCGCACCCCAAACAGTGGTCGTATTGGAAACGCAGATTGATGATGTCACCCCCCAAGCGATCGCCTATGCCACTGCCACCCTGCTCAGCCAGGGCGCGCTCGATGTGTTTACCCAACCCGTCACCATGAAAAAATCGCGGCTGGGCACGCTCATCACCGTCATCTGCCAACCTGATCAGGCCGACACCTGCGAGCGCATTTTATTTAGGGAAACCACCACCCTGGGGATTCGCCGCTCCGTCCAACAGCGCACCATTCTAGAGCGAGCTATTCAGTCCGTTCATTTACCCTACGGCACCGTGCGGGTCAAGGTGGCGAAGCACCCCAACAGCGGCGAACTTCTCAACGCCCATCCAGAATATGACGACTGCGCGCAGTTAGCCCAAGCCACGCAGATGCCTTGGCTCACCATCCACCGCGACGCACTCCAGACTTGGCAACAGCAGCAGCCTGGGATAAAAAGCACGATCGTCTGACGGAGTGCCAAAACCGCAAGTGCTGAGTTCTAGACTCGATGCGCGGAGAGAGCTTTCGGCCTTAGTGGATAGGGGCGATCGCCGCTTCAATCACATCTGCGGCAGCCGCCACACCGCCACAGCGCTGAATCTCAGCTTTCATCATAGTGGCCTGCTCTCGATAGGACTGGTCTGCCAACACCGTCTCCACAGCGGCGCGGAGCTTAGGCACCGTCAATTTTGCAAGGGGAACGACCTTCCCTGCTCCAGTTTGGGCCAGTCGGGCAGCAATTCCTGGCTGTTCATTCGTAATGGGAATAGCAACCAAAGGCACACCACAACTCAAAGCGCCAATCACAGTATTCATCCCGGCATGAGTAATGACCAACGATGAGCGATGAATCAGCTGTTGGTGAGGGGCATAAGCCACCACAAGCGGTGAACCGGGTAGCTGAAGCGTCGCTACATCTCGATTGGGATCACCTAAAGAAATAACCAGCTGAGCCTCCAGACCTAAACAGGCTTCTGCAATTGCTTCAAAAATCTTCCAGTTGCGGTTTTGCAGAGTACCCAAAGAGGCGTAGATCAAAGGCTTTGAGGTCAGCTGTTCAAAGGGAAATGTGGAGTTGTCAAAGGCTACTGGCTCTAAACTTTGCGGGGCTAGCAATGGCCCTGTGTAGTGAAAGCAGGCAGGCAACTGCTTGCGGGGAAAATCAAAGCCAGCTGGAAGTTGACAGATCTGGGCTAGCTGAGAATAGGCATCCTCCCGATGGCGGTGAGGTGGGAGATGCCACCGTTGCCGCTGCTGCACCACTACCTTCCAGATTGAACGCGTGAGATATTGAAGCAGCCTGTTTCCTATCCGGTTCCGTACCCTAGCCCAGCGAGTATCTTGGTAGCGCCAGTTGGTAAAATAAGGCGGAATCCCAGGCTCGCGGTTAATTAAAAGCGCATTGCACACCGTGACAAATGGTAGGTTGAGGTGATCGGCGACGGTGCCCATTGCAGTTGTCACCTGATCTATAATCAAGGCCTCAACTCCAGCTAACTGAATCGCTGGCGGTGCCTGTTGAAACAGCATTTCTGCTTCTTTCTGAAAGCATTGAATCGAGAATTTTAAACCCGCCAGTCCGTCCATTGTCCCCAGTTGAGCATAGATTGCCTCAAGGGCACCGGGGGGAAATTCATCAGCTCCGATTTCAAAAAACTCCAGTCCCGATCGAGCCATTTTGATCCGCACATCGGGCACTCCAAATAGGGTAACTCGATGACCTCGACGTACTAGCTCACGACCCAAATTGCCCATAGGGTTGAGATGGCCAATCGCTCCAGGACAAAACACACCAAAATGCGTCATTATATTTTCTCTCAGCAAGATCTATCAGCTTCCACATGGTATAGCAACAGCGGTATACCGACCCAGAACGACTTGATAGAGCGCCTGAAGCGTTGTTGATGAATTAAGTGTTTTGGCACCCTCATGCGGCGCGGGTCTCAAAACATCAATGGTTCTAGGGTCTGTTTTAAAATCTCCTGAGACCTCAATTTTGCGTACGAAGGAATCAAGGTTTGACCGGTCTTTAAAACATCCTTGATCTACTCGACAGTTGCAGGCTCTGACCATGAGTTTGAGATCAGCTCAAACACTGCTTAACTCGAACGGAGGTGATCCGAGGTTTCTGCTATCACCGCACCGACCAACGCACTAAAGCCGACAATGTGACAGAAAAACCGAGCTAGGTGTGAATATTCCTATTGAGTACGAAGTTGCTCCCAGTTTGGCGGAATAGAGTCTGGTGTAGCCTCTCTAAATACAGGGCACCTCGAAAAATAGCCCAAGTGGTCTCAATATGAGATCATAAGGTTGAATTAGTGAAGCGAGCAGGCCAATGGGACAGCAAGGATTCTGGGATGTGGAAGCCCGTCAGCGAAAACTGGCGCAAAAGCAGGACGTCC